>CAZVRK010000021.1:0-30424 GCA_964629875.1 uncultured Dehalococcoidia bacterium | reverse complement strand
AACCTCCCTTTTGTATATCTATGTTATGTACCAGATTTATATTACCAAGGTTCTCCTGATATTATCCGCCAAATCTGAAACCTGACCAATATCTGCCCACGTATCAATAGTCTGATCAACTCGTTCTGAAGGCAAAGCCAATCCAGCATTTTGCTTGAATTTGTTCTTGATATTATCTATCCCCCAAGGATTCCCCTGTGCTCCTAGAATATCTCCTCTCGCAGTTCTATGCTCGATAACACGGCCATCTTTCAGGGTAATTCTAATCGGAAGACCTGGCCCATGATCTGTCAAACCCTCTTCCGCCTTAGCCATAACTCTATTCCGCACCTTGCCCATGGCCTCTTGGATTTTGGGATCATCTATTTTATCTTGGCTAAAAGTATCTACACCGACTTCACCATCTACCAATGCCGCAGCGACATTATACTTGGCGCTAAATTTTCCTTTTAGATCATCATCTGGTTCTTCGTACAACATCACAATTGATAAAAATGACTGATCTACTTCAGCGTTCTCTACATCGTCATAAGTAAAGTTATGCTCTCGCATTAAACTAAACAGGCTATCTAACATAGCGTGATTACCACCACAACACGGATATTTTTTGATCATGAGAGCGTCTTGCACTCTAAATGGTTTCCCCATGTTGGCCGCCATATCATCTAGATCATAGATTCCTTCTCCTAGGATAGTTGTGGCATACCCTAAAGGATGTTCGAGTATCTGCTGGCCAGAGGTTAGGCCTCTTTGAGCTAATTGAGCTGCTGTGACACCATCACGACATACCAATCCCGCGTGAAGAGGTTTCGTCATGGTTCCGAAATTGTGGATTAATCCTCCAGCCATAGAACCAGCAATTCCCAGAGCTGTAACAATTTGACCTTGATCTAGTTTCAAGAGCTTACAACACGCTGCGGTACAAGCTAGACGTCCTATAACCGCTGTGGCATGAAACCCTTTAGCCATCTGGTTATACTTAGTGGTGTGTTGAAGAGCCAATCCTATTTCACAGCCAACTACATAAGCCTCCAACAAGTCTTTTCCAGTAGCGCCGATATTTTCACCAAGAGCTAACAACGCTGGAAAAATAGCGACGGTCGGATGTCCAAAGCCGCCAAAATCGTCGTAGTCTAAAGCATGGCCCATAGTCCCATTTGCCAGAGCGGCATTTGGTAATGAGGTCATTTCCCCTGAAGACAATATTGTTGCTTCAGAAGAACCTCCCATATCACTGACATACTGTTTTATTATGTCCCCTACTGGTTGCATAGACCCAGCGAGGATAACTCCTAGCAAATCAAAGCATGACTCATTAGCTACTCTTATTGCTTCAGGTGGAATATCTTCATATGTAGTGTCTACTATCCATCGTGAAATAGTTTCAGTGGCTCCCATATCAGACCTCCATAATTAACTAAAATGATCGTACATGATCCGCTATTATATACACTGTTATTATCAATACAAGGTCTTTAGCACGGACACGAAGGTCCTTACATAAACGCCACTGGCTTAAGCTTGTGGCTATAATCATGAACGTCTATACTACCGCATCATGGAAGAACAGCCGAACATATCAGACAATGAACCAATAGAACTTCCTCTATTTCCTCTTAACAATATTGTTTTATTTCCAGGAATGCAGCTGCCTCTGCATATCTTTGAGGAACGTTATAAGACCATGATCAATCATTGTATTGAACAAAATACACCTTTTGGGATCCTGTTGATCAAAGAGGGCCAGGAAGTTGGAGACCCGGCAGAGCCATTTAAAATAGGGACTACAACACGTGTTACGAATTCCCAGACTTTACAGGAAGGAAGACTCAATATATCTACCACTGGAGAACGGCGTTTTGAGCTAATACAAATCCTTGATAAAGTTCCTTACATGACTGGATTAGTCAGATATCTAGACGAGTCATCAGATCCAGTTCCACAAAGCATTCTACTTTCTACCCACCAAGAATTTAGAACTTTCTTGGGGCATCAGGCAACAATAGCAGGGGGATGGAATGCCAACGTCATGCTACCAGATGACGCGAAAGAATTGTGCCTACGAGTTATATCAGCAATGACAGTGAGCATAGAATTACCGGGTGAACTGCGACAAAACCTCCTAGAAACCAATTCCTATACAGAGAGACTACAAAAGCTTATTCCAATATTGCAGAAGGGCAATGAGATGATGCTCGAACAATCCAAGAAAAGTAACCCATTTCAAGGGCACCGGTTAAACTAGTTATCGAACTATCCGATTCTTTGCATCTAATAACCATGGCCAAAGATTATAACTTGGTCAAGTCTCCGTATAATTTCAAAGCTCCAGATTCAGGAATACAGCCGGAAAATATTTCAGGGTGTATCATCTCTGCCATTATCTCCAAACCTGTTACTAATCTAGGTCCTGATCTACTGGTATAGGCACTGGCGTCTATTACATAAACTTGATTGTTCATTACCGCCGGTAACGATGCCCAGCCTTCTTTATTTGCAAGTATCGCTACATCTTCCAAGCCTCGTTTCACGTCAAACCCACACGGCATAAATATTATAATATCCGGTTTAGATTCTAAAATCTGTTGCCATTCTAATTTGAAAGAACCAGTGTCCTTGTCTCCGAAGCAATTGACTCCTCCGGCTATTTCAACCATCTCAGGAACCCAATGACCACCACACATGAGTGGATCTACCCATTCTAGCGACAAAACCTTAGGTTTATCTAATACCAATGCGCATCTTGATTTAACACTTTCTATCCTGTCTGACATCAGTTGAGTAATCTGAAAAGCCTTGTCTTCTTTACCTGTTAAACTACCAACTTTTTTAATATCCTCAAGAACATCATTAATATACTGAGGATCTAAGGATAATACCTTGGGATTTGTCCCAAGCAAGGATGACGCCTCGGCGACCTGCCGAGAAGATATAGCTCAAACTTCGCAGATAGCCTGCGTTATAAGCAAATCAGGTTCAGAGGCAACAAATACATCCTCATCTATTTCATATATCCCAAGACCCTGTTCAAGTCTTTGAGATATAACTTGATTAATCTCACCACTCGTCGGTTCGAGCCCGTCAAATACACTCCTTACCACCCACGGCTTTTCTTTAGCACCGGGAGGAAAGTCGCACTCATGTGTAACGCCTTTTAATTCGTCTTCCAAACCCAAGACGTATACTATTTCCGTTGCACTGGGTAAAAATGAACAAATATTCATCAGGACACTTCCTATAGGTTAATTTGCTAGATTAATTTGTATATTGCGACGGGAATACAGCCTACTTTTCAATATAGCAGAAAAAAACACCGCTCCGGGAGATTATCCCAGAACGGTGTTAATCTAGCCAGACTTATTTATCTAGTCGGCAGCATGCATCAAAGTCTGTCGTTTTTCCTCCATACCATCGAGGAATCCCCACCAAGCTTCCAATGCTGATTGCAGGGCTGCCTCCACTTCGGGTTCACAGAAATCTGATGTGTTTGCAATCGCTTCAGCTTCCCTGTCAGAGTGATCTTCGTCCAATATGCTATGCACTTCAAAGAATTTTAGGGATGAAGAGTCATCTAGCCCATAAAATTCTTTTAAACCCTTCATTTTGTCTAAAGCTATTTCTGGTACTTGCGCTTCGTATGCGTACATAACCGCTAGCCCTTCTTGAAAGGTCCCTTTATCACAAGTATTTGAGTATATATCTAGTAAATGCTGTGTAGAAGGCATAATCTCAGAATATTCGACTTTAGACTTATCTAAGCCTAATCCCCCGCAGAAATCTAACCACATAGCTCTATGGTTATAATCTCCATGTTCTTCATCCCAAAGATTATCCAATATACTTTGACGAACCTCCCGATCCTCGCACTTTGAATGAATAGCACTTAGATATCGCGGAAAATTCGCTTCAAAGAAGTAATATTGCTCCGCATAAATCTGGAGATCTTCAATAGTTAATTGTCCTGCTTGCCAAGCTTGGTAATAAGGATGAAGCAACAAAGACTTTGTCTGAATTCGCTCCTCTAATCGCTTAATCAGTGTATTATCCATGACCATGATCCTCCTCTACACACCTACTATTTCAATATATTTTAATAATACTACACATTCCGACAAACTAAAAAATACCGGTCCAATTACAATACCTAACTAATGATTATGAGGATATATTTCTGATGTTACCGTTGTATTTGGGGTTGCCACGGCAACCGAACCATATAGCGGTCAACGGCTTTTCCACAATTCAATCAAATTGTGGGCTTCATCTTCCTCTACTCCCCACATCTCGAAGTGGACTCGCACGTCATCATAAAGTGTAACTTCGCCTTGTTCTTTTTCAGGATCCCTGTATGCTTCCACACTAACATCCATCCAATTCAACTCTATACTATCTTGCTTGGCCATCCTCTCTACCATATTCACAGCACAAGCAGCTATACCGGCGAAAAACAACTCTCCAGCTCCGACTTCTTCACCACCTGCGTCATCGGCAACCCAATGGTGGTTGCGTGAATTGCATATAGCACGTCCCACCGAACCAGTACTGTAACTCCGCGATTTATACGCCAAGGTTAATTCTGCCATTTGAAACATCTCCACAAACAATCTTAAATTAGATACGTAACGGTTCAATGAACTTCTGTGCCACCTAGACTGACAATACGAACTATATCAGTTTTCTATAATTAATCTCAATAACATTGGCTCCGCGTACAGCACGTGAAATTGCAAATGTGTCTACCTTATCCATCTAGCATCCAATAATACTAAGTATTTCCATATCATATATAATATGCGAATATTCGACTCAAAGATGCAATAATCGAACAGATTTTTATATAATCCGAAAAGAATTAATAATTCTGGAAAACTTCAGAGGTGATGATTGGTTGCAAAGGTAGCTATACGATTGGCGGCAGCTATTGTATGTGCACTGTTGGGCTGGCAATTGTCGACTTATGTAATATTACCACCCAGTTTATTTCATCCTGACTGGCCATTAAACATAGTTTTGTCAGCTACCGGAGCTATCACAGGAGGCATAATAGCTCCTTATGTCATCCTACGTCCGATTCGATACATAACAGTCACTGTAAACAACTCTCCTGGGTCTATATTGCTATCGGGTATATTGGGTCTATTACTAGGACTAATCGTCGCATCCTTATTCTCGATCCCGTTCTACACATTGGACGGATGGCCTAAAATCATCATACCAATGGTCTTAACCGGAACTCTAGGGATAGTTGGCATATGGATAGGGATAAAACGGGCCCGAGATGTCCAAAGTATATTCCCATCACTAGAAACCGCTAATGCTAGAAGCATTTCAAGATCAAATACTCCCGCAAAAGTACTTGTAGACACCAGCGTGATAATTGACGGACGAATCGCTGATTTACTAACAACAGGATTCATGGAAGCCACTTTTGTAATACCAAGATTTATATTAGATGAACTTAGACACATCGCTGATTCCAGTGACCCACTTCGGCGAAACAGGGGAAGAAGAGGACTAGAAATACTCGGCAGGTTACGCAGGGAAGAGCACATACAGCTAGAGATAATAGACGTTGGGGTCAGCGACGGAATAGAAGTTGATTCACAATTAGTACAACTAGCTTTATCTATGAATGCTGGCATCCTCACCACAGATTACAATCTCAACAGAGTGGCTGACGTGCAAGGTGTTCAAGTCTTAAACGTGAATGAGTTGGCTAACTCTTTAAAATCTATAGTTCTACCTGGAGAAGAATTAGAGGTCCATATCATTCAAGAGGGGAAAGAGGCTGGTCAAGGCGTGGCATACCTCGACGACGGAACCATGGTTGTAGTTGAAGGAGGTCGGCCATACATCAACTCGTTTACATACGTTGCAGTAACAAGAGTATTACAGACAGGGGCAGGACGGATCATATTTGCTCACCCAACCAGAACATAACTCAAACCCATATGAACAGAACATAACGGACGTTACTCCACCTATGTCTGCTACTGTCGGGGTCGTGATCGTCGCCGGAGGCCAAAGTGCGAGGATGAATGGCCAAGACAAGACGTTTATAGAATTATTAGGCAAGCCATTAATTTGTCATACTATTCTGCCATTTCAGGAATCTCATGAAATAACCGAGATAGTTCTGATACTACCTCTACCCTCTGTAGCTAGAGGGCAAAATCTTATTTCACAGTATAAATTCGAAAAGGTCAGTGGAGTTTACGCTGGAGGAAATACTAGGCAAGAGTCTGTCGGAACCGGGTTAAAATCACTAAATCCATGTGATTGGGTCATAATACACGACGGTGCAAGGCCCTGCGTAAGTAAGTCGTTAATAAACGAGGGAATAAAAACAGCCAAACTAACAGGGTCAGCTGTAGCAAGCGTGCCAGTTACAGATACCATAAAACTTGTATCTGAAAACAATATAATTCAGGAAACACCGCCGCGGGATCGCCTATGGGCATCTCAAACGCCCCAAATCTTTAAATATAGCTCCTTAATTGAGGCCCACAACAAAGCAACGTGTACATTTACGGATGACTCGGCTCTTCTTGAATACCTGGGTTACAATATCACTGTATTTGAGGGCTCCTATTCCAACATTAAGGTTACTACACCAGTTGATATACCAATTGTAGCCTCTATCCTAGAATCCCGAATTAAATAGATCGAATGGACAAACATTTTGCAAGATATTTTTAGGGTAGGAATAGGGTTTGACGCTCATCCCCTCGCCAACGGCCGAGAGCTTATTATAGGGGGCGTAACGATCCCCAACGATACAGGGCTTCAAGGACACAGTGACGGCGATGTTCTAGTACACTCCATCATAGACGCTATACTAGGAGCAAGTAATTTAGGTGATAAAGGCACTCATTTTCCATCGACAGATGACGCATATAAAAATATATCAAGTTTGATACTGCTTGAGAAAACGGCCATTTTACTTGCTAATTCAGATTGGCGGATCTCAAATGTTGATGCTACAATACTCGCGCAAAAACCAAAGCTTGGCGCTTTTATAGCAGAAATGCGCGAACACATATCGGGAACGTTATCAGTATCGTCGGATAGAGTCAGCATAAAAGCGACGACAACGGATTACATGGGATTTATTGGTAGAGAAGAAGGGATTGCATGCTGTTGCATAGTGTCGATATCGAGATAGAATTTCGGGTTCACCACTCTATCATTATAGAAATTTGGGAATTACTAAACTAAGCATTCGTAAATCAAGCATAAATTACTCCATATGAAGCTTTATAACACACTGACAAGCAAAGAAGAAGAATTCGTGCCGGCCAATGGCCTGGACGTTAACATGTATGTCTGCGGAGTGACACCATATTCATCTACGCACGTTGGGCACGCCCTGAGTTATGTCATATTTGATGTACTTAAAAGATATTTGTGCTATTGCGGGTACAAAGTAAAACACATTCAAAATTTCACTGATGTAGACGATAAAATAATACAAAAGTCTCATGATGAAGGTATTACAGAAGATGAATTGGTCACCAGGTATATCAGTGACTTTTTTACAACCATGGATGCCCTAAATGTACTAAGAGCCGATGAATACCCTCGTGCGACTCAAGAAATACCACGTATTATTGAGACTATTGACGGGCTAATTAGCAAAGGGTTCGCTTACCCTGTTGAAGGCGATGTGTATTTCAGGGTCACACAAAGCGGGGACTACGGTAAACTCAGTCATCGTACGCTAGATGGCATGATAGCGGGAGCTCGAATCCAGATCGAGGAAAATAAAGAAAATCCCATGGACTTTGCACTGTGGAAAGGCGCAAAACCAGGAGAACCCTCTTGGGAAAGTCCATGGGGGCCCGGTAGGCCAGGATGGCACATTGAATGTACTACCATGTCTATTGATAATCTTGGAGCTTCAATAGATATTCATGGAGGAGGGCAGGATCTGATATTCCCTCATCATGAGAATGAAATAGCCCAAAGTGAAGCCTACACTGGCGTCAAACCTTTCTCCAGATATTGGGTCCACAATGGTTTACTGCAATTCGGACAAGACAAAATGAGCAAATCCATAGGAAACCTCGTATCAGTAGAGGACGCTCTCAATCATTACAGTGCCGACACACTTCGGATGTATTTTTTAAGTTCTCACTATAGGAGTCCATTAACTTACAGCGACGAAGGTGCACTAGCAATCGAAAGAAGTATCGATAGACTTCATTACGCACTGACGCTGCCACAAGTAGATGGCCCTGCACTCGATTACGGGGAGTACGAATCTAGATTCAAACAGGCTATGGACGATGACATGAATACTCCTCAGGCTCTAGCATCATTGTTTGATCTTGCTCGTGAAATCAACCGGTCACAACCCAACGGATTAGATGTTTCGCAAGCCCAAGACGCGTTAAGGAATCTAGGCGGTATCCTCGGATTGACCTTCACGCCCAAAGGAGCAAGTGATTCGGATTACGGAGAGGTAGGCCCATTTATACAGATGCTGCTTGATATCAGAAATGAACTACGAATCAACAAACAATATGACTTGTCCGACAAAATACGGGATATGCTAATTGAGAATGGAGTGCAAATAGAAGATACTCCAGAGGGTGCCCAATGGAGTTATACGGCCAACCGAGAATAATCCTGTAGCACACATAACTACAGACAAAGGACCCAAACCCTGCAAGGTGATCCTTCTGAAATTCGTTCTCATATCACCCTAAGTTATAACAAGTATTAACATTACAGAATTATGAAAAATAAAACTCTGATAGATTCTCTAATAACTATCGTAGGCCAAGATAGAGTATTAACGAGAGATGCAGATCTAGACAGATATTCTATAGATGCCCTAACACCATTTCGTAGCTTCGGAATAACTCACCATTTTGATCAACTAGCCGATGTTGTTGTAATACCCCACACCGTTGATCACATCATAAAAATCGTCGGCGTGGCTAATGTGAACAACACTCCGGTTATTCCGTACGGCAGCGGCACAGGTGTCATGGGCGCTGTCATGCCACTAGAATCTGGAATCATATTAGATACCAAAGATCTAAACTCTATTCTCGAAATCTCGACGGAAGATCGTACAGTCACAGTCGAGTCTGGGGTAATTATCGGGGATCTAGACATGCAATTAGCGCAGCATAGATTTAGTACAGGACACGACCCGTATAGCCAGCCGATTGCAACAATAGGTGGAGCAATATCTACAAATGGCGTTGGGTATAAAGCGGGATCTTATGGATCCATGGGTGAACAAGTAATATCTATTGAGGGAGTCCTACCGTCAGGAGAATTAATCACCACAAAGTCGGTGCCAAAATACTCTTCAGGCCCGAATTTCAATCAGTTATTTATTGGCACTGAAGGCGTGTTCGGGATAATAACCAAGGCTACTATACGAATATTCCCTATACCAGAATCACAAATATTTTCTACCTGGAAATTCAATTCCTTTGAAGATGGATTCATGGCATGCTCAGAACTACATAGATTAGGCATCCGTCCGACTTTAATGGACTTAACTCAAGAAAATAATACAACCCTCCTATACCTTCTACATGAGGGATACACAGAAGGAGTAGATGCCCAGAAAACCCGAACTGACTCCATATTGCAAGATTTTGGCGGACTCGATATTGGGACAGCAAAAACGGAAGAGTATTGGAATCAGAGACATGACTCCGGACTAAATTACAAGAAGCAAGCTCTTGCCCAAACAAGAGCCGTTAGGTGGAATCGATCTTCAAATAGACTATTTGACTATCTTCACATATGTCTACCGATATCCAAGGTGCTTGAATATAAACAAAAATGTGAAACCATATTGTCTTCTAGTGATTTTACAGTTGTCGAATATGCCATTTGGAGCAGACCTGAAATGTTCTCTCTCATGCTAGAACCAAAGGAATCCCATCCTTCAGCCACTAAAGAAGGACTAGCAGTTATAGTGGACAGAATACTTCGCCTAGCGCAGGATATGGGTGGCATAATGGAATATTGTCATGGGCCAGGAACAAAGTTGACCCACTTAGTACAAGAGGATATGGCAAGCACTTACAACTCCCTAAAAACTCTTAAGGTAGGCCTTGACCCAAATAACATAATGAACCCAGGCAAACTAGGCCTATAACTTTCCCACGGGACTATATTAACCCTTCCAATTGATCATCTACATATTTATATAAAACAGAAATACCATTTCACTATGTTAACATTCTGTAAATTAATACTTATGCAGTATTAATATGCCTTGACATAATACAGGCGGCACTGGTATATTATATTTAGCAATGATACCGGCTAGTAAGTATTATATTTTAGGATGCTTGCAGGACCGGTGCCAATTGCGGCAAATATTAAGGAGGTTCGAAGAAACCTACTGTGAATACCTCAGGAGAAGAAACCGATTTAGGAATCCTACCAAAACTCGGGCACCAGATTGCCCTCATATATGACCTGTTATCTGGTCCGCCGATGACTGAACAAGAGCGGATAACCAGAGCGATCGCTGAGAGTGAAGCGATACGAAAATGGGAAAGGGTTAGCATATAGAAACAAAGAAAGAAGCCCCTGGATATCCAGGGGCTTCTTTCTTTTATACAGAATACGTTATATTAAAATGGCAATTCTACACCGATTCCCTGCTCAGTAGCTTTCTTGTATACTAATTGTGCAGCAGCTATATCTTCCAATCCTATCCCCAGGGACTCAAATAATGTTATGGAATCGTCAGACGGGCGCCCCTTGATCCTCCCGCTAACTACATCCTGTAACTCAGTAACCATATTCCACCTGAAACTACCTCTAGCTTCCAACCATAATAAATCGCCACACTCCAGCTTGGCTTGTTCCAGACTGTCCACAACAATTATATCCGAGCGTTTCATGGTATCTTCATCTATTTCACGTCTGAGCCAGTGATTACCACCTGCAGCATTCACGTGACACCCAGAAGCGAGATCTTTGCCTTCAAACACAGGATCTCGAGCGGACGTTATTGTTACAACGATATCAGCATTAGACACACATTCCTGAGGATTGTCGACGGCTTCTACAGTTAATTCTAATCTCTCGCTCATCTGCGTAGCGAAGTCATTGCGTCGTTCTTCACGTCTACTATAAACTTTTGCATTTTTAATATCGCAGGCACAGCAAATCGCCTCAAGTTGCGTACGTGCCTGAAAACCCGAGCCAAATATTGCAACCGTACTAGCGTTTTTCTTAGCCATGTATTTACTCGCTAATCCGGATGCAGCGCCAGTCCTAATCTGACCCAAGCGACCAGATTCCATACAAGCCAAGAGCTTTCCAGACTCATAGTCATATAACATTACAATGGGTTTACTATTGTCAGGTCCAGCATAAGACGGATACGCTTTATATCCAAACACTTCATGAGCTTCATCAGCAGCAGCCATAAAATGGAAAAACCCCTTTGGCATACGCATTCTGGACCGTGGTTTGATTTCTACGGAACCAGACCCAGCATGTTTAAAAGATTCTTCTAGAACAGAAATGCACTCATCCATCGGTAACAACTGCGCCACTTCGCGCTCAGTCAAAAACAGGGCCATTCAATCCTCCAAATATCGAGCAAAATTCCGATCAAGTATAGCATCCAACACACAACTGGAAAATCGTCAGCATTAGTGGTTACAATGGATTAAAATTCATTTTGCGGGAGGCGACACATTATGGATAAGCCAAAAGTATTAATAACGCGACAATTGTTGCCAGAAGTACTGGACCTTATATCGGAATCCACCGATATGGAAGTATGGCCAGACGCATACCCTCCCACGGCCGAACAACTCAGAGAGCTCCTTGCAGATAAAGAAGGAGTCCTGACCACTATCATGGATCGTATAGATGCAGAAGCCCTAGATTCCTCCCCTAACCTTAAAGTCGTCAGTCAGTTAGGAGTCGGCGTAGACCACATTGACATAGTAGAAGCAACCAAAAGGAACATTTTAGTCGGCAATACCCCAGGAGTATTAGCAAAAGCGACTGCTGATATAGCATTCGCATTACTGATGTCAGCGGCACGTCGCGTTTCGGAGGGAGACCAATGGGTACGTGAAAAGCAATGGGAACTCGCTTTCCACCCACTCCACTGGCTCGGAGTTGATGTACATAGTACAACGTTAGGTATAGTTGGACTCGGAGAAACAGGGCTGGAAATGGTAAAAAGGGCTCTGGGGTTTGACATGGAAGTCATATATTTTTCAAGGACCCGTAAACAAGATTTAGAAGCACAGTATGGTATCCAGTACGTTAGTTTTGAAGAACTTCTCCGGAAGTCAGATTTCGTATCCCTTCACGTAGCCTATACTCCTGATACTCATTTTCTTGTAGGAAAAGCTCAGTTAGAAATCATGAAAGAAACCGCAATTTTAATAAATGCGGCACGAGGTCCCGTCGTGGATCCCGAAGCACTTTATGAAGCGTTAAACAGTAGAACAATTTATGCAGCAGGGCTTGATGTCACATATCCAGAACCGATATTACCTACAGACCCTCTCCTAACATTAAAAAATATAGTCATAACACCTCACATGGGAAGTTCTGCTATTTCTACCAGAAGAAACACAATGTACATGGCAGTCCAAAACATGATGGCAGGATTAAACCGACAACAACTTAAAGCTTGTGTGAATCCATCAGTATACTCTGAATTAGGGATATCGTAATGGCGGAGAGGGCGGGATTCGAACCCGCGAGAGGCTTGCACCCCTACGCGATTTCCAGTCGCGCCCGTTCGTCCACTCCGGCACCTCTCCATATATCCCAAAGACCACTATAACGAACGTGGGGACACCATTATATTATTAGTATATTAGAGTGTCTATCACACTTTAACTTCACGCCTACACATATTGACTTTATTTATGCCTATCATTAGCATAATTTATATCTAATATCACGGGAGAGACTGAAGTGGGGAAAAAATACCTTGGAATTATCCTAGTTATACCGTTTTTAATCATTCTTGCGATTTCTTCGATATCCTGCGCTAGTAACAGCACACCTGTATTAAAAATAGGCGGCATTCCTGATCAAGACGCCGCCAGGCTAGCAAGAAGATATGAAGATTTCTCCAAGTATTTATCAGATCAACTCCAAGTCCAAGTGGAATATGTACCTAGCATTAATTATGCAGCAGTCGTGACAGCCTTTACACAAAACGAATTACAGGTGGCATTCTTTGGGGGTCTTACGGGAGTCCAGGCACGCCTGCAAAACCCTGGAGCCAACGCTATAGCACAGAGGGTAAACGACGCCAAATTCCATTCCATATTTGTGGCTAATCCAGATCTTGAACTAACATCTCTAGAAGACATGAATACTGCATCAAAAGATCTTACTATTACTTTCGGTAGCGAAAGCTCAACATCGGGACATTTATGGCCTCGACATTTTCTTGAGGAAGCTGGAATAGATCCAGCAGTAGCCTTCAAATCAGATCCTAATTTTTCTGGGTCACACGATCTTACATGGAAATTAGTGGAAGGCGGGTCATTCGACATTGGAGCTCTCAGTGAATCTGTATGGAAAAGGGCTAAGGAAACCGGCAAAGCAGACCTTTCAAAAGTTGAAGAGTTCTATATAACTCCAGACTACTTTAACTATAACTGGACTGTTCGGCCTGGACTAGACAAGATATACGGGCAAGGCTTTACCAACAATATTAGAAAAGCCTTGTTAAATTTGAACATGGCAGAACACTCTGAGATTTTAGAGTTATTCAGTACGGATCAGTTTATCGAATCTAATAACGCCAATTACACAGCCATACAAGAAGTCGCCGAAAATCTAGGTATCATAAAGTAATGATTGAATCGAAAGAGCGTCCATCAGTATCTTTAGACTCCGTTCACAAACGCTACGGTACTACTGACGCTCTAATCGATATCAACTTATCCGTCAAACCAGGAGAGATAGTTGCATTAGTTGGACCAAGCGGCAGCGGCAAGACTACTCTGCTTAACACCATCTGCGGACTGACAATCCCAGACTCCGGCCAAATTGCTATATCCGGACAAGCTCTCACTAATATAAAACACCGAAAGACACTGGCCACATTGGTAGGAATAGTGAGTCAACAATATGGCCTTATCCCCAACCTGCCAGTCGTTCAGAATGTCCTAGCAGGCAAATTGGGGTCATGGACCAATTTCAAATCTGTGATGTCGTTAATATGGCCTCAAGACCGGAAACAAGCATCATCAATCCTATCTTCCCTAGGACTGGATGAAAAAATAAACGAACGCACTTCCCATCTTTCTGGAGGTGAACAACAGCGAGTAGCAGTCGCAAGAGTTTTAATTCAATCTCCAGAGGTAATTCTGGCGGATGAGCCAGTTGCATCCTTGGACCCTGCCTTAGCAGAATCTGTCATGGGCCTTTTGTCACGAATCACTGAAGTAGATCACAAAACACTGATTCTAAGCTCACACTCCCCATATTTAATACAAACCTACTGCTCAAGGATAATCGGTATTCGTCAAGGAAGAATACTTTTTGACATGCCGGTATCCGAAGTAAACGACCACATATTCCACGATCTGTACGAAACTAATCAAATTTTACAGAGCTGAATTCTGTTAAATATAATCACTAAAACATATCGAAGTTCCAAGTTACTGACGTGCATACTTATTTTGACATTTGCATGGAGCTTCACGGCTATAGATTGGAGTAACCCGATCTTACACACCGGTGGATGGCAATCCTTTGTCAAATTCCTATCAGCATTATTCCCGCCAGAATTATCACCTGATTTTCTACTACTATGCGTTAAAGCCACCTGGCAGACGATAGTGTTTGCAGTGGCTGGGATGTCAATAGCTTTTCCTCTGGGCCTTATCTTGGGCATCATTGCTTCGGGAAAAATAATTGACGACAGTTCTCATCTGAAAATATGGGTAATAGTGCCGACTAGGTTTTTGCTCGCGCTCATGAGATCTATTCATGAGCTGGTCTGGGCAGTTCTATTGGTGGCAGCATTAGGACTTTCTCCCCTAGCAGCGATCGTAGCATTAGCAATCCCGTATGCTGGCATTCTAGGAAGGATATATGCAGAGTTATTACAAGATACTCCCCCAGAACCGATCTTAGCCCTAAAATCCACAGGGGCTTCACCATTTAAGATCATCTGTTATGGACTATTACCATTATCATTACCCGACATACTTGGGTATACATTTTACCGATTCGAATGTGCTATACGAGCTGCCGCGATATTGAGTTTTATAGGAATACAGGGGATCGGCTACCAAATACAGTTGTCATTGCATGATCTATTATTTGACCAAGTATGGACGCTGCTCATTTTCCTACTGATTTTGATAGTGATAGTAGATTTCTGGAGCGGCAAGCTTCGAAGAAGCCTGACAGAATGAATTATTTTACAAGTAAATTAAGACTGATGATCTATAAAAAGACTCCTATCTCATTCACGCGCTTGTCTTTTATACTGATTTTAGCCATTGCAATTGCAGCTTGGGCAACAATATTTATTCAAGGTGATACTGGATTCTTAGACCTATTTATTAGTCAAACATGGTCAAATGCGTCTCGTTTTGCTTCAAACATGGTTGGGAGTAACTACTCAGAAACACCTGCTTTCTTACTTCTAGACAGATGGATGGCTACAGGAATATTAGCTTATGAAACTCTTTGTATGAGTATTATAGCTATATTTATTTCAGGACTACTTGCTATCACCACTATGTTACCCGCTGCACGCAATATATCTATAGGACAACGCTCTTCGTTTACGGGCGCCATATCTTATTACATAGTACGCCTAAGTTATGCGTTTTCCCGTGCTGTACCAGAATTGATATGGGCTCTGATAATAGTATTTTTCTTATCCCCTGGAGTACTAGCCGGAGCTTTAGCACTAGCACTACATAACTTCGGCATCATAGGTCGTTTAACAGCCGAGACAGTTGAAAATATAGATACAAAACCGATAGATGCTTTGAAATCCAGTGGAGCCAGTAATATTCAAATTTTCCTTTACGGCATCCTGCCCCAGACCCTCCCGCAGTTCCTGACCTATTCCCTTTATAGATGGGAGGTAATAATAAGAACCACGGTGGTAATTGGATTTGTGGGAGCTGGTGGATTGGGAAAAGAATTTATACTAAGGCTGAACTGGTTCCACTACACTGACGTAAGCTTAATAATCGTGTGGTATGTGATACTGGTAACGTCGGTTGATATAATCAGCTTTTGGCTAAGAAAACTGGCCAGATTTGAGTGACCGCAAAAACGACTAGTAAAATTGCACCGGATATATCACCTGTACCACACGTCCTTCTTGAAGAGCCTCAAAATAAGAATGGTTGCCATCGGGATTTTGAAGCCATCTCCTCACAAAGTACGCACACAAATTAGCGAGTTGAGTACAAACAGAATACTCAGATTGAACGTAACAGAAATTCTCCAGAACAGCAGGGGATGGTATTTCTTCTTCCTGATGCAAAAATTGATTCATGAACTCAGGTGCGACGGACTTTCCCTGACCCGCAACAATCAAACTATAGTCTCGTACAGGTAAATCTGATTCCATAATATTTTCATGTCCGATAGCACTCATATTAGCTTCATCGACAAACAAATTTAAAGCCATTAAAAACTTGCTAATTGTTACCTCGGACGGACTACCCAAGAATGAGTATGGGCTATCTGTCCGCGATCTGGCGGCAGCGAATTCCTCTTTATTTATGTAGGATATAATTGCCGGAACTTCTCGGCGCAGTAAAATATCCAAACAATCTTGAATCAGGTCTGCCCTTTTTTGCGGATTCCACGACGTAAAGAAACCTGTCCCCTGGTATGCATCACGTGGATTTATATGGCGCGGTGTATTAGGCTCTCCTAATGGGCTGCCAAAATGACGCCGGCATAAAGCATTGAATTCGCCATTCATGGATATACATTGGCCTTCATGCACTAACAGGCCTAGATGAACATGATGCCGCTGATTAGGATCATTAAAGCTATTGCCAGTATCGCCGGACTCGCCCATATAGACCAGGTACATGCTATTCCTCCATTGAATATCTTAATCCAACGTGAACCAGACCATACGCAGATAATATCGCATAGGAATCACAGAAATTGTGAAGCGGATTATTCTCCGTCTGCAGATCCGTCAGCATCCGGAACATTTGTGGTAGCTTCCTCTGCTCCACCGCCGTCCCCAGCCATTGGCTGAGAATTACGATTCACTTCGATTCGGGCTACCATTTCTTCACTATCTGTAACGATGGCAATATTGTTGGGAACTTGGATATCCCCAGCTCTAAGCACAGATGATGCTTCAATCATGCCATTAATATCTACTTCTATTTCAGACGGGATATCTAATGGCAAGGCTTCCACCATTATTTCTCTCATTTGCAAAGCAACAGTCCCACCGGCCTGTCTTGCTCCAGCAGATTCTCCTGTTAGGACAAGCGGTACCTGCGCTGTAACCTTTTGATTAGCCGCGACCGCAAAGAAATCCACGTGAAGTATATCGTCCCTAACCGGATGCCACTGGACTTCCCGAGCAAACGTAAGCTGCTCCTCACCCTCTCCTGCAACTGAAACCGTTATAGGAGTAGTTCCTCCTGAACTTGCTAAAGCTCTAACTATCTCTTTTTGTTCGCATTGTAATGCCCGTGACTCAATATTAGGGCCGTACAGATGCACGGGTATAATCCCTTCCTTACGCAATTGTTTAACTTTCTTCCCAATTACGTCACGAATCTCTAGTTGTATTTTCACGACTTCTGTAGTCATACTACCGGTTCTCCTTTTTTTTGTGCCAAGAGTAAATATAAAGAAATAACTCTTGAACTACCAACACAAGTGTACCAAAGTCAGGCATTCAATGATATCATCCGGCGTATAGCTTGAAAACCTTTTCGCATCATTCACAAAGCGCGACATAACTGTATGTTTTGTATCATCATCTAGGATTACTCCGTTAACATTGACAGTTACGCTATCATTGTTCTGGGAATAATCTTAGGTTTTAACAAGTAGGTTCAAACGGAGGTTAAGATATGGCTTCACACTCACTAGGTCTGACTTTGCACCAGGCAGCACGGGAAAAGGGTGTCCCATTTACGCTCGAGAATGAACCTACAGACCACGAGCTTACATTGCATGGAATGAAATTCCACTATCTAGAATGGGGCGATACCTCTAAACCCCTCATTGTTATGTTGCACGGTGGTTCTCAGCAAGCCCACAGCTGGGATTTTGTCAGCTTGCCACTGTCAGAACACTATCACATTCTTGCTTTAGACCAACGCGGTCACGGAGACAGCGCCTGGGCTGCTGACGGAGACTATTCTACGGAAGGTCACCAGACAGACATAGACGCATTTGTATCTAATCTAGGGCTAAGCGGGTTTCACCTAATAGGGCATTCTATGGGTGGTAGAAACAGCTACGTATGGGCCTCTCGCAATTCAGAAAAACTAAGTTCTCTGACAATAGTTGATACTGGACCGGAAGCCGAACACAGAGGACGGAATAGGATTCAAAATTTCAGGGAGCTGCCTGACGAGCTAGATTCTTTTGAAGAATTCTCAAGCAGAGTCCAGGAATACACTGGAAGGACTCGCGAGCAGACACTAGGCGCACTAAAATATAGCATACGCGAGCGTGAAGACGGGAAATGGACCTGGAAATACGATAAGTTACTAAGAACCCCGGGGCACCAAACGCCTCAGTTGACAACCGAACAACTGTGGGAAGCCGTTGCAAAAATAACCTGTCCAACACTCGTAGTAAGAGGCGGAAACAGTGATATATTCGCAGACGCTACAATGGAAAAAATGAGTGAAGTGATTCCGAATTGCTCTACGGTTACAGTACCAAATGCTGGGCATCTAGTAGCAGGCGACAATCCTACAGATTTCCTGGCAGCAGTTAATAGTTTTTATGGAGCGATTAAATAAGCCTTTCCAGATGAATACTAGGGCAATATTTCATATATTTGGGGATGCGTGATGAACAACAAGTCGCCATCCAGAGTCTGACCGGCAGAATACATTTGTCGCTATAACACCAAAATTATTGGCCCGTCCTTGCAACACACTAGTAATATTTTCGACACATGTAACCCATCCGCAATCTCCGTTTGTGTCTATAGTCAAATACTGTATATTGAAATGCATTAAAGAGGCATTTTCAAAAATACCTTGCCAGCTGACCCGTATTTGATCCCAGCCAGACAGTGGCCGCCAGCCTGGATGAATGCAAAGTGCTCTTCCTGATATTTCACAAATTGCGTCCATTTTATTTATATCTAAAGCACCAAATGCCTCATAAAATGATTCGTTAGCCTGTCTTAGGCTTTCTATATCCGTAAGATCAGTCGACATAACTGGCTCCTTGATTTGCGAAAACTAAGCAATCACCTTGCTTGCTATATCCTGCAGAGATTCTAAAGCTAGTTCTTCAGGGGCAGTCGCTAGTCTAACCATAACTCGATCAGCTCCAGCGGATTCAAAAGCCTTCAACAATTCTGCATCGGCCGGCTGTCCATAGACTGATATCGAAATACTATTGGGATCACGCCCACATTCTTTACAAAGCTTATCAATTTCAATTCGACCTTGCCGTATATCCTCTGGAGTTACTCTATTCGGCATCCAACCATCTCCCCAATTAACTACCCGACGAAATACATTTTTCGCCATGCCGCCGATTAATACTGGAGGATGTGGCTTCTGAATTGGTTTAGGCATGCAAATCACTGGTGGAAAATCAATGAAATCCCCGTGGAACTCAGCTTCTTCATGCGTCCATAGTTCTTTCATAGAGAGAATGGACTCTCGAGTATATTTAATCCTATCTTTAAAATTAACGCCGAACAATTCTGTCTCTTCTTTTAACCAGCCAGTCCCAATACCAAACAGAAATCGTCCTTTAGAAAAATAGTCCAGTGAAGCTATTTCTTTAGCTAACATTAGAGGATTTCTCTCTGGAATTAAACATATTCCAGTTGCGAGCTTGAGAGTTGTTGTTACCATCGATGCACGTGCCAAAGCGACAAATGGATCGACTATATTGTAGTACTCGTCTGGTAGCACCCCGTCTGTGCTGCCAGGCCATTTAGTTTTATCACCTGCTGGAATCACTGGATGCTCTGGGAGCCACAGAGACTCAAACCCCAGCTTTTCACAATTCTCCGCCAACACCGCCGAATCTATTGAGGTACCGGTGACGAACATTGCTATGCCTACGTCCATATCCCCTCCAAAATCATTCAAGCGACCTGACTGTCACGAAATCTGCCAAAATAGATATACAAAAAAGATCGCAGGAGCATGTGTCCCCTGCGATCTTTCACTACAATCCCTACCTGTTTAGTGCATCGGAGAAAAAGCAGCCGGTATCAAAACTTTATTTTCTTGTTTAACAAGAAATTCTCGGGTAGGTGGAGGCCAATGCTCAGTTGCACCAGCTTCAGCTCTTATGCGGTTTCTTTCTTCCAGATCCTTGTAGGGCCAAATATGGACCCACTTGTTAAGACCACCTAATTCCGTATACATTCCCGCTGCTAATGGAGAAAATTCTTCCCTGTGCGGTACGGAATTTCCCCACCGCTTCAATACCTCTCCCATGGAACCAGGCTGATAAGTATAGCTCCTCATTTCATATACATTGCCTAAAGCCTGACCACCTCCCAACGGACGCATGAAATCAGCAGGTATAAATATTTCGGATTCCATATTAATAATGAGACCATCACTCTTAGGGGGCCAGTTGGGGTCTTTGCCCGCTTCTTCCCTAATCTTGGTTCTTTCATCCAAATCCGCGTACGGCCACACGTGAATTACTTGGTTAAGCGGACCGATTTCGGTATGCCAAAAAGCAGCCAGCTTTGAATATTTCTCTCTATGAGGCAAAGCTTCGGCAAAGTTCGCCTCAAACTGCGGAACTCCTCCAGGCTTGAGAGTATACGTGCGTACTTCATATATCATTAGTATCCAACCTCTTTACAAATTTAAGGTCCTGCGACCGACCGGGCCAAGTGTAGCAAAAAGGGACTATCCCAGCAAATGCTACCTCAAATCGACATATTTTAATTCAGATAACCGATATGTTTACGAAGGGCCAAGCTCGCCGGCAAGATCACTAGGGTAGCCACTCCCATAACTATGACCGTAAAATCTAGATTGTAAATATCTGCTATGAAACCATAAACCAACGGCGCCAATATTGTTCCGATTTCATTGGTAGTATAAAAAAATCCATAGAGGCGTGCTCTGCGATGCAACGGAACCAACGAAGCTACCGTGGCGTACAATGCAGATGAAGTTCCATTAAGACCAATACCCATAATGGCTAGAATAGGGATCAGAGCTATTGGAGGTGCGAACAGTGAAGCTACTAACAATACAGCGGTTAGACCTTTAGTAGCCCAGATAAGACTAACAGCAGTAAACTTATCTCCTAGCCACCCCACAACATATTTTCCTACTGCCCCACCCCCAAACAATACCACTAACATTATACTGATCTGAGCTGGTTCCATGCCTTTGGCATGCATAATGAAAGGAAGGAAAACTAACGCTGACGACCGAGTGGCACTGTCCAAAACTCCAATACCACTAAGAGTTACAAATCCTGCCATATTGGTCCGTCCGCCATCAGACAAAACTGAATCCTTGAGCACAGGAGCGGGTCTGCCCATATCAACTGATTTTTTGAACGGAGCACAAAAGACCATAAATATTAGGGCACTTATGCCAGTAATTAATAAAGTTGCTCTCCAGCCGAAAGGAATAGCAAGCAGAGCGAAAGCTGGTGCTACCATCTTACCAAGGTCACCTGAGAAGTTGACCGTGCCAACAGCTTTTGATACACCCCTTTCGTCATACGCTCGTGAGACCATACTAGAACCAAGCGGGTGTTGAGTTCCCCCGCCAAGCCCTCCGAAGAAAGAGACAACTAGCAACAAAGGAAACACTGAGCACAATGCCATGGCCATAAGACCTATTGAAACCCACGCATTTCCTAGCAAAAGCAACCAGAATTCACCAGTAGTCTCAGCAAGTATGCCAACTGGAATTTGGAACACTGCTGTTGCTCCAGTAAAAACTGATCTCAACAGCCCTACTTCAGCATAGGACAACCCAAGATCGTCCTTTATCGCAGGCAGTAGAGGTACCAATAAAGCGAAAAACAGATCGCTCCAAATGTGCATTACAGAAGAGAAAATAAGAACATATCGTGGAACCGTAGGGGTTGGAGTAATAGTTGCAGATGCCAAGTTTTGTCACACTCTGATAATTCAAATTTTATGAAAGGTACACTCTCATAGTCCTATAGTCAAATATCGTTTTGACATGGATAACCAAAGAGCCCTATCATATCGTCATAATAATCCCCATAGGAGAATCTAAATTGGCCACCATTGGTGAATTAAAAAACCAGTACCATCAACTAGACCAAGAACTTTCATGGAAGTCCGAAGAGGCTATCGAAAGTTCCTGCCTATTAGCCTTTAATTACGAATACACCGATCAAGACACAGAAGTTAAAATTGACACTGACGAATTCACCGCTGTATGTCCTTGGACTGGTCTACCAGATTATGGGACGTTGTATATTGATTACATACCATCCTCTAGTTGCATAGAACTAAAGTCCCTAAAGTTCTACCTGCTTTCATATAGAGACGTAGGCATAGTTCAGGAACACGCAGTAAATCGCATACTGAACGATCTTGTCGATCTCTGCAAGCCCAAAAGTATCAAAATCACTCTTGATTATAAAACCAGAGGGGGAATACACACTTCCGTCTCGGTCGAGCACACTGCGTAGGGGGCATGAATGAAATTCTCGGGAACATTTATTATTATCGTAGCACTATTCATAACAGTGCTCATTACTTCCAACATAGTCGCTGTGAAACTCATACATATAGCAACCCTTCCGCAGCCTTTCTTAGGGGATGCTCTTATTTTCCTACCAGCTTCAATAATAATTTTTCCGATGAGCTACATTATTGGAGACGTATTAACCGAGGTTTACGGATTCAGAACCGCTAGAGGCGTCATTTGGTTAGGGTTTGCCTGCAATGTAGTAGTCGCTATCGTGCTATGGCTTACTGGGATAATACCAGCAGTTATTTTCTGGGAGAACCAAGATGCCTACATGAGCATTCTAGGCCAATTCCCTTTGATTCTAATGGGATCATTTATCGCATATCTGATAGGCGAGTTTTCGAACTCAGCCACCTTATCTATTCTGAAAGTGGCTACTAATGGAAAATACTTGTGGCTAAGAACAA
The DNA here is from genome assembly GCA_964629875.1 of uncultured Dehalococcoidia bacterium. Lineage (GTDB taxonomy): Bacteria > Chloroflexota > Dehalococcoidia > Lucifugimonadales > UBA3495 > UBA3495. The sequence goes on along the minus strand of CAZVRK010000021.1, from coordinate 7,113 downwards.
TTGGATCCACAGTAGTTGGCCAAGGCTTCGATTCTTTTGTATTTATTTTTATAGCCTTCGGAATAAGCGGGGCTCTCGGACCTGAAACGCTATTCAGAACAGCTCTATTGCAATGGTGGGTAAAAATAGGTTACGAAGCCTTAGCAACTCCACTAACTTACGCAGTCGTAAACTACATCAAGAAAAAGGAACAGATAGACGTATATGACACACCGAAATCGCTCAATCCTTTTGGTGTATTCAGATAATTATCTAGTAATAGATTGTGAATTCTAAACCCACCATAAAGCAAGCAATTCAGAATCTGTCACAGAACATGGCAGCGAGCAAAAAATTCAGACTATTAGTAAAAAATAATTTCTATAAACTAATAACTCTGAACACATGCTGCGGAAACAACGGGCAACCCGGGTGTTGAAGGAAATAGTCGCCTAGTATAGGCGTCTCAAGTTTCTCGTCTCATCACGGATGCGACAACAACTAGGCCATTACCAAAGAACCCTCAGACACGGCTATTCCGACCCACCAATGTCTACCTCTTCCTCGACGCCTTCTCTCAAACCCGGCTGAGGTAAGTTTCATTCCAAAACTACGCTGACCGACCGGCTGATAACCGTACTCTACACACCATTCCAAGTAAGATGAATATAAGTCCTTGGCCATTACCATTTTTTCAGCACCCACGATACAAGTGTTCTCCACAAAATCTCCTAACGCATCTTTCGGTGCCATCTGGAATGTAGGTGCTTCTTTGGGTTTCGCAACAATGTCATATTTGAGCTGTTCGGGTGTAATGCTCGAATTATGGATATGACTGTACGGTATTACAGTGGCACAATATTGCAGCAGGTCTACGTATCGTTGGATCCCTCCAAAATCGCTCCAACAAAGCTCTTTACCGTCCAATTCACTAGTGTCTAGCATAAAGTTTGCTGAATCAACTGCAAACAGCTTCCGGTAGTTATTCGGACACCTCCAAATAGGAGTCATTAAACCATCCCTAAAGGCTTCTGCAATTAGGGATATAATACAGTGGGCCGTTTCCACTTCAGTAGAGCAATTACTATCTGGAATATCACCACATACACTACGCATGATCCGGTCGGTTTCTATTATTGAACATGCGAACGCGGCTCTGACCTGATTATTTCCTCTTCGTATGAGATCAGAATTGTCAGTAACCTCAAGCGGTATCATTGGTTTAGCAACGGTAAGGTCTGATGCGATAAACTCACTTTGACTAGAAACTAACCGGGCAGTCATTATGCCTCGTTCAACGGCTTCTAATAAAGCGACCCCTAGAGTAAGATTTTCAACAAGTAAATATATCTGTTCTGATGGCGACACACCCACACCTCCCCATTCGCTTGACTATAGTTTAATCTGATTAACAGTCAAAACGACAAGAGGAGAGCATGGGAGTTTTCACCAATTTTCGATCAGGCATTTCTAGATTAAGGGGATAATGTTATTCATTAATATTCATTACCACTTTAATCACATTGTCCTGTTGCTGATCGTACATATCATAAGCGTTCTGGACTTCTGAAAAGCCCATTTTATGTGTGATTAATTTGCTAGGGTCTGCCCATCCGCGTTCTTTAAGTGACACCATGTCCTTAATTTGTGTAATAGGGTCACCACTTCGAGCACCTGTTGTTGGTATGATACGAGGTTGTTGTTCCATCCAATAGTTATGCTCTATTGGTACCAACTTATCAGTCTGAATACCAAATACAATAATAGTACCGAATTGGCGTATCTGACTAAATGCCATATTCAAAGTATCCGGATATCCAGCAGCTTCCACAGCTATATCTACTCCAACCCCTCCGGTGATTTCAGATATAGCTTCACTCAAGTTCTCCTTGTCAGGATTAATCCTATGAGTAGATCCAAATTCTTTAGATTTTTCCAATCTATAATCCAAGAGATCTGCTACTATGACGTTTCGGGCACCCATCCTGGAAACCAACATGGTAAAGCTCAGTCCAATACTACCCTGACCCATTATCAGTACATTTTGCCCTAGAACACTTCCCATCTGACGACACGAATACAATACCGTTCCTGATGGCTGGCACATAACCCATTCATCTAACGATCCGGTATCTGGTAAAAGTGCCATGCGTGTTGGATCGGAAACAACATATTCACACAACCCACCTGTTCCGCGGTAAGGGATAGTTATCACTCTCTGACCTTCTTGAAAATCATCTGTTTTGCTGTCCACAACTATTCCTGCCAGTTCATGACAAGGTGAACCGGGTTTCATCGGGTAATCTTCTTCAGCAGTCGAACTATACCCGTGTCTTATATCGCTCCCGCACACTGAAACGCGCTCAAGTTTTATCAAGCATTGACCATCTGAAGGAACAGGAGTTTCCACATCCACAAATTCAAAATTCTTAGGACCAACTAACCTTGCTGATTTCATAGTAAATTTCTCCTTCAGATTTTATCTGGTTATAGTAATATCAATTCGAACACCATATCAAGTGTAGTATTTATCTTCTAATGAACAATCGCCGGCCTATTATGGCCACATTATCCACCCTGTGTGATCAGTACGTGCCTTGAATAAATGCCCACCACCAGTGGTGACATATAATGTTTTCATATCACTATCACCAAAACAACAGTTGGTCGCACGTTCAACTCTTATCGGGTGTGTCTCTAAAACCCTACCTGCCGGAGAAAACACGTAGATCATAGGACCTGGGCCACCAGACTCCCATCCAGCACAAGCAACGATATTTCCATCAGTGTCTAGAGTCATACCGTCCACGCCTCTCTGTACTCCGTTAATATCAACACCGAAAGTATGAAGGGTTACATACTCGCCCAATGTACCGTTTTGATTTATGGGGTACGCCCGAAGTTCCCTGCGCTTATCAACGCCATAATCACTTTGTGCAACATACAGAGTTTTTTGATCACGGGATATCAGAATACCATTCGGGCGGGTAATGTCAGTCGTAATACGACTTAGCTGCCACTGGCTGTTTCCTTCTGGATCTAATCTTAAGACTGACATATGATCTAGTAATTGGTCTCCGCTACCACCGATGCCACTATAAGGATCTGTAAACCAAATTCTTCCAGATCGATCCACTACCAAATCATTCGGATTATTATGCGGAATATCATCAAGCATATGGGGCAATGAATTTATCGTTCTCAGGTCTGATTCAAATCGAACAATGCGCCGGCCACCCTGTTGACACCCATATAGATTACCGGATGAATCGAAACACAAACCATTAGTATATGAAGTACCTGTAAAATACTCGTCTACTTCGCCACTATCGGGCATATAGCGCATAATCCGACATCCTTGAATGTCGGTAAATAACACTGATTCCCCAGTCCAAACAGGTCCTTCCGTTGTTCCACCGTATGGGCCAGCTACCAACTCAAACTCCCAGCTCATGAAACACCTCCTCCTGTAATGGTTACCCGGCGCCAGTATATTATCCATCGTCAGGGATGTCATTACCGACATCAATTTGACACGTAAATTGGGCCACTGTACGCTACTCTTCACAAACAGAACTACAGCACGGTTAGATTCAATGACTAACGACATATTGCTCGAATATAAGGATCATATATCCACAGTCACATTGAACCGCCCAGATCAAAGAAACGCTATCCGTTTTCATATGTGGGAGGAACTCTCGCGTTTATTTGAAAGCCTAGATAATGACGTTAATACCAAAGCGATCGTAATCACCGGCGCAGGAAATGAGTCATTTTGTGCCGGCGCAGACATACAAGACTTTGAGCAGTACAGAAATAACTCCACCCAGGGTTACGAATATAACGCAGCAGTTGATACCCTACTCGAGACACTGATAAATCTGAAAACCCCAACCATTTCAATGATTAAAGGGGTAGCAGCCGGCGGTGGTTGTGAAATAGCAACAGCCACAGATATTCGTATTGCTACACCTAATATCAGAATGGGAATACCAGTAGCGCGGCTTGGAATTACTATAGGCCACAGGGAAATGAGCAGCCTTATAAATCTGGTAGGAAAAGGAAATGCTTTATACATACTCCTGTCAGGGCGTTTGGTGGATGGGGAAACTGCTCTAGCTATGGGATTAGTAACACAAGTAGTGCCCGAACTCGAATTAGAACTCACTACATACAAACTTGCTGCCGAAATCGCTAGATTAGCCCCACTCTCACATGCGGTGAATAAAGAGATCTTGAATAATGTGCTAGAGTCTCCTTCCTTAGCAAAGTTATCTCAATCACAAAAGGAACTACCCTTAAAACAATTCGATACTAAAGATTACAAAGAGGGTTACAATGCTTTCTTAGAAAAACGCAAACCTGACTTCATTGGCGAATAACTTTGTTAAAAAAATAACCGGTCAGACAATATTACCAATCTGTAGAGGTCCCGAGACTTGCCCCAAACAAGTAGAAAAAGAGCAGATGTCCTGATATACGAACTAGGTCTTTCAGAAAGCCGCGAGCAGGCGCAAACTATGATAATGGAAGGGTTAGTGTTTCAACCGTCCGGAAGAGTACTAAAGGCTAGTACGATACTAGATGAGAATACCCCTATCGAGATACGTGGAAGATTACCTTATGTTAGCAGGGGCGGCATAAAGCTTGCACATGCACTCGAGAGTTTCGATATCAACGTTACTGACATGGTTGTCCTTGATGTAGGAGCATCCACTGGCGGATTTACCGACTGCGTTCTTCAAAGAGGATCATCACACGTATATGCTGTAGATGTCGGGCATGGCCAGATACACCATAAAATTCGAACAGACGCCAGAGTAAGCGTTACGGAAAAATGTAACGCCCGCTATCCTTTCACACTCCCCGAAAAAGTTGATTTAATAACTATAGACGTTTCATTTATATCCCTGAAGTTGATATTGCCATCAGTGGAACAGCATTTGAAAACAGGGTGTCCTATAGTAGCGCTAGTTAAACCCCAATTCGAAGCACAAAAAGGAGAAGTTGGCCGAGGAGGAATTGTTCGGGATAGTACAATCCATCAACAGGTCATGTCGCGAATGTTCAATTGGTGCGTTGATAATAACTTCTCAGTAGAAAACCATTGCGAGTCACCCATAAAAGGAGACTCTGGTAACAAAGAATTCTTTATTCTACTGGAAAAAACTATCTAATTTAAAAATTTTGTAACGGAAAGGTGTGATATATGGATGTACAGAAAGTCGCCGAGATCCTACTAGACAGAAAAGAGACCGTATCAGTTGCAGAAGCATGCACGTGTGGACTGGTGGGTTATACACTAGGAAGCGTACCTGGAGCATCGCAGTTCTTTCCTGGAGGAGTAATAGCATATACAGGAGGACTCAAGCAAAACATCTTGGGTGTATCTGATGAACTGTACAATACCAAGGGAACTGTCAGCAGTGAAATGGCTATAGCTATGGCAAGAGGTGTCCGTGAACTTACAAATACTAACTACGGAATCTCAACAACCGGAGTCACAGGTCCCGCTGCAGGTAGATCAGGTCTACCTGTAGGAACATTTTTTCTCGGTTTATCAATTAAAGATGGTCAGGACATAGCAGCCGAGATCAGAGTAACCGGCGATAGAGACGAGACCAAGCAAGGAGCAGCCCGAGCCGTGATCAGCCTTCTCGGAGATCATTTAGGTTCACTGTAGTATGCGAGGCACGGTATGCCCGAAAGATTACATACAGTTCGGGCATACCCGCGGATTATCTTATAGGCCTAGTCTTTGAAATGTGGCATGACTTTGCTAGAAAACAATTCCATGTTACGAATCCCACTTTTGAGATCCATGCCAGGCCACATCATACGAAAACTGCCACGATCTATGCCGAGGGAACGATATTTTTCTATCTCGGTGATACAATCCTCAGGATCACCGATTATAAACCGATCTCTCGCTAATTCTTCAAAGGACGTACTAAAACTTTCATCACCAGGTAGTGCCTTATCCTGACCCCACTGCGCATAGGCCTCGTATTTCCCCCCTAGGAATGGTTGGACCTCGTGGAATGCCTTTTCCTTATCATCGTGAACAAATAATTCTCTACCCATTGGCAACAATGCAGGACTTTCAAATCCGGCTTCACCAGCAGTTTCATTGTATACCTGAATCTGCCTTTTGATAGTTTCATGGGTGGCATGCGGATTGACATACCAACTATAGCCATTAGTAGCAGCGCGCTTAATAGCTGCATCGCTGTTCGCAGCTACCCAAACAGGTGGATGTGGTTTCTGTATAGGCTTTAGTACCATCTCAGCATCTTTAACCTGAAAGTGCTGTCCTGTGTGCGTAACTTTTTCTTCGGTCCAAAGCCTCCTCATTAACTCTAAACATTCCATATAACGGGAGACTCTGCGCTTTGGATTAACCGCAAAAGCATCATATTCCTCGTCTCGATAACCTAAGGCAGCTGCCAATATGAAGCGACCATTAGTAATCACGTCCATGGTAGCGATACGTTCTGCCAAATCCACAGGGTGATGCAAAGGGACCAACAAAGTGGCAACTATACTCATATCTCCTGTCTCAGCTGCCAATCTCGCGAGTAACGGCATTGTTTGAAGTTGTTGATACGGCGACGTTAGATAATGCTGTCCTTGATATATAAAATCAAAACCAAGATCCCTAGCTGATCTGACATACTCAATAATTTCACCAAAACTTTCTCGCATGTTCGTTCCTCTAGGTTGCTGCCCCATGCCAGTTAGTGAGACGCCGAATTTCATAACCAAACTCCTGATCTTTAAATTTTAATAGTGTTCTAGAATAACCCAAATATCAATAGCAGCCCAACTTGACTAAGCTATATGTCGGAGCTACCATCCGACAGCAGACCATATTTATGTCTCATTACTTTACAACTTTACACTTTTATAGGTAGTCAAATGCAAATAACTAAACATGTTTTCGCTACTCATATTACTGAAGATCAAAATAGTTTTGGCGCTATGCACCCTGGGGGAACCCATATATATTTTGTTGGAAACCCCAACGAAGAAATGGTTGTAATTGATTCTGGAGAACCATATCGTGCATGGACTAAACAAATTCTGGACTACTACAACGAATTGGGAAATCCCAAGATTTCATCGATACTG
>CAZVRK010000020.1:6912-34158 GCA_964629875.1 uncultured Dehalococcoidia bacterium | reverse complement strand
GCGGTGGATAGCATTCCTCTAGACCACCCTAGTTCACGTGTCATTGGCTCAACGAATACGGAAAGCATGGCCACGGCCATTATGGTTCTCGTTGAAAGACTTATAGCGATGCTATTGCCGGCGATTACCCACCCGTAATAAAACGGTAGCGAACCGGCAACACGATTTATAAGCGAAGTATTTTTCATAAAAAGTCTGTATCTGTAAATAGACCCGCCATTAAGGCGGGTCTATTTACAGTAAATCTAGGTAAGTGGATACTTACATTGTTGCTTTAATCAGCTTTTCAGCTTGTTCATTGCTGAGTCCTAGCGATCTTTTCGCGAGAGGCCCTTCTCGTTCTAGCACAGGTTCGCGGTCTCCCAGACTCTCGCGCGCTTCTACCTTGAAGAACACGCCAGTGTAGATCTGGTCTCCCCATACCATTGCTTTTTCACAAGCTGCTTTCCAGTCGGATGTGTCATGATTCTCGTCTTCGAGTTTAGTGACTCTGTCTTTGAAAAAGGGATGTCCATTGTCGTGATTGAAAGTTACACATGGACTGAATACATCTATATGTGAAAATCCTTTGTGTTGGATAGCTTCCTTGATGAGATCGTTTAAGTGTCGTACGTCTCCGCTGTATCCTCGTGCGACGAATGTGGCTCCATTCATAATGGAAGAAGTAATAGGGTTTATAGGCATTTCTACACTTCCGAAGGGAGTGCTTTTAGTTTTCATACCGTCTCTACTAGTGGGCGATATTTGACCTGTAGTTAATCCATAAATCTGATTATTCATAACTATGTAGGTCAAATCGACGTTGCGTCTGGCAGTATGAGTGAAATGGTTTCCACCGATACCGTATCCGTCACCATCTCCACCGGTGACAATTACATTCAGATCGTGGTTGGCCATCTTAGCCCCTGTAGCAAATGCTAATGATCTTCCGTGAAGAGTGTGCATTCCGTAGGCATTTATGTATCCTGGCAAGTTGGATGAGCATCCAATTCCGCTAACCACCAGGATTTCGTGTGGCTTCATGCCGAGCTCTGCGCAGGACCGCTGAAGACTATTAAGGACCCCAAAGTCGCCACACCCGGGACACCAGTCTGGGTCTGCTTTACCTTTGAAATCTCTAGCGGTTAGTTGTACTACGGGTTCGTCTTCGGATACTTTTGGAGTGCTGGTCATATTGAGTCTCCTTGTTAAACTATGACTTCTTGATACGGTACGTAGTGGTTAGTTTTACCTGCGATTTGCTCTAGGACTCCATCGACAATATGGTGTGGCATAAATGGCTCCCCATCATATTTTCGTATGTGCCCGTCTGGAGCGAATCCAGTCTCACTTCTTAGGTATCTTGCAAATTGTCCAGAATAGTTATTTTCTATAATTATTGTCTTTTTTGATGAGGACAGGATGTCTACTATGGCATCGCCGTGTAGCGGTATAATCCACTTTACTGGCAAATGGTTGACGGTAACACCCTGATCAGCTAGTTGCGCTATGGCTTCTTTTATAACTCCATAGGTAGATCCCCAGCCAATAAGAGTAACGTCGGCAGATTTCTCTCCCTCCAGTTCCGGAGGTGGTACGTCATCTATTACATTTTGGAATTTTCTAGCCCTTTTCTCAACCATTTGTCGGCGCTTGTGAGGATTCGTAAATTCATCACTGATCAATATGCCATCTTCATCGTGCTCGTCCGTGGCTACTACGTGAACGTAGCCTTCCAATCCTGCTATGGCCCTAGGAGATATTCCGGAATCTGTATCTTTATATCTCTGGTAGGTTTCTCCACTGAGGGTACCTTCGGTGATAAGTTCTCCCCGGTTTATGTTAGGATGCATATCAAGGTCGTCCGGGTCAAATGAGAACCTACCTTCACCTATTAGAAGGTCAATTAATACAAGGCCAGGGCACTGTGCTTTATCACACAGGTTAAATAGTTCTGGCATGGTATTAAAAGCATCTAGCGCATCTGTAGGGGCTACAACAAATCTCTCGTAGTCACCTTGGCTAGCCCCGAGTATTTGCCACAAGTCTCCTTGTTCTGTTTTGGTAGGAACTCCAGTAGATGGTCCTGCCCGTTGTACATCAACGTATACCACTGGTATTTCCATCATGCCGGCAGCACCGACTGCTTCAGTCATTAGGGCGAATCCACCACCCGACGTTCCGCACATCGCTCGTACACCAGTGTGAGCAGCCCCAATCACCATATTTGCAACGCCGATCTCGTCCTCGACCTGTCTAACCATTATGCCTAGGTTACGGGCGTTTTGGGCCATCCAGTGAAGAATACCACTTGATGGGCTCATGGGGTATGCGGCATAGAACTTTACTCCGGCAGCGGCGGCTCCCATTGCGACTGCGTCATTTCCAGCCCATACACCGAGAGGTTTTTCGCCAGATGGCAGTAACTCTGGGAAGGCCTCGAAGTTTTCAAGTGCATAATCGTATCCTGCTCTTGCTACACTGACGTTTTCACTTACGATTTTCTCACCCTGTCTCTGGAATCTAAGAGATAAACTGTCTTCGATCGTCTCGAATTCTAATCCTACTAAAGCGCTCATCACGCCGACCGCAATAGTGTTTTGTATTAGTCGGTTGCGGCTCTGTGATAGTTCGCTGACTGGTATTGGACATAAGCCTACGCCTTCCGCAGCTTCGCCTGGTTCAATAGTGTCAGAATTGTATATGACCTTGGATCCTGGACCCATTAAGTGGAGATGACGGTCCATGGTGTCTTGATTAAGACAAAGAAGTATGTCTAATTTGTCTCCGTGAGTGGGGCATTCTTCGTCGCTAACCCTTACTGTTAGGAAGATGTGTCCACCGCGGATTATAGATTGGTATGCGTTATAGGCGTTAAGATGTAACCCTCGGCGTACAAAAATTCTGGCTAATATGTCACCTGGGGTCGCGATTCCTTGACCGGCTTCTCCGCCGATTGCTACGGCGAGATCATAATTCCTAGTGGTCATGTCTACCTCTGCATGTTGGGTTAACCAGCGAGTAGGAGGACCAATTATTGCCCTTCTCCCTCACACAATTGTAATGAGTCATAGTACTACGCTTCATAATGTAGTACAAGTTATAGCCCTATTACAAGCATTATATCGTTTTCTCTGAACGTTGATATAATTGGAGGGTGTTTTATATATTAATGGCCCTGATCATTTGGGACAGGCCATATAATAATGGCAGTTTGATTTGTTTAGAAGGAAGGTATTATGAGAGCGCCAGAGGTTTTGCTCAAGAGATTAGAGTCTGAATTATCAGGTCTCAATTCCGCTGTCACAGCGTTCTCTGGTGGCGTTGACAGTACTTTGGTCGCAGTTATTGCCGATAAAGTATTGAAGCCAAAGGCGTTAGCAGTCACAGCTGTATCCCCCGCTTTGTCTGAACGGGAATTGTCAGAAGCAAAATTGACCGCTAGTGAATTCAACTTAGATCATCGTATAGTTAGAACTAATGAAATGGACCAACAGGGGTACACTGAAAATTCTCCGCAGCGGTGTTACTTTTGCAAAAACGAGCTATATAGCCAATTAAATGTATTAGCTAGTGATGAGGGTTATCAGTGGATTCTCAATGGAGCCAATAAAGATGATCTGGGAGACTACAGGCCCGGGCTGAAAGCGGCTTCTGAACATCAGGTGAGAAGTCCTTTGGTGGATGCAGGATTCACAAAATCAGATGTAAGAACACTGGCACACTACCTAGGAATATCTGTCTGGGACAAACCAGCACAGCCTTGTTTGTCCTCTCGAGTTCCGTACGGCATACCGGTTAATGTTACAACTCTTAAGATGATAGAAAAGGCAGAGGATTTTTTAAAAGACCTCGGATTAAGTCAGGTTCGTGCGAGACATCATGATCGTATATGTCGAATAGAAGTGGTACCCGAGGAAATGGAAATTATTATTGTGCATCGTGAAAAAATAACCGAACACCTTAAAAGTTTGGGGTATTTGTGGGTTTCTCTGGATTTGGCAGGATTACGCTCAGGCAGTCTTAATGCCCAGATAGGTCGAGATCCTGGCAAAGGTTCAGAATAACTTGAAAGTAGCGTATATACAGTCAATCGGAGGCGCTAGTGGTGATATGCTGCTTGGCGCATTTGTTGACTTGGGAGTACCCCTTGAGGAAATAACAACTCAATTAAATAAACTTCCAATCTCAGGGTTTCATGTTGAAAAATCACAAGGTTTACGTAACGAGATTAGTGGTACGAAAGTTGATGTAGTATTAGATGATCCCGTGAATCTGGCCGCATCGACGATGTTGCAGATTGTCTCTGACAGTAATCTTTCTGAATTCGTTAAAAGTTCGTCGTTAAGAATATTCCATCTCCTTTGGGATGCGGAGTGTCGAGTTCATGGACATAGCTTAGAAGAAATTGAGTTAGATGAACTGGGAACTCTGGATACTATTGTAGATATAGTAGGTGTATGCATCTGTCTGGATTATTTGGGCGTAGAAAATGTTTATGCATCTCCATTAGTCCTGGGATCCTCAAGGCCACCAATTAGGCCTGGAGGATATTCGAATCCAGCTCCGGCCACACTGCAGATAATTTCTCAAGTAAAGGCGCCAGTTGTCGCTGATAATGAGATTTATGACAACATAGGCGAACTCACAACTCCTACCGGAGCAGCAATTATTACTGGACTGGCAACCTTCGTGAGACCTGCTGTTTCGGTGTCAGCGATTGGGGTTGGATTGGGAGGTAAGGACCCTGAAAGTTTTGCAAATATAATCAGGGTTTGGTTAGGGGAAATTAGTTCCGAATCAGTTGTTATGCAATCTGGAAGTGTGTTGTTAGAAACTAATATAGACGATTCGTCAGGTGAGATGCTTGGGTATGCTAAAGAGAGACTTTTTGACCTGGGCGCATTGGATGTATGGTTTACATCTATACAAATGAAAAAGGATCGCCCAGGAGTAATATTGTCAGCGTTGGTGCCTCTGGAAATGGAGTCACTGGCTGTTGACCTGATATTACGAGAAACAAGTACGTTGGGTGTTAGAAGACGAGTAATCGACCGTTATGTTGCAGAAAGAGAGATTCGCAGTATATCTACAGATCTTGGAGAGGCGAATGTTAAACTAAAATTTCTGAATGGTGTGGTCGTAGATGTATCGCCCGAGTACGAGGACTGTAGGAGTTTATCGTTGAGAACATGTATACCTTTGCAGGATATAATGAGAAAAGTCCGCGATACAGCTCGGAATCAGCTTGGATTAGATTAACTGTAATGTTGTAGTCCTCGATTTGCTCAATAATGGTGGCGTATCACATTTTTGACAATATCCTTCCCGCTTAGAGAACTTTCTGGTATCCTCTATCCGGCAGAAAAACTCGTGCGGTATGTTTAACCTAGGAGCGCTTACCGGAATTAGAATCACGATAGCCGGATCAGTTATGTCTCAGGATCAGACAGCAAATTTAAAATCCTTATTAGAAGAAGCATTGGGCGCCGTGGAAAGGTCTATCCAAGGATTGGATCATCAACATGCGCGCATGATTCCATCCCGCGGAGAATGGAGTGTGTGTCAATTATTGGCACATATAGCAGAGATCCAAGGGTTTTGGTCTGGGAAAGCAGTGGTTATAACTGAAACTGATAATCCTAATATTACTAGAACGGAAGTCGAAAACGACATTAGATCCGCATCGGTAGATGATCAGTCCGGTGAGTCACTTGATCAACTAATAGTTCGGGTTAAACAAGAGAACAACAGTGCAATTAAGGTATTAACAAGCATTAATGCACAATATTTGGATAGAATTGGTCACAGAGGTGAAGATAATCCAATTACTGCAGGGGGAGTTTTCGAGTATCTTGCTCGCCATGTACAGGAACACGCAGATCAAATCATCAGAACGCGCCAGATAGTAAATCCTCCTGGTAGTTCGAGTTCACTGTAGTGATCTAGAGAGTTATAGCTTGATACTGGTCCGATAGAAATATTTATAGGAGGTTTGTCTTGTATCAGAGTGTTAGTGAATCCACGTTTAAGGCTTTGCAGGCCATTGATGGTCCAAGTATTTGTAACGCAATAGAAGGGCTGAATTATCGTCCAAAGAATCAGGGGTTTATGTTGCCCGAGATAAAATCTATATTTCCGGATATGCCGGCTACAGTAGGGTATGCTGTTACTGGTGTGATCAGCGCGAATGAGCCCACCGGAACACCCATAGCTCGGGAAGATTGGTGGGATTTAATAGCTTCACTCCCAAAGCCTACCTTTATAGTACTGCATGATATAGATAACCCTCCGTTCGGTGCTTATTGGGGCGAAGTTCAGGGAAATATCCATAAAGCATTAGGCGCTGTTGGTGTTATAACTGACGGCACAGTTCGTGATCTTGATGAAGTGAGAGCATTGGATTTTAATTTCTTTGCGAAAGATGTGTCTGTATCTCATGGATACGTACATCTCATAGATATAGGGAATCCAGTAGGTATTGGCGGTTTTACCGTAAAGACAGGTGATCTCCTTCATGGGGATAAACATGGAGTATCTCATATACCATTTGAGCTGGCAGATAAGATACCTGACATGGTTGCAACAATAGCAGATTATGAGGAGCAGACCATCAGCGTTTGCCAATCACCAGACTTCACGTTGGAAAAACTCAAGGAGATAGCTAAAATCACTAGGCCATATTAATCTTTGGGTTGTTTGTACTGATAGATGGAAGACCTGGTTAGTCATAACTGGGTCTTTTTTCTAGGGTGATGTATAGCACACGATATTAATTTCCCTTCACACCGGAAGAATATAGAACTTATAACTAAAAAGGGTGTCTAACTATGAAAAATGGCTTCATGATCATATTTATTAGTGCGTTTGTTTTGTTAGGATTGGGTACAACTGGTTGTGATATTTTGACTGGATTGGAAGAAGAAGGAAGCTTAGGTAAATCAAATATGCTTAAAGACATTCGGGAAAAAGGTCAATCAGTTGCTGATGTGGCAAAGGAAAAAGGTCAATCAGTTTCTAATATGGCAAAGAAGGAAAAAGGGACTCCTGCCGTTTCAGAATCCCGAAATAATCCCTTGGCTGAGCAACAAGTTGCGGCCCCTGCAGGGGCTCGAACCTATAGTGCTCCCCCATCTATGATCATATCGCCAGACCTATCCTATTCAGCTTATCTGAAAACTTCAAAAGGGGACATTACGATTGATTTATTTCCTTCTGAGACTCCTATAACCGTGAATAACTTTGTTTTCTTATCTAAAGAAGGATTTTATAACGGGGTTAAATTTCATAGGGTAATCAAAGATTTTATGATTCAGACAGGTGATCCTAAAGGTGACGGAACCGGTGGTCCAGGATATCGTTTTGAAGATGAACGTGTAACAAGAGGATACAATCGAGGAACTGTAGCAATGGCGAATTCTGGACCTGATACTAATGGCAGTCAGTTCTTCATCGTGCATGGTTCAGATGTTGGTTTACCCCCCGCATACACAATATTTGGGCAAGTTTCCAAGGGTATGGAAATTATAGATGCTATTGCCGAGGTGCCCGTGGAGCGTAATAAATTCGGGAGAGAGATGTCTTCTCCCACACAAGCTATTGTTGTGCAATATGTAGAGATAATTGAAGGTTCTTAGTATATGCAGCGGACGGTGTGAGTGATCAATTGGATCTTGAATGAGCCGTACATATTCTTGGAGGAAACTTTTGGGTTTTGAGTGTATTACATACGAGAATAAGGATTCGATAGCATACATAACTTTAAATAGGCCGGAAAAATTAAATGCTCTGAACGGTCAATTATTGTCCGAATTCAGAGAGATTATACAAGTTATTGAAGTTGATCCTGATGTGAGAGTAGTTATCCTCACAGGTGCTGGCAGGGCTTTTTCAGCAGGATTTGACATAGAAAGATCTTCAGATGATTCGAGTACAGAGGAAATAACTCCTGAGAAATGGCGTGAGCATCTACAAACATTCGTTGATACATTTATGATGGTTTGGAACTTAGGTAAACCTGTTATAGCAGCTGTCAACGGATATGCATTGGGTGGGGCATGTGAGTTAGTTCAGATATGTGATATTAAGATTGCATCAGAACATGCTATTTTGGGCGAGCCAGAGATAAGAGCAGGGGTTGGCCCCCCGCTCTTGATAACTCCATTCAGCACTAATCTTGCAATGGCCAAGGAGCTGCTGTTGACCGGTGATACTGTCGATGCTTATGAAGCGGCTCGCATAGGATTGGTGGGCAGGGTAGTAAAACACGATGATTTGATTTTTGAATGTGAGCGCATAGCGCGTAAGATTTGTCTATTGCCCCAAATAGGGGTTAAATTATCCAAGATATCTGTTAATCGTGCCCTCGAATCACAAGGCTTTCTTTCTGCAATACAACAGAATCTGGAGTTAATGACCCATTTCGACCTTAGTCTTAGCCCTGAACAGGAAGAGTTTAATATTATTAAACAGCGTGAAGGTCTGAGATCTGCTCTGAACTGGCGAGATCAACGGTTCAAGGAGATATAGCAATTCTTAGTTGAAGATCTAAGGTCCTGCAAGATTGATCAATTCCCGCACGTATTCCTCTTATAAAGACAATTTTCCCTATGCTAGAATCGTCTGTACTCAAACAATGTTTAGACCTGTGCGGTACAGTAAATTAGAAGGGATGTCGAATGGATGCTTTAGTTACCTCATTCTTACAACATCTCGTTGTAGAAAAAGGATTCTCAACTAATACTCTTGAGGCCTATAGAAATGACTTGACCCAATTTGAAGGCTATACGAGGGAATCTTCGATAGTTGCTACGAATGGACATGTTGAGTGGGGCTCAGTAGATATAGGATTATTGAACGAATATATTAATGACCTTCGCCTACGACGAGGATACCGCGATACGACCACAGCTAGAAAAGTGGCGTCAGTGAAATCTTTCTTTGGTTTCTTGATGGCTAATGGGGACATTAAAGAAGATCCCACAGAATCTATGGGATCTCCCAAAGTGGGGAGGACGCTTCCTAAGTGTCTTACAGTAGAAGAAGTCAATAATCTTCTTGACGAAGCCAACAAATCTGGTGGTCCAGAGAGCCACAGAGATGCCACGATATTAGAATTGCTTTATGCGACAGGTCTAAGGGTGACAGAACTTGTCTCCATTAATATACAGGATATAGATTTGAAAGAATCATATATACGATGTTGGGGAAAGGGTTCAAAGGAGCGGTTGGTATTTTTGCATCCTAGGGCGCAGGCTCAACTTAACGAATATCTTAGGACCAGTAGGGGTATTTTGCTGGGTACGAATAAGAATGAACCCGCATTATTCATTAACCATCGTGGCGAACGGCTAACTAGGCAATGGATATGGAATATATTAAAGAATTACAGTAAGCGTGCAGGAATTACTCAGAAGATCACCCCGCACACTCTAAGACATAGCTTTGCCAGTCATCTCATTCAAAATGGTACATCATTGAGGCATGTCCAGGAATTATTAGGGCATTCAAGTATATCTACTACACAAGTGTATACGCATTTAACTAATGCTCATTTGCATGAAGAATATGAAAAGAGCCACCCGAGGGCATCCAATGAGGCTCGTGAAGATGAATCGAGTGCTCCACGTATTGTAGCGGACTGACTTAGTGGGTATTGTAAATGCAACCGATATAGTATACTCAAGATCAAATTAGCATTTAGTTTATAATCAACATAGCACCCAGGGGGCTCTGTAAATGCCAGGTAGAGGACGACGGGTAGCTGCGAGACAGTCTCAGCTAGGTCAAAGAAGACGGCGCCAAAACAAGAATGTTTCTCCAACTCCTACTCTGAAAGGTGCTGATGAAAGTACTGAAACAGAGATTATTACGGGCGGCGAGCAAGCTATCACACATACCGATGTGGCTATAGTCGCTCCAGAGGCTACCAATGCGCCTTCTAGACGGATGTCCGGAAGACCTGTAAGCCCTGCATTAGCACACAATTATGTTAAAGCTGAACTGGTCAAAATAAGTATTATGGGATCAGTTGTTATATTGGCTTTAGTAGGATTATCTTTCCTTATATAATGGACTCATGTCCACCTCTTTATTTGAACATAGATTGAGACTAACTCCTGATACTCCAGGAGTGTACTTAATGAAAGATTCTCAGGATAAGGTTTTGTACGTGGGTAAAGCTAGTGTCTTGAGAAATCGCTTGCGCTCATATTTTGCTACTAAAGAAACACTATCTACGAAAACTCGCCTCTTAATGAATCAAGTTCAAGATTTTGAATATATAGTTACTGATACTGAATCTGAAGCACTTATTCTTGAGAATACATTAATCAAGCGTTACAAACCCAGATATAATGCACGTCTAAAAGATGATAAAACTTATCCTTACCTTAAGATAGATTTGCAGGAAGATTTCCCCAGGGTTTACATAACCAGACAGGTTTCCAATGATGGGGCACGTTATTTCGGCCCTTTTGCCTCGGCCGGTAGTGTTAGGCAGACAATGGATTTGATAAAGAGATTGTTCCCTTACAGATCATGTACCAAGACGATTACCGGTACTGATCCCAGGCCATGTTTGGAGTTTTACATCAATCGATGCGTTGCGCCGTGTTCAGGACACGCGAGCAAAAGTGAATATTTAGATGTGATACGCCAAGTCGTGATGTTTATGGAAGGCGAGACGGAAACGGTCACTTCTCAGATATCCTCGAAAATGAAAGCTGCTTCTGAAAACATGGAATTTGAAAGAGCAGCGATTTTAAGGGACCAGATAAGAAGTATTGAAAAAGTTCTTGAAGACCGCGATATAAAAGTGGATTCAGGTAAGTTGGTAGATCTAGACGCAATTGCTCTTGCGGCTGGCGAAGACGAATGTTGGGTAGAAGTCTTTTTCATAAGACGTGGGAAACTTGTTGGCAGGGACAAATTTCTCATGGAGGGTACCAAAGAAGAGGAACCTTCCCAAGTATTGGAACAATTTATTAAGCAATTTTATCAATCAGCTGTTGTAATACCGCCAACTATATTATTACAACACGAGATCGAAGATTTGGCATTGACCTCTGATTGGTTAAGATCGAGACGAGGTAGTAATGTCAGGTTGGTAGTTCCTCAACGAGGCATGAATAAAAAAATAATTGATGTGGTTTATACTAATGCTCAGCAAGGTCTGGTTCAAAAAAGAGTTTCCTGGCTCAATGACAGTAGTGTAATTCAACAAGCAGTTCATGAATTGCAAGAACAATTGAGTCTTCCTAACCTGCCACAACGCATGGAATGTTATGACATCTCTCATATACAAGGCTCTAACGTTGTTGGAAGTATGGTCGTTTTCCAGGATGGAAAGCCGCGGACGGATCAATACAGAAGATTCCGAATAAAAACTGTAGAAGGAGTGGATGACTATGCCAGTATGCAGGAAATGCTACGGCGTAGGTTTGAACGTTTAAGTAAGGCAAGAAAACTAGATTCTGCAAACACCACAGACTCTTGGGGTATAGTGCCTGATCTAGTACTGATTGATGGTGGAAAAGGCCATTTATCAGCGGCTCTAGAAGTGTTTCTCCAATTGGGTCTGGATGACGTTCCATTAGCATCATTGGCTAAGGAAAATGAATGGATATATGTGCCAGACAGCACGGATCCGATTGTTTTGCCAAGGCATTCTCAATCTCTGTACCTGGTCCAACGGTTGCGTGACGAGGCCCACCGGTTTGCAATAACATATCATAGAAACTTACGGAGTAAGGCAAGTTTGAAGTCTTCTATTGATATGGTTACTGGCATAGGCCCAAAGAGGAAACGTATGCTGTTAAGGAGATTTGGAACGGTGCAGGCTATCAAAGATGCTGATATTGATGACATAGCCGCTGTGCCAGGCCTTACTAGATCATTAGCCATGAGATTGAAAGAGACGCTTTAGTTCGGTCTCTACAAACGAATCACCGGGATATTAATAACTACTATCCCCGGTAAAAATAACGTTTCTCCAAATTGTTAAGTATTTAGAACCAAGGAATATCTAGTCACGCAGGGACATTGACTGATTTGCGCTGTTTTATGCTTGACGGGCTAGTTAACATATTGATAGATATTATCGGTCGGCCAAAGGAATAATTTATCCGATGAATAAAGTTTCAGTGACTACTCCAAATGGATCTCATTTGATTATTGAAGTCGATGATCCAGAAGTTCTCTATAAGATAATTGGTATGGTCACTAGTAATGATAGTGCTTCGATAGATGTCGGCGCAGATCTAGTAGAGGGCAGACCAATATCTAATGAATCTGACGGCTACTCAGATATATATCGTATAAACCCGGTCTCCTCCAATGGTAATGGGCATAAGTCTGCAAACGGATATTCAAGTTCTGAAGAAGATAAATTAATAAAATTCTGTAGATCTAGTAATCCTATGGGCGATATGAGAAAAGTAGTATTGGTATCTGAAGCGGCTTATCGTTATTTAAATGAACAGATGGTTGATTGTGATCGATTGGGCTACCTGTTTGATCTAGTTGGCTGGCAGCGTCCGCACAGTTTCATTCAGACTCTGCGTAACGCAGCTAGGAGCAAATTCAGATGGATGGAAAGAGTTCCAGGACGCTCGGGACAGTACATGGTTACAGATATAGGTCGAGATATTTCTCTTAAGGGCGTTGGAGAACTATGAACACGTACTCAAATGCCACCGTGGATACATTGTGTAACGTAAGTTGATAATATCTAGAGAGTCGGAGGGAGAGTAATATGAAAATGTATATATCAGGTCAATGGGTAGATCGGGATAAGACTATGTTAGTTCTCAATCCTTTTGACCAGTCGATCATTGATACGGTACCCAAAGGTAGCGCTTCAGACGTTGAACTTGCGATAAATAGTGCTGCACGTGGTGCTGGTGTGATGGCAAAAATACCGGCTTACGAACGATATTCAATACTTCGACGAACTGCTGATTTGATGGCAGAAAGAGCAGAGGATCTTGCCAAGACTATAACGAGTGAAGAGGGAAAGGTTATAGCTGAAGGTCGAGCCGAAGTTCAGAGGGCCATACAGACTATCACACTCTCTTCTGAGGAAGCTAAACGCCTACATGGGGAAACTGTCCCGCTTGATGGAGCTCCGGGTATAACGAGCCAATTTGGTTTTACTATAAGAGTTCCAGTCGGCATAGTGGCAGCTATTAGTCCTTTTAACTTTCCACTTAATCTGGTATGTCATAAAGTTGGACCTGCTTTAGCAGCTGGTAATGCCGTAGTACTTAAACCGGCGGGTGATACTCCTCTATCAGCACTAAAACTTACTGAAATATTGCTTGATGCGGGGTTGCCACCTGAAGCGATTCAATGCATCACTGGCTCCGGCGCCGAGATAGGTGATGCTATAACAGGTGACAAGCGAGTTAGGAAAATTACATTCACTGGTAGTATGGAAGTTGGCGATCAAATATGTCGCAACGCTGGGATAAAAAAAGTTACTATGGAATTGGGGTCAAACAGCCCGCTGATTGTAATGTCTGATGCGGACATCGAAAAGGTTGCAGCCGCGACAGTTGCCAGCGGATTTGCAAATGCTGGCCAGGTTTGTATCTCTACTCAAAGGGTATTTGCTGATCAAAATATCTATTCTGATTTTCTGGATGCGTTGGTTGCACCTACTGATGCATTTGTAGCCGGTAATCCAATGGACGATGCGACTAAGATGGGTCCGATGATAAGAGAATCAGACTCGGAAAGAGTTGGGAGTTGGATTGCTGAGGCGGTTGGTCAGGGAGCTCGTATAATAGCAGGAGGTGATCGGGAAGGTACTCTCCATGCTCCTACAGTAGTTGCAGATGTGAAACCAGATATGCGTGTATCGAGAGAGGAATTATTCGGACCTGCGGTAGTGGTAAGTTCCTTTGATAATATTGATGAAGCCATCTATATGGCAAATGATTCTCGCTTTGGCCTTGCAGCTGGTATATTTACTCAAAACGTGGATTGGGCTATGAGATTTGCCCGAGAAGTTGAGTCTGGCAATCTCCATATCAATTCATCTCCGCAATGGCGTGCTGATATCATGCCCTATGGTGGCCTGAAAGACAGTGGTATGGGAAAAGAAGGGCCTGGATATGCTGTCGAAGAGATGACGGAACTTAAGATGGTAGTTTTCCATATGTAGAGATAGTAGAATCATATACAAAATATAAGGAACCCTCAAAAAAGGGTTCCTTATATTTTGTGACCAACATTTTTTAATCCTGTGAAACGTAATTAGAGGCATAGCATCTTTGATGGAAATTATTGAAAAAGCTCCTGGACGTATTATGGTAGTAACTCCTCATCCTGATGACGCTGAGGGTGGGTGTGGAGCGACTATGGCGAAATGGGTAAAGGAATATCAGACTCAAGTCGTAGTAGTTCTGTGTACTAATGGTGATAAAGGTACGGGTGATAGAAATATAAGTCCGGAGATGTTAGCGTCTATACGTGAAGTAGAGCAGCAGAATGCCTCAGATTTATTGGGAGTTCAGGACGTGGTTTTTCTTAGACATCCTGATGGTGGATTGGAAAATGATCAAGAATTTTGCGGGGAACTAGTACAAGAAATACGTAGGTATAGGCCTCAAATAATATTCTGTATAGATCCTTATCGGAGTACTACTCATACTCACCGTGATCATCGTATGAGTGGGCAAACAGCAATCGATGCTGCATGTAGTTATGCTTGGAGCTATTTGCAGTTTCCTGAACACTTTGAACTAGAAGGATTGGCCCCTCATAAAGTAGAGCAAGCATTTCTCTGGGGGTCCGAATTTCCTGATGTTTTTATAGACGTTGAAGGGTATTTAGAAGTTAAGGCACAATCCCTCACTGCGCATGTGAGCCAGATGGTGTCAAGTACACATGAAGAACGTTTGGAACGTATTCGGAATAGGACTCATGACCAGGGTAAGCTAGTAGGACTTAACCATGCTGAGAGTTTTCGTAGGGTTAATCTTAATTTGAGCTCTCCCGACCGTATATTCACTCTCTGATGATAGTCGGTAGACTTCTAAGAGTTCTCTAAACTTGTGTAAAGAGCGTCAGTTTTGGCGGCCATTATGAAATCATTCTTGTGCAAGTTTCTTATTTTATGAGTCCACCAACAGACGGATACTTTTCCCCACTCAGTTGTTATTTTTGGATGGTGGCCTTGTTCCTCTGCTAGAGACCCTATTGCATTTGTAAAGATTAACGCTGTTTCAAAATCTTTGAATTTGAATTCCTTGTCTAGTTTTGGGACACTCGATTGGTCAATGATATTCCAATCAGGTATAGAAGGTTTCATATCTGTTATTTCTGATTCGGAGACGTGAGGGGAATCTCTTCTACATGCGGAACATTTCATGTTAGATAATGATGATGTCATGTGAAACACCTCTCGAAATCTTATTTTGCTTATTTTAACAGACAAGCATCTGTAGTTGTACGCTTGATGGACAGTTGACGGAAGAGTATATTTTGTTGAGTATCAAACTAGTCTGTGGAGTTGTAAATATGTTATTTGGAGCTATAAGTAATTCATGGCGATTGCAATTGGGCGAGACTGACCTATCGGACTTGATTAATTTAGCGAAACAGAGGGGTTCTAAACATGTTGAGCTCCGACAAACTTGCCTTGGGGATTATGAATCTGGGGAAGGTAATGATTGGAGACCGGATATCAATAAAATAGAATCATTGGTCTCTGGGTTCCCTGATATGGCTTTTGATCTGGCAGTAGCGTTGCCGTGTATTACTACATTAATTGATCCTTCTGGAGATTTATTTCAGGAATGTCTGAAAGCGGCGAAGATCGTTGGCAGAGATTTTCCCCATTTGAGGACGGTTGACCCTAAGGCATCAAGTGATCCATGGGAATCAGAAAATGATATACCAGAAGAAGCCTTTGGGTTAGTCGATTTAACAAGGGAAGCCGCCTCTCAAGGTGTTGTGCTATCAATGGAAAATTCCGGTCAATCAATACATAGTATGAAAATATTAGTAGATGCTATACGATCCCGACTCCCATCTGAGGAAGCAATTTATATTGGCTTGTGTCCAGATCCTACAAATCAGTTGAGACGACTTCCTGATAGTGATCCACTCTCAGAATTGGATGAACTGCCCCTAGATATGATCAAGATAGTTCATTTCAAACAGGCTCGTGGAGGAGAAGCATATCACTCCGTTGATACAGGGGATCTAGATTGCAAAAAGATGTTGACTATCTTGGAAGAAAAAGGATATTCCGGAGCAGCTATTATGGAGATTCCGTCTCACGAAAATGTTTTTGACAATCTTGAACATAGCTTTGATTTCCTGCAATCTTGAATGAGCATCCGAATATGGTAGTGGCACGGCATAGAACTGCCGCGTGATATACTTGAGCACGGATTTAAAACGACAGTTTTCGAGATAAATAGGTAACTTAATATAATGGCGGACATCAATAATTACACGGTTTCGACTCATTATGATCAGCGGCTATATATTCAAGATATAGCCGGATCAATAGCTCATGCTAAGATGCTGGCGCGTCAGGAGATAATAGATGAGAGGGATTCTACAAAAATTATAGAAGGCCTTAGTCAGATAAGATCTGAAATAGCGTCAGGCGAATTCATTTGGGATTCGACTCTTGAAGATATTCATATGAATATAGAGCGTCGTCTGTTTGAGTTGATAGGAGCAGTAGCTGGCCGTCTTCATACTGGTAGATCTCGTAATGATCAAATCTCAGTAGATATCAGAATGTACCTTAAAGATGCCATAACTAGCATTGTTGATGGTATAAAACTAGTTCAGCTATCTCTAGTAGATTTGGGTGGCAAATACAGCGATGTAATAATGCCTGGATATACACATCTGCAGCGAGCACAGCCTGTTTTATTCGCACATCATATGTTGGCTTATTTTCATATGCTACAAAGAGATATATCGAGGCTTAAAGATTGTCACTTTAGGGCAGATGTCTTACCTCTGGGGAGTGGTGCTCTGGCAGGTGTACCTTATGATGTTGATCGAGATTTTATAGCTGATGAGCTAGGTTTCAGGAGTATTACTCCAAATAGCATGGATGCAGTGTCTGATCGCGATTTTTTGATCGAGTTTCACTCTGCAGCATCTATATTGATGATGCATATTTCACGTATGTCAGAAGAAGTTATTTTGTGGTCTAGCCGAGAGTTTGGCTTCATAAGTCTATCCGATGAATTTACAACTGGTAGTAGCATAATGCCGCAGAAGAGAAATCCGGATTTCGCCGAGCTGGCCAGAGGCAAGACCGGTAGGATATACGGAAATCTTATGGGAATACTGACTATTATGAAAGGATTGCCACTAACCTATAACCGAGATCTCCAAGAGGACAAAGAAGGTCTGTTTGACACTATAGACACCATTACTTCGACACTACATGTGTATTCAGAAATGATGAATGGAGTGAAGTTGTATTCTGATAGAGTGGCTAGCCTGTCTTCAGAAAGCTACATGTTGGCCACTGATCTTGCAGATTATTTAGTAGTTCGCGGAGTGCCCTTCCGTGAAGCGCATGGGATAGTACGTGCTTTATGCATGCATTGTGAGGAAAATACTACCGATCTTCAGTCCTTGCCTATAGAGAAATACCGGGAATTCTCTACCTCTTTTGACGAGAGTGTTTATGACATTACCGCTGAGTCATCGGTTAGTGCTAGAAGTGTATATGGTGGAACAGCACCCGAACGTGTACTAGCAGGTTTAGAAGAAGCTACTGGTATTCTTAAAAAGGGTATTGGAAATGGTTGATTCCTCTATTAAAATCGCGCCTTCAGTGTTATCTGCGGACTTTGGGAATTTGGCTCGCCAGGTTAGGGACGCCACCGATGCTGGCGCTGATATGATTCATGTGGATGTAATGGATGGGCATTTTGTACCGAATATTTCTTTTGGAGAGCCGGTTATCAACGCTGTTCGTGCGGCTACAGACCTGCCACTAAACATACACTTGATGATTGAGAACCCTGATTATTTCTTGCCTTCTCTTGT
Source organism: uncultured Dehalococcoidia bacterium (assembly GCA_964629875.1). Classification (GTDB taxonomy): domain Bacteria; phylum Chloroflexota; class Dehalococcoidia; order Lucifugimonadales; family UBA3495; genus UBA3495. The sequence goes on along the minus strand of CAZVRK010000020.1, from coordinate 16,143 downwards.
TAAAGATCATACGGATGAGGTTATTTTGCATGTAGAGGCTTGCAAACATTTGCACCGCAGTGTCGACTATGTAAAAAGTTTGGGGGCTAAAGTCGGGGTTGCGATTAATCCTGCAACTCCCATATCAATACTGGAAGATGTACTTGAGATGGTTGATATTGTGTTGGTAATGACCGTCAATCCAGGGTTTGGAGGTCAGAGTTTTATACCAAGAACTCTTAAGAAAGTGCACGATCTACGGGAGATAATAGACGAGTACGACTATAACGTCGAGATAGAGGTGGATGGTGGTATAAAATCTGACTTTACTGCTAGTAGTTCAGTAGAGTCAGGAGCCACCATATTGGTAGCTGGCTCAGCTGTTTACAATTCAGAAATATCTGTGAAAGATGCTATATCAGCGATAAGGAACACTGCGGGAGGGGTTTCTTATAACCCTTCAAATTAAGCGGTAAGCCGTGCTTTGCGGTTCCTTGCGGGTTTACTTAGTGTTCTCAGACAGCGAGTGCATATCTTTACTCTCTGTACTTTTCCAGAGATGACCACTGTCTGCTTGTGTACGTTAGCCTTGAATCGAGTTTTCGTATGACGGTTAGAATGGCTGACATTGTTACCGCTCATACCTGATTTTAAACAAATTTCACATCTCATCGGATTTTGATCTCTACTTAGCTTTATATTTGTTAAAAAAGCCTACCATAGCTATGTTCTAGTAGCAAGTATAACAGGACTGCACCCATTCTACATCAGGTGGTTATTTACGCCCGCGATTTATTGCGCATAAAGACGGCTTGATGCATAATGCGCCGGAGTTATAAAGATAAATCGAGGAGAGTTAGTCATGCCTGAACCGATTCCAAGTGAACAGGAAGTACTAAGCTATTTTAAGAAATTATCTAACTGGGGACGATGGGGAGATGATGATCAGTTAGGGACCCCAAATTTGATTACTCCGGAGCGGACCAAACGTGCTTTGTCTACTGTCCAAGAGGGCGTAACAGTCTCTTTATCTAGAGATATCCTTTGGGATACGTTTCCGGATGTCCCGAACCCTCCGGTTCACTATATGGTTGAAAGCGGAGAAGGTTGGGCTAGTGGAGATAAAGTTTCAGGCAGACCTAACGCGGCAGCTACTGATTACATAGGCATGATTTTCCATGGGTATGCTGTAACTCATGTAGACAGCCTCGCTCATTTTTTCTGGGAAGGGAAAACATATAATGGAAAACCGGCTCATCTTGTATCCACTAACTTAGGAGCTACTGTCTGTTCTGTGGTAGAAGCAAAAAAAGGTTTTGTGTCTCGTGGCATATTGGTTGACGTGCCTATGATAAGAGGTGTGGATTGGTTGGAGAGAGGGGAAGGCGTTATGCCAGAGGATATATTGGCTGCTGAAGAAAAATGCGGCTTTAAAATCGAAGAAGGCGATATATTATTAATTAGGACAGGTCAGCTCCATAGGCGCAATGAAGAAGGGCCAGTAGAAAGATCAGCCGGCTCAACCGCTTGTCAGGCTGCTTGTTTACCTCTATTCCATGAAAGAGGAATATCTGTAATGGGATCTGATACCGGTAATGATGTCAGTCCTGCACAGTATCCGAATGTACCTCAACCTATCCATCAGGTCGGCATTACGGCAATGGGGTTATGGATTTTAGATAATGCTAACCTGGAGGATGTAGCAGACGCATGTAAAGTAAGGAATCGTTGGGAGTTTATGGTTTCTATTGGACCATTACGGTTGCACAATACCACAGGATCTCCCGTAAATCCGATAGCTATCTTTTAATAAAGTGGTGCTTAGAGTTAATTAATGTAGGAGGCGTATCAAATGGCGTCAACAATAGTAGGTTCAGGGAAATTCACCTATGAAATGCATACTGACTGGGCAAAACTGCCGGAAGGATGGGCTATGCCTGCAGCAGCAGTATATGGTGACTCAGAAGACAATGTTTATTGTTTTAATAGAGATCCTGATCATCCCATAGTGATTTTTGATAAAGATGGTAATTACCTGAATTCATGGGGTAAAGATCTGTTTGCTTTCCCGCATGCGATCATACTGGACAATGATGATAACGTCTGGCTTGTTGAAAGAAACAATTGTCAGATAATGAAATTTACTAAAGATGGTCAGCTATTACAAACCATCGGTGAAAAAGGATATCGTTCCGATACTGGAGCGGACAACACTGACTTTAGTTCAAATGGTTGGACGCTTGTAACCCATGGAGGGGATCCTTTTAATCTCCCTGCTGGTATTGCAATAAATGGTAATGGAGAAATTTTTATCGCTGACGGTTACGCTAATGCTAGAGTACATAAATTTGATTCTTCAGGGAGTCTAATGAAGTCTTGGGGCGGGCCTGGCTCAGGACCAGGGGAGTTTAATTTACCACATGGTTGTTGGATAGACAAAGATGGAAGGCTACTTATCGCGGATCGTGAAAATGATAGGATACAGGCTTTCAGTCAAGACGGTGAATATATCACATCATTGCTGTCTAAACTAATCGGACCTGCTGTCATGTTTGTAGACGATGAAGATACCGTGTATTGCGCCGAACATAACGGTGGTCTCATTAGCATTATGAACCTAGAAGGTGAAATGCTTGCTCAGTGGGGTTCGATGACCCATAGGTCATGTCATGGTATATGGGTAGACTCGAATAAAGACTTGTATGTTGTTGAGCCGTATGAAGGTAGTAATGGGAGAACTGTAGTTAAATTCGTCAGACAGCAATAGAAGGTATTGCGGGTTCGTTGGGTATTTGCTATATTTGTTGAGCGGCTCGTCCCACGAGCCGCTCCTTTTTTACGGGGCTGTAGCTCATTTGGGAGAGCGCTTCAATGGCATTGAAGAGGTAGCGAGTTCGATTCTCGCCAGCTCCACCACTATTCTACCCGTTGAGGCCGATTTCCAACGCCAGCTGTTAGTTTCTTAGTTTAGGAGCTACTTCTGAGGCATATAGCCGGATAGAATTCAATACCTGGCTTTCTGAGAGTGTTCCACCGACGTTGGGTTCCATGATTACCCCTTCTAATCCCAGTCGATCAATGATTGATCTAAGTTTTTGAACAACGGTATCAGGACTTCCGTATGCTAGCCTGTCCTCTAGTAGTTCCTCATATGTGACGTTAGCTAACTTGTCGTATCTCTGTTGTCGTGCCGCGGCTTCGCTAGCTCCTCCGGCGCCCGCCGACTGAGCGTAGTTTTCGGCGAGTCGTCGGAAAGACTTCATGGTTCCTTCTTCAGGATCTCCAATACCTTCTTTGTCAGTTTCACCTACATAAATAGGCAGTCTCAGATAAACGCTTCCAGGATGCGTAAAACCTTCTTCTTTAAGAGTATCTCGATAACTAATTACATTACCTTCCATGTCGGGTACATCCAATCCCCTGAGGCTGGAAACAAGGGGGTATCCTAATTTGCCGATCATGGAGAAAGTATCTGGAGTGGTTGCGGCTATTCTGATAGGAGGATGTGGCTTTTGGTATGGTTGAGGCATCACACACAAATCCTCGAACGAATAGTATTTACCTTCATATGTCAGCCGCTCGCTAGTCCATGCCTGATTGATAATTTCTAAGTTCTCTTGGAATCGTTCCCTGCTTTCTTCGTAGGGTATTCCGTATCCTTTATATGATCGTGGGAAGCTGCTACGGCCGACTCCAAAGTCGAGTCTACCTTGACTAATCTGATCAACTGTTGCGGCTTCTTCTGCAAGTCGTATAGGGTGGCAAAGGGGTAAGACGCTAACGCCTGTTCCTATCCTAAGTTTCTTTGTACGTGCAGCTATAGCTCCTGCCCATACTAGAGGTACTGATACGACTGAAGGTATTCCGGCTCCCATTGGATCGCCTGGTCGTCGATGAGTGGCAAAGTGTCTCTCAGCTAGCCATACCCCGTCTACACCGTGTTCTTCAGCGCATTCTGCGATTTCAAAAGCTTCCGAAAAAGCCTGCTCCTGGGTTCTCCCTTGGCGGTAGTCGCATTCCATTACTAGTCCGACGTGCATAAGGCCTCCGCGTGCGACCGAAGTTTCTTGCAGGGTACTCGACAGAATTATGGGTATCTTGAGCCCTGCGTAGAAATATCGTGCGCCTGAAATTTAGTTACTCTATTTTATATAAGTATTCGGAGTGGCGAGGAATTGTGTTCTACAGTCGAGGCTGCAGAAATAATACCATTCTCCTTCATGAAAACTACGTGTTCCCATATTGGGGTCTACTTCTGAAGCACCGAAACTAGTCTGCCCTGTAGATTGTCTGGCGCTAGCTTCATCTATTTCTTTACCGCATACAGGATCTTTAGGCATAGTGTTGATATTCTCCAATAGTGATTTAATCCGAGAAATTATTTAACTGCTGAGAAGTTCATACCGAGGCGTACTCTGCCGGGTTCTTCGATTAGTGCTTTGGAAACTCTTGCTCTATGCTCAAAGCTGGTTCCGAGTCGCATTGTCCACGCACATACTCTTCTATACCAGAGGTGCAAGTCGAATTCCATCATAAAGCCCATACCACCATGCAGAACTTGAGATGACCTAACGGCAGCTTGGCATTTATCATTGCAAAAAGCCTTGGCTTGGGACACATCTACAGAAGCAGGTATACCTTCGTCCATCTTCCATAGTGCCTCGTAAGTTAGCATTTGGGCGCCATCAACCCAGATCGTCATGTCAGCACACATGTGCTGGACTGATTGAAATGCTCCGATTGGGCGACCAAATGCCACCCTGTTCTTGGCGTACTCTATTCCAATTTCTATATCTTTGCGGGCCGCTCCGACCATTTGGGCGCAAAGTAAAGCTGTCCCGCGGTCCAACATATCTACGGCGATGTCCCAGCCTTGATCTAATTCTCCTATTAAGTCATCTTTAGATATTTTTACCCCTTCGAAGGTTACTTTACTCTGTTTATCTTTTGCTATGGTGACAAGTGGGGTTTCTACCATACCAGATAAATTTGTATCTATAATGAACATTGATAATCCACTGGATATCTCAGTCGCAGGTGATGTTCTACATGTGACTAGGATTTTGTCTGCGGCGACATAGTTATCTACAAACATCTTAGTTCCATTTAGAACGTAACCACCGTCTGTTTCTGTAGCTGTAGTTCGGATAGATTCTGGATTCAGTTTGGGGTTAAGTTCTTGAAAAGCCCACGTAAGTATCATGTCTCCGGAACTTATGTGAGGGAGGATACTTTGTTTTTGCTGGTCGGTTCCGTCTGCTGCTATGGTTAATGCTGCTACCATTGTGCTGTGGAATGGAACGGGAGCAATGACCCTACCAAGCTCTTCCGATATAAGACCTAAGTAACTTAGAGGTAAACCTTGTCCTCCGTAAGTTTCAGGTAGAGACATTCCGAACCACCCTAGGTCAGATATTTTCTTCCATAGTTCGGGTGGGTATCCTAAATTGTCCTTCTCCATTTCTCGGGCTAGGCTAGGTGGGCATTCGGCTTCAAGAAATTCTCGAGCCAAATTCTTAACCATCTGTTCTTCTTCACCTGGTAATACGTCCATTTTATTTGTGACCTTTTGTTTATTAATTTTAGTACGAAGATATCTTAACCGCGAGGCATGCCAAGTCCTCTTCTGGCGACTTGATCTCGCATAACTTGAACGCTGCCGTGATTTATTCCAGATTGGAAAGCTCCCAGCAGGTTGTGAGCGAAAATACCGTCTTCTATGGCAGCTTCGGATCCATTTAAGAGTTGCCCGTAGGGGCCTAGTATCTGAGCTATTGTTTCGGTAGTCCGTACCCCATGTTCTGGGGACCAAACTTTTTCAGCGGATCCTTCGTACGTAAATGTGCCACCACGTTCAACGAGAGACATACTTCTCATAGTCATTAATCTGCATACTTGAGCTTCTATCCATAATTCGGCAAGTCTGTCTCGTACATCAGGATCTTCTGCGGGTGAATATCCATCCATATCGTTCTCTTTGACCCAATTAACGATATCTTCGTCTCTTTGAACAGATAAAAGGTATCTGCTGGCTCCGACACGATCTAGATTTAATCCCATTGCGCCAACGTACCAGCCCATATTTTCTTCTCCAAGCATACATGAGGCAGGTATTCGAACATTCTCGAAGAAGGTTTCGTTCGTTCTTCTATCACCGTATGTGGTTCTAGGCGGTGCAGTTGGTTCGTTTTGTATAGTCCACAATGGCCTAACTGTGATTCCTGGCAGGTCTATTGGGACCAAGAATATGGAAATTCCTTTGTGCTTAGGTGCTTCCGGATCAGTTCGGGCCATTAAGTATACATGTGTCCCATAATGGGCCGCAGTGGTGTACATTTTCTGACCGTTTATCACGAAGTCGTCTCCATCACGTACAGCTCTGCATTGTAAACTTGCTAAATCTGCCCCGCCTTGAGGTTCGGTAAATCCAAGTGCAAATACTATTTCGCCTTTTATAAGCCCTGGTAGAAAATATTTCTTTTGTTCTTCTGTTCCTGCTGCTAGGATTGCAGGAGCTCCGCTTCCAGCTCCGCCTACAGTTATACCGATACGAGCAAATTCTTCTTCAATGATGTATTGGTCGATACGACTTCCGTCTTGGCCTCCGTATTCTTTAGGCCAGCTAATCCCGATCCAGCCTTTGTCACCAATCTTTTTGTATAGGTCGCGAGTTTCCGGGCCCCTGTTTCGTATCCCAGATTCTTCTATCTCATGGATTATTTCTGGAGTGACGTTGTCGGAGATAAATTGCCGTACTTCCGATCGCAGTGCTTCTTGTTCCGGTGTATAAGCGAAATCCATTAGTAATCCTCTCTATTTATTATGTCTGGATATTCAGAGTGTTTTCCAATGATTAGTAAATGTTATTAGCTCGAATATTATATTACGTGTTTAGTTGAGTGTCATCTGAAGTGTGATCAAATTGGGTGTCAAATCTGATAGTAGTTGTGACTCCTAAGCATTTTGTGCTATGTATTCAGATATTGGCTTCAATTGTTCTATGAGTGGTTCTAGGTAGTCCTCCCATTGACCTATGATCCCGTAGTCGGCTGCTTTAAAAATGGGAGCCCTATGATTGCTGTTAATTGCAATGATGATTCCGGATTTTTGTATCCCAACTGTATGGTTGAAGGCCCCCCTTATGCCTACTGCTATGTATATGAGTGGGGCTATAGCCCTGCCACTGATACCGACCTGTACTTGATGGGGTAGCCATCCCTCATGGACAACGTTACGTGTAGTAACCAAAGGGGCATTTATAACCGAAGCTAACGTTCTAATTCTATCAACGCTATTTGTATCTCCAACCCCCATTCCTATTCCAATGATAATGGGTGATTGATCGAGGGATAGTGCATGTATGTTCTCGGATGCGTGGGTCTCTAGTAGGGTGATATCAGGACCAGCAAAGTTGGATAACTCAATATCTGTGAGATTTACTTTGTACTCTATATCAGGTGTTATAGGATTTAATAAACCGCCACGTAAAGTAACCATGTTGGGTAGAGTCTTTGAGCGAATGGGAGCGATTACATTGCCACCGAGCGCTGGTTTAAGTTGTATCAGATGGCCTTCGTCGCTGACTTCCAAATCTATTGCGTCTCCAGTGAGCCCAAGATCTAAACGGGCAGCAATGCGGGATGCTAGGTCTCTCCCATCCGCTGTTGCCCCAAACAGAACTGCATAAGGTTGTGATGCTGAGATGGTTTCACTGATCGTTTGGATAACTTTTCGACTATATATAGGTTCTGATGGAGGATTGTTTATATGTAAAATCTCATCTGCCCCGTAATGACCTAGAAGAGATACCATGGAATCGGTGGTTTCTCCAATAAGTAAGGCTTTTACTTGGCTTTTCGTGATGGATGCGATTTCACGAGCTTTTCCTAGTATCTCAAGGGAAATATGTCTGATTTCGCCTGAGGAGCTTTCAGCTACGACCCATATGCTGCCACAAGAGTCGGTATAGCGTTCTACGACACTATTTTGATCTGCTTCGGAAACACTAGGTGTATTCTTTATGAAGTCAAAAAGCTTATCTTTAATGAAGACTCCGAATTGTTCTGGTGTCATGTCTGAGATCACGTCAGGTGATCGATTGGGTTCTACTAGTCTTATATCTTCTACCCAGGTTGGTGACCCGTCCATTCCAAACATGGATGCTTCGGCCTTTAGGCTTTCGCAATTTACTTCTTCTATACTAGTTTCTTCTACCGCTTCAATATCTTCTCTTTTTGCAAATCTCTCCGGAGCTATTCCTTCGGTTACGCAGGCTATTGCAGGTAAAGGGCATTCTATATCCTGATAACCTTCGTCCGTTACTCTTTCAACTCGGATTAGATCGTTATTTGAATTAAAATTTAGAAGTCTAACTTGGCTAACGTGGGGGAATCCTAGAATTTCCGCTAGTTCTGGCCCTACTTGGCCTGTCTCAGCATCTGCACTGTTCCGTCCACATATAATTAGATCGGGACATTCCCGTCGCATTACCAAGCTTAAAGCTCTGGAAGTAGCAAGAGTATCCGAACCTGCGAAGACCCTGTCAGATAGCAGGATAGCTTTGTCTGCCCCTAAAGCCAAACATTGGACTAAACCGTCTTTAGCCTGTGGAGGGCCCATAGAGACGACTACAACTTCACAATCAGACTGTTCTTTCATCTCTAATGCCTTAACTAAGGCTAATACGTCGAAGGGATTGATTTCCGATGGGACGCCTTCTCGTATAATGGTTTTGTTTTCATAATCGAAACCTATTCTAGATATCACTGGAACGTATTTGACGCACACTGCTATCTTCATAATTCATTCCTCCATACGAGGCTGGTGTCGGATCCCAGATACACCCTAAACAAAACGGCCTTGTCCTCTTAGTTCAAGTGTAGCAATAGTATTCAAGATCTCCCGATATTGGTCGAGGACGTCAGAATCTACAAGTTCAAGAAGATCCGTGCATCTCTCTAGTTGTGTGGATAACCCTGAGAGATAAGGTTCATTAGGCGTTGGAGATTTATTCTCACATTGTATTTTTTCCTGTAACCATTGCATATAAATGGTTATCTTTTTAGAGAGTTCGTCCAATGCAGGCCCAATGGGCATTGCTTCCGGGTGAGTTGGACCGCTAGATTCGCCTATGAATACAGGTTCTTCGATTATTGGGAAGCGGCGCCATTTATAAGGTGATTGTAAAATTGTATTTGCTGATTTTATTTTGAATATACTTTCAAGAGCTTCAGTTAACAATTTCCTTTGCTG
>CAZVRK010000020.1:5514-6812 GCA_964629875.1 uncultured Dehalococcoidia bacterium | reverse complement strand
TTGTTGATAAGCTCAGAAGGGTCAGGATTAAACCCCATTATGTTGTAAGAGTATGGCGCTATTTCGCCAATAATACCTTGGTCTTTTAATTCCCGAAGCCGATCTATTGGGAATATACAGTTTATATCTTTATCCGCTTCTACATGATTATAGTGAGTGTGTGTGATCATTAGGTCTGTGCTGTTTGCGTTCATGTCGACCATTCTGTAGCTTGGGTCTCCGTGTTCACTATCTACATCAAACGGCGTGTCGGATTTTAAATGGACCCCCCCTGTAGTAAACAATCCTACCTTACAGGCTGATAAATGCTTTTGAGGAATTGTTAGGTACACATCATTGTTCCTTAAATCGGCGTTGCCAGTGTGAATTTGGTTTATTCGGTCAATCCAAGTTTCGAATTTGACATTTTCTTCTTTAGTGAAATCCCAAGTAGTATATTCGCTGGTCATATTATCTCCACCTTATGACTTTAATTGAATAAAAGGACATACAACGGGGTATTATGGTTCGGAACGTTTTAAGGTGTCAAACGTGGTTTCCTTGACACCAATCTGTGCAATTAGTAGTATGGTCCAGTAGAAAACAGAATATGTAAATCTGAATCCCTTATTCAGAATGGCTGAGGGACCGGCCCAATGAAGCCAGACAACCGGTCTAGGAATCCGGAGGACCTAGGCACGGTGCCAAATCCGTCGTAGTCGCAAGGCTGCGGAAGATGAGGGAGCTTGCTGAAGACGAAGCTTCTCCCAGAGAGGAGCTTTTTTTTGTGACTGTTTTCGAGGTGTTATGGCTAGTACCAATGAAATTAGGCCAATAGCTTGGGAAGACGGAGTACTCTATCTGTTAGATCAGACGCGGCTTCCATTGGAGCAGGTCACGGTCGAGATTTCCGAATATAGGGACGCTATTAAAGCTATCCGAGATATGCAGGTGCGTGGTGCTCCTGCTATAGGCGTCACTGCAGCGTACGCAGTAACCATGGCAGCATCTGAAATTCAACATTCTGGGGAAAGTAATTTTTTAGATGCGTTAAAAACTGCATGCAGTGAAATAAGCTTGGCTCGACCCACTGCTGTCAATCTTGAATGGGCTGTCAATCGTATGCTGGATAAGGCTATTGCACTGGCAGGCACACGTGAAGATGTTATTGATGGGCTATTGTCAGAAGCTATGAAAATCCATAGAGAAGACGAAGAAATAAATCGTAAGATGGGTGAGATAGGACAGGAGCTATTATCGGATAGGTCTGCTGTGCTTACTCACTGCAACGCAGGAGCTTTAGCCACAGCTGCATTCGG
>CAZVRK010000020.1:0-5414 GCA_964629875.1 uncultured Dehalococcoidia bacterium | reverse complement strand
GGCGATACTGCCAACAAAATAGGGACTTATTCGCTGGCTGTGTTGGCACGAGAAAACAAGATACCGTTTTATATTGCAGCTCCGATTAGTACAGTAGATTTAGGATTATCGTCAGGCCTTGATATAAAAATAGAAGAAAGGCCAGGACATGAGGTGACTCATTTTCAGGGAACACCTACTGCACCAGTAGGCGTAGAGGCTTTAAATCCTGCCTTTGATGTCACCCCTAACAATTACATCACAGCTATAGTTACTGAGAACGGTATATGCAGAGCCCCCTTTGTAGAGACTCTTAAGTCGGCTGTTAGCAATAACGCATGTGCAGGGTAGATCTATATGGAAGCAGCAAAAGCAGACATAGCGATAATTGGAGGCAGTGGCCTTTATGAAATGGAAGGGCTAGAGTCTATTGAATATGTTTCTATAGATACGCCATTCGGAAAGCCTAGTGATGATATTGTGCTGGGTAGTCTTGGTGGAGTAAAAATAGCGTTCTTGCCTCGGCATGGTAGGGGGCATCGCATTAATCCTACTAATATACCGGTGAGGGCCAATGTTTACGCCCTAAAAACCCTTGGGGTAAGCCGTATTATATCTGTGAGTGCTGTGGGTAGTCTAAAAGAGGAGTTTGCGCCACTGGACTTGGTGATACCAAACCAGATAATCGATAGAACTCGACTTCGGGTTAATACATTCTTCGAACAGGGACTAGTGGTACACGTCTCTTTCGCAGAACCATTTTGCGCTAATACTGGTAAAGCTATAGAACAAGCGGCGTCTGAATTAGAAATAACTGCTCACATGAATGGCACTATGGTAGTCATGGAAGGTCCTGCTTTTTCGACTAAAGCAGAGTCATTTATGTATCGTTCGTGGGGTGCCGATATCATCGGTATGACCGCTCTGCCAGAAGCAAAGCTAGCAAGGGAAGCTGAGATTTGTTATTCAACCATGGCCTGGGTCACTGACTATGACTGTTGGCATGCTGATAATGAATCAGTTACTGTGGATATGGTCATACAGAACTTGATGAAGAATGTGGAAAATTCAAAAGAAATGATACGACGGGTAGTGCCGTTGCTGATTGAGGAAAAAGATTGCTCGTGTAGTACTGCACTGCAGGATGCGATTATAACTAGACCAGATCAGATACCTAGCGAGATGAAAAGTAAGTTGGATCCAATTATTGGGAAATATATGAATTAGATGAGAGGTGTTTATATGCCTAGACAACAACCTGGAGAACCCTATTATAGAGTAGATTCACACGAGGCATTGCAAATATTGGAGTCCGAACCTGAGAACACAATTGTCGTCGACGTTAGGCGTGATGATGAATGGGTCACAGGGCATGTCACAGGTGCTATTAACGTGCCAATAGATGATTTTATAGATCGAATTGACGAGATACCCCAAGATAAGAGACTACTATTCATATGTGCAGCTGGTGTCCGTAGCGGACTTGCTTGTGAAATGGCGGCCAGCATGGGGTTTGATACTGAGAATTTGTACAATATAGAAGATGGAACACCTTATTGGATTGCAGCTAATAATCCAACTTCGTATGGAGATTAGCCGTTATTTCTGGTAATTGTTCTACGCAATTTTAATTAAGTTGAACCGCACTGAGCTGCAAGCTCACTGCAAATAAAAAGACCGTTAAATCGGCAGAGGAGTTATATATTGGCTACCAATGGAACGAAAGGGGATGTGAAAGATTTATCTTTAGCTCAGGCTGGCGTTAACCGAATCGAATGGGCCGAGCGAGAGATGGGTGTTTTGCGTGCTATAAAGGATCGGTTTTCTAAAGAAAAGCCATTAGCGGGGTTTAAGTATTCTCTATGTCTGCACGTGACCACTGAGACTGCGAACCTGGCTATTACGTTGAAAGAGGGTGGAGCAGATTTAGTTGTTTGTGCGAGTAATCCTCTAAGTACCCAAGATGACGTAGCAGCGGCTTTAGTGAGTGCGTACGGTATACCTACGTATTCAATTAAGGGCGAAGATAACGACACATACTACCAGCATATCAATGCGGCATTAGACCATAATCCTAACTATACTATGGATGATGGTGCAGACCTGGTAAATAGTCTTCATTTTGAGCGCCCGGATCTATTGAAGAACGTGATAGGTGGTACAGAGGAAACAACCACAGGTGTTATTCGTTTAAATGCCATGGCTGCTGAAAATAAATTGGCCTATCCGATTATTGCCGTTAATGAAGCGGACACAAAGCATTTCTTCGACAACCGGTATGGAACTGGCCAAAGCACTTTAGACGGAATTACCAGGGCAACTAATATTCTCTGGGCTGGTCGAAAAGTAGTAGTCGGGGGCTACGGTTGGTGCGGAAGAGGTGTCGCTAGCAGAGCGAGAGGCCTAGGAGCACATGTTATCGTGACAGAAGTGAATCCTGTAAGGGCATTAGAAGCTGTTATGGACGGATTCGTTGTAATGCCTGCCCTTGAAGCAGCAAAAGAAGGCGAAGTGTTCATTACCGTAACGGGAGGCCTGCATACTGTTGGGAGACACCACATTGAGGTAATGAAAGATGGCGCCATACTATCAAATAGTGGTCACTTCAATGTTGAGATAGATATTCCTGCTCTTGAAGAGATGTCTTCAAGTCATCGTGAGGTGCGTCCTTATGTGGAAGAATATAATATGAAAGATGGGCGCAAAATATATCTTCTAGGCGAGGGCCGGTTGATAAATCTAGCCGCTGCAGAGGGACATCCCTCAGCTGTAATGGATATGAGTTTTGCCAACCAAGCACTTAGCGCAGAATACTTGGCGCAAAACCACGAAAACATGGAACCGAATGTCTATGTCGTGCCAACTGAAATAGACCAAGAGGTCGGACGGTTGAAATTAGAATCAATGGGTATATACATCGATAGGTTGAGCACGGAACAACAAAATTATCAAGACAGTTATGATCAGGGAACCTAAAGGAGATTAATAATGGCTTTATTATTTAGTGAATCACCTAAATATTTGTTAACTTCGGAGTCGGTCACTGAAGGGCATCCAGATAAACTCTGTGACCAGATCTCAGATGCAATTTTAGATACTGTGCTCAGTAATGATCCGATGGGTCGGGTCGCTTGCGAAACAGCTACTACCAATGGTCTAGTAGTTGTAATGGGAGAAATAACTACCTCAGTGTTTCTGGATGTTCCAACGATAGTAAGAGACCAGTTGCGTAACGCTGGCTATGTTAATTCGGAGTACGGAATAGATGCGACTAGCTGTGGCGTTAGTGTTTCTATACAGAGACAGTCTTCGGATATCAGCGCAGGTGTTACGCAGGCATTGGAAGTTCGAGATGGTAATTCTCAAGAAGACTTCGACGCCACTGGAGCCGGTGACCAAGGTATGATGGTTGGCTTTGCGTGTAATGAAACACCAGAACTAATGCCTTTAACGGTAAGTTTGTCTCATAGATTAGTTCACCAGCTTGCTGCGGTACGCAAGGATGGAACACTACCTTATCTCAGGCCTGACGGTAAGTCACAGGTTACTGTTGAATATAAGTATGGTATTCCTCAAAGAGTAGATACTGTGGTTATAAGTACGCAGCACGATCCTGATGTCAGTAACGAGCAAATAGAAAAAGATATTAAAGAACATGTCATAAATAAGATTGTTGCATCTAATCTATTAGATGATGACACTAAATATTTTATAAATCCAAGTGGACGATTTGTCATTGGTGGGCCTGCTGGGGACACTGGTTTGACAGGTAGGAAAATACTCGTTGATACCTATGGTGGGATAGCCAGACACGGGGGGGGCGCGTTCTCGGGTAAGGATCCCACAAAAGTAGACAGATCTGGGGCATATGCCGCGAGGTATGTAGCTAAAAATATTGTTGCGGCAGGACTCTCTGACAGGGCGGAAGTGATAGTTTCGTATGCTATTGGTATGTCTCAACCCATATCTGTTTCTGTAGAAACATTTGACACTAACCACATAGATAATCAAACTATTGATGATTTGGTCAATAAGCATTTTGACCTGAGGCCCGCAGCGATCATTAGTAATCTTAATTTGAGGCGCCCAATCTATAATCAAACAGCTGCATATGGTCATTTCGGGCGGGATGATCTTAATCTGCCTTGGGAACAAACAGATAAAGCTGATATATTGAGATCTGAGGCAGGTTTATAAAATTCGATCTGTCTGACGAATTATTTGATTAGCTAATTAACCTCGCTTATTGCTTACCCTACTTGGTAAACTGTAAGCGAGGTTTTTTGTGGAGAAGATTAAATGGCTGGACAGATAAAATTCGGGACCGATGGGTGGCGTGGGGTAATAGCAGATGATTTCACGTTTGAAAACGTACGAAAATGTTCTCAAGGATTAGCAGATTATTTGAAATCTATAGGCATTGATCGACAAGGGGTAGTTGTTGGTTATGATACTAGATTTTTATCAAAAGACTTTGCAGCTGCGGTATCAAGTGTTCTGGCTGGTTCCCACATCAAAGTTTATTTGTGCGCAAAAGCGGCGCCTACACCAGTAGTCAGTTTAAATGTATTGCATTATAAAGCAGCAGGCGCAGTTATTATAACGGCTAGCCATAATCCTCATAATTGGAACGGGTTTAAATTCAAACCTGAATATGCTGGTAGTGCGACTCAGGAGATTACTGATGCATTAGAAGAGAAAATAGCTGCGGTAGATGTTGTTCATGATATAACCCTGGAGAAGGCTAGGTCAGATGATCTCATAGTAGATATAGATCCGGACCCTCCATATATTAAAAGTATTGAAGATCAGGTCAATCTGGAAATCATCAAGAATGCGGGACTCCGGGTAGGAGTCGATAGTATGTTTGGCTCTGGTGCTGGATACATTAGTAGACTGATATCCGGAGGGAGAACGACAATAGAAGAACTTCATGGTGAAATGAATCCATGTTTCCCTGGTATGGAGCAGCCAGAGCCTATTGCACATAATTTGCTCGAACTGTCGACGTTTATCACAACTAATGACTTTTCAGTTGGCATTGCACTAGATGGAGATGCTGATAGGGTAGGGATTATATCTGGCGATGGTCGTTTTATAAGCACATTAGAGACATTCTCATTATTGGCATGGTATTTGCTTGAGCATAAAGGCGAAAGGGGAGATATTGTAAAAGGGATAACGTCTTCACAGATGTTAAACAAACTAGCCTCTAAATATGGTGTTAATGTGCATGAGATGAGAGTAGGTTTTAAATTTATTGGTCCGAAGATGTCAGATACCAACGCCCTTATAGGTGGTGAAGAAAGTGGAGGATACGCGTTTAGAGGTCATATTCCAGAGAGAGATGGTATTCTCAGCGGACTTTTGGTATTAGAACATTTAGCTACTTCTGGGAAAAGTGTCTCTAGCTTAATATCTGAGATTTTCAATAT
>CAZVRK010000019.1:0-36951 GCA_964629875.1 uncultured Dehalococcoidia bacterium | reverse complement strand
CAACGATCTGCTCGTATCTTGCAATCCATGTGGCGTGCTGAGCAGGGGTTTGAAATGGGTCAGGTATCCAATAGAGATAGAGCGAGACCTATTGGGTCTCGCTTACCAATGCCATGGGCTCAGGAATCTTTGGCAAATTATCTGACTGAAAATATTCGTGGTGTGGTGCGATCTGAAGTTTTAGATCCAGTAAAAAGCAAAGGTAAACTCTACGGTAAACCTAGAATATTCAATGACCTACTATCCAGCCAGCCACTTTGCTTTAATTTGTTTGGTGAGTTAACCCTTGACCTACCATTGGCAACTAGTGTCATGAAAAAGCTTTCCGAAGGTAAAGTTGAGACCGTAACCAGGATTGAATTTGAATGGTCCCCTGGTCGGGGAGACATCACTTACACTGGTGATAGATCTGCGTTTGACGTATACGTTGAATTCTTAACTCCCGAACATAAGAAAGGATTCTTAGGTATAGAAGTTAAGTACCACGAAAACCTTATTGGTAAAGCTTCCCCTGACAGGGAAAGATACGATGAAATTGCTAAGGATATGAATTGTTTTGACCCTGGTAGAACTGATGAACTCAGAGCACAGCCTCTCCAGCAGATATGGAGAGATCATATGTTGGCAGGAGTGCACAAAATACAGAATAAGTTCGACGAAGGAATCTTTGTATTCTTGTATCCGGAGAAAAATATTCATTGCTCAGAAGCTATGGGAAAATATAAAAAATGCCTGACCAACACTGACACTTTTTTAGAATGGACTATAGAGTCGGTGGCTGATCAGGTGAAGCAGGCTACAAAGAGTACTTGGATTGACTCGTTTATCGACAGGTATCTCGATTTCAGTAAGGTTCCGAATTTAAGCTCCTAAGTTAAATGTCTATCCCACCAAATTAACTATTAATCTCAGATTGTCCAACCGTTAAAATACCCGATTCCATTCGGTGAATGGGCTTGAGGGTTTCCATTTTCATCACACCTAGTTACCTTTCTCCGATCCGTGGGTATATCTAGTCTAAGCCAGATTGGCTTATTATCATTATTCGTCATCCATTCTGGCCATTCAGTACTCTTGATAGATTGCGGAACTTGCTTGGGTGACATCAAACAGAAATGTGGGACGATACCAGGATATTCCTTCTCAGGGCACTCACCAAAGATATTTCTGAATTTCTCTGCTTTTGAGGTTAATTGGCGGTTATTCCAACGAGTAGCTCCTTTGGCTTCAATCAACAGAACATGGATATTACTTTCATACTGAAATGCTATCAATAAATCTATATCTTCTTGAGTACCAGTCGCTATATTCCGTGAGTTCGGGTGTATACCATCCGCATCATTTTCTGGTAGTGACAGGAATAAACTGGCATGAAGCCAGTCTAGGTGATAATCCATGAATACCAATGCGTCTTTAGGTGGAACTATTCCAAAAGCGTCCTGGCCCCCGAGCATTGATCGGAAACCATCTGACAATTGGAACTTAGGATTTCCCAATGCTTGGCCCACAAGGAAAAATCGTTCTTTTCGATTAAATGATTCCAGTAGTTTAAGAAAGGTAGGCATAGGAGATGCACCTCTGGCTCGAGATCTCTGACAAACCATTTATACATGGCACTAAAAGATTATGCTAGTTATCGACCGTGACACTACCTACCACATATAGAGGGGTGGCTACGTCCAACGGGGTCAGTTGTCGGACCTTTGCTTTAAGAACCGATCCCGATCTGGGGATCAAGAATCATCGCTACGATAATTGCTATTGTTATAGCTATTACCGCCGCAGAACCAATGATTGCGATCATTCTTTCGGTTAAGAGGAAACGTAGCATATTAGATAACCCCTGCCGATCTTTTTCTATTTAGACCAAGGATTAGTTGCCGACATATTACAACGATTGTGGATTTACTGCGATAGTTTTCACATCTAGGGTGGTGGGTCTACTAGTTACATCTTCCCCTTCTTGATGAGTACCCAGCGAACAACAAAATACATAATCATTAATGCTATCCCTATGGCGATTACAACTTCCATAGATTCCTCCTTTTGCTTTTTGTGTCTCAGACACTTTTCAGACACTTTTGGTCAAAATGCACCATTTTAGACCCATAAAAATAGCCCCAAATCTTAATGATCCGGGGCTTCAAATTAAGCTCTTGTTGGTCTATTTAGTGCGTAAATTAGGAAATTGGCGGGAGTGCGAGGGAGTCGAACCCACCTACCCCGCTCTTCACGAGGCACAACGGAGTTGAAGTCCGCAAGAGCCACCGGGCCCCATCCACCCCCGAAAACAAATAGAAGCCGTCTAGCTTCCTAATACGCTATCAATCTTCTTTTTTAATGCGCCTTTAGGTAGTGCACCTACAACCTGATCTACGGGTTCTCCATCTTTGAAAAAGATTAGTGCAGGTATACTTCTAATACCGTATTTCATGGCGATATTTGGACAACTGTCTACATCCACCTTTGCTACATTTAACTTACCGCTATATTCAACTGCCAGATCGTGTACTGCTGGAGCAATCATCTTACAGGGTCCACACCACTCGGCCCAGAAATCAACTAGAACTGGCAAGTCAGAGTTAACGACATCGGTGTCCCAGCTATTTTCTGAAACGTCTATTGGTTCTCCCATGTTAGCCTCCTAAAGAAATGTCGGCACCAATGATGTAAATACTATCAAGTGCCAGTAAAATGGCTTCTAAGAAGTTTATACCGTATTTTGGACACAGGTCAATAAGACTTTAACTAGGGTAGGCGCGCTTTTGGTGTCTAACATGGGATGAAATAGGATATAGTATTGCGAATGACGACTGAAACCAATACTCAAATTAATCGCGGGGACAAACTTGCATTAACGCTATCAGCGTGGGGTAGACTCGGCGAGGCTATGGCTTACTGGAATGATCGAGAAGTATTCGTATTTGGAGGTATACCGGGGGAAGAAGTTGTAGCTGAAATCATTAGCATACGGCGTAAATATATTGCCGCTAAAGTTGTAGAAGTTACCAAGGCTTCTCCAGATAGAATAGTAGCCCCGTGTCCATATTACGGTACTTGTACTGGATGCCAATGGCAGCATGTATCGTACCAGGCTCAGTTATCGGCAAAACAAGACCGAGTAATAGACTCACTCTTTAGGGTGGGTGGATTTATAAATCCTAATGTATTCCCCGTTGTGCCATCGCCTGACCAGTTCGGGTATCGTAATCATGCCAGGTTTACTATCAAAGAGGAGGGGAGCTTAGGGTTTGTTCATCGCGAGACCCACCGATTTGTAAAGATCGACAACTGCATGCTGATGCATCAGGGGATAAACCAAATCTTGGGAGATCTTCAAGGCCATTGTGCTGAGACTACTCAATTGTCTATTAGAGCAGGAGAAGACACTGGAGATTATTTAGTTCAGCCGACTCTTAAATCTACAGATATACCGATTGACACTGGGCAAAAACATTATAAGGACTCTATTCACGGAATAGAATTCAGAGTTGCTTCACCATCATTTTTCCAAGTCAATAATAAACAAGCCTCCAACATGGCGCTAGTGGTTAAAAACGCTTTGAATCTTACGGGGACTGAGGTTTTGCTGGACGCTTATGCAGGGGTAGGAACGTTCGCTATTTTACTTGCTCCCTACGCTAGAAAAGTTATTGCTATTGAGGAATCCGCAGCGGCCGTAGCTGATGCCAAGATAAACGCTGAGCATATGGATAACATAGAATTTATATTAGGAAAAACTGAGGAAGTCCTCGGAGATCTAGATAACGTTCCGGACGCGGTAGTATTGGACCCTCCCAGAGCTGGTTGTCAAAGTGGAGCAATCGACAGTTTGATCCACTTGTCTCCAGAAAATGTAGTGTATGTTTCGTGTGACCCAGACACTTTAGCACGTGACCTTAAAATGCTGTGTAGAGGCTCCTATGCTATCGACTCCATTCAACCCATTGATATGTTTCCGCAAACTCATCATGTAGAGAACATAGTAATACTGAAGAAGACTACTAAGAGTGGGGATATTGTTTTAGCATCATCATCGCCTAGGAGAAGAGATTTGCTAAACTCATTGGATCTGATGTTTGATATAAAATCTCCGGATATTGATGAAACCCCCATGGAACAAGAGTCTTCTGAAGATATGGTGAAACGACTTTCATTTCAGAAAGCTCTAGCTATATCAGCAACTGTTGAGAGTGGTTATGTAGTCGGAGCAGACAGCACAGTTGAGTTTGAAGGTCGTTCTTATGGTAAACCACTCGATACATCGGACGCTGTTCGAATGTTGAAAGAACTTAGTGGCACTGATCATAGGGTGATTACAGGGTTAACTGTTATTGAGGTTAATACGGGCAGGTACATTACCGACGCTTTAAAAACCTTGGTATCAATGCGACAGTTATCTAATGAAGAAATAAGGGATTCTGTGGATAGTGGGACTCCTATGGATAAAGCAGGGGCTTATGCGGTTCAAGATGCAGCTTTAAACCCTGCTGTGTCAATTGACGGATGCTACACAAACGTCATTGGCCTTCCGTTGTGTAGGTTGATAGGTATTTTTGATGAACTAGGTGCTTCTTTCGGGCCTGATATAACCAGAGAGGGTTTTTGCGAATCTATCTGCTCTAGTTGCCAGGTGTCGGCGTAATGAATTTATTTGGTGTTGGGGGATTCGAACTTATTGTTGTACTGGTGATAGGTTTTCTTGCTTTAGGTCCTGGTAGATCAATAGATGCTGCTAGAACGGTTGGAAAGACTTGGAGAGATCTAAGAGATGCGTTTAATGAGATCATTTCGGCAGTTAATTTAGATCGTATCGAGCGTGATTCCCAATCCAATGCTCCCCCTAAACCACCGGACAATGTAGGAAGGAATCAACCTGAGGACTCTGACAGTGTCTAGTGAACTTTCTTTAATAGATCATCTAAGGGAACTTAGAAAACGCATATTTTGGTCTGTTATAGCCCTGCTGATATGTACTTCTGTCGCGTTTGTGTTTTTCAAACAGATAATAGACCTTTTGGTTATGCCTGCTCGAGATTTTGGTTCATCTCAGGGCCTTGAACTAGTTTATACCGAAGTTACTGAGTTGCTGTCTACCAGCGTTAAAGTATCCTTTATGGCAGGATTTGTATTATCTTTCCCGATAATTCTTTACCATCTTATTCGGTTCATCGCTCCAGGTTTAACTCGTAGCGAAAGACGATCGTTGATATTATTCTTGCCTTCAGTACTGTTGGCGTTCGTCCTGGGTGTAGCTTTCGGATATTACGTCTTGACACCGCCGGCTCTGACTTTTCTGCTTACATTCGGGAACGATGTAGCTACTCCTCTCATAAAAGTTAGCAATATAGTAAATGTAATGGTTAGATTGCTCTTCTGGATGGGTATATCTTTCGAAACCCCCATAATTTTGTATATGTTAGCCAGATTGGGATTAGTAAGTGTCAGGGGATTGTCTAGATTCAGAAGATTCTGGTTAATTATTGCTTTTCTGTTGGCAGCGATAATTACTCCGACGTTCGACCCATTTAACCAGGCTCTGGTAGCGTTGCCCCTAATAGCATTGTATGAAGTAGGTATATTATTGGCCCGGTTAGCTAGAAAGAAGGGTTAAAAAAACCGGCCAATTGGGCCGGTTTTTAGAGGTGTTTATTTATTGTCATCACTCGTGGATTGCAGTGTAGCTTCTACTGACGGCTTTTGAGTTTCGCTATTATCCTTTTTCTCATCTTCGCCTGTTACAGAGGATTTGAATAATCGAAGGCTTTTACCCAATGACGATCCGATTTCAGGTAATCGCCTGGCACCGAATATCAATAGTAAGACTGCCAAGATAATAAGTAGTTCAGGTAATCCGAAGGGTCCGACTCTCATAGTGACCTCATTAATTGGTTAATGGCTTGTATAATCATACCAAAATAGACTTTGTGTAACAAACACGAGTGTAAACGAGTCCAAGTGATTATTGTATAATTGCCGCTGAACAGTACGATAGTAGTCAAAAGAAAACTACTCTATCTGATGTTAATAGAATTATTATTTAGTGAGGACCAGATTGTCAGAATATGATGTTGCAGTTATAGGAGCAGGTCCCGGTGGATATGTAGCGGCGATACGTTGTGCTCAATTAGGATTGAAGACAGCCGTTATTGAAAAAGAGAACCTAGGCGGAGTCTGTCTCAACTGGGGTTGTATACCTAGTAAGGCGCTTCTCAAGAACGCCGAGATATTATCGTATATCAGCCGGTCTGAAGAGTTTGGATTTTACTTTGACAATTTTAGAACGGACTACAAGGTAGCTTTTGATAGAAGTCGTAAGGTGGTTGATAGGAATACTAGAGGTGTAAGTTATTTATTACGAAAAAACAATATAGATCATATTGAAGGCACTGCTATTCTGAAAGGGAATGGAACTATCCAGATCTCATCTTCTAGCGACGTGATAAAAGCTGGCAACATAATCATAGCGACTGGTTCTAGCCCCAGAACTATCCCAGTTTTGCCTGTTGACGGTGAGAAAGTGTTGACCAGTAAAGATGCAATCTTATCTTCGGAGTTACCAAAATCTATTGTGATAGTTGGTGGGGGAGCTATAGGAGTAGAATTTGCGTACCTATACCGTATGTATGGAGTAGAAGTGACGGTAGTAGAGCTCTTATCTAATTTGGTTCCAAATGAAGATGTTGAGATAAGTCAGATTCTAGAGCGAGCATTCTCCAAATATGGTATCAATGTCATTACTGGTGCGGGAGTTACAGGGATGTTGGATGACGGAGAGACTTCTTCAGTAATACTCGATAGGCAAGGCGAAGAATTGCGAGTGACTGCTGAGAAAGTCTTAGTGGCCATAGGAATTCAGCCGAATACCGATGAACTTGGGCTGGATGAGCTTGGAGTAGCTACTGATCGAGGGTTTATTCAAGTGGATAGGTATATGGCTACAAATGTTCCTGGTATATACGCTATTGGTGATGTGACTGGGAAAATGCCGTTGGCTCATGTTGCTTCCGCTCAGGCTGTAGCAGTTGCTGAGCATTTATCTGGCCTAGACATTCAAGATATTGATTATACGTATATTCCTAGAGCTACCTATTGTCAGCCCCAGGTGGCTAGTTTTGGTCTAACGGAGAAAGAGGCGATTGACCAAGGGTATGACATTAAGCTAGGTAAATTCAATATGATTGCTAATGGTAAATCTCTTGCTATGGGGCACACCGAAGGTATGGTGAAACTGGTAGTAGATGCAAAATATGGGGAGATATTGGGTGGGCATATGATAGGGCCTGAAGTGACAGAACTATTAGGAGAATTGGCTCTAACTAAACTTTTGGAAGGAACGACGTTGGAACTTGGTTGGGCCGTACACCCTCATCCCACAATATCAGAAACTTTAAAGGAAGCTGCTTTGTCTGTGCAGGGCAACGCGGTACATATGTAATATACGGCGACTGCAGGCCTGAGATAATCGGAAGAACTTCTGGAGGATGAATTGCCGACTAATATAGTAATGCCTCAAATGGGTTATGACATGAGAGAAGGTACCGTGGTCAAGTGGCATAAGGTTGAGGGCGACGAAGTTTCCCGTGGTGATGTCATTGCCGATATCGAAACAGATAAGGCCACTGTCGAATTCGAAGCATATACAAATGGGGTTATTGGGAAAATTGTAGCGGAAGAAGGTCAGGTTGTACCGGTTGGAGAATTGATAGCTATCATCACAAAGCCGGGTGAAGATATGTCGGATCTGCCCGTAAGTAAGACTGTTCCCGAATCAAAAACTCCTGAGGATAAAGCAGTGTCCATAGAACCATCGACTGATGGCGGTTCTGATGCAGTGATTCCATCCTCAGAATTCCGAGCTTCTCCTATAGCTCGACGGCTGGCACAAGAAAATAATGTTGATTTATCTCTAGTGGCTGGAACAGGTCCTTCCGGAAGGATCGTCGAAAAAGACGTGCTGGAATTTGTTTCAGCACAGCCAGTCTCACAAACTAGCTCAGATTGGATACTCGCATCTCCGATTGCTAGAAGACTTGCTCGTGAGAAAGCATTGAATATCGGAGAAATATCTGGTTCTGGACCTTCAGGAAGGGTCATAGAAAGAGATGTCATAAATTATCATCCTGCTTCTACTGGAAATATTAGCAAGATTGAGTTGTCTAAAATGCGCCAGGCAATAGCCAAAGTAACGGTAGACAGCAAGCGTGACGCTCCGCATTTTTATATCACTGCTGAAATAGATATGACGAAGGCAATGACATTTAGGGATGATCTAAACCAAGCTGATATGTCTGATGCTCGTGTGAGTGTTAACGATCTTGTTATAAAGGCTTCTGCTTTAGCTCTCTCAAACCATGAAAAATTTAATGCATCATTCCAGGGTGATCATCTGCTATTGAATTCCAACATTAATATAGGTATAGCGATTGCGTTGGAATCAGGCCTGATTGTTCCTGGTATAAATAATTGCGAATCTAAGAGTTTGCTGGAAATAGCAGCAGACAGTAAAGACCTGATAGAACGTTCTCACAGCGGGAATCTCAGCAATAGCGAGTACAGCGACACCACTTTTAGTATCAGTAATCTCGGAATGTTTGATATAGAAAGTTTCTCTGCAATAATTTTCCCCCCACACGCAGCCGTGGTAGCAGTGGGTTCAGTGAAAGAACAACCTGTTGTTAGGTTGGGTGAAATCACTGTTGCAAAAATTATGAAGGCCACTGTGTCTACTGACCATAGAGTAGCTGATGGAGCTGAAGCGGCACAATTTTTGATGGAAATTAAGTCTAATCTGGAAAACCCTTTGAAATTAGTAATTTAGTCTCATAGTAGGGTATCCTTTAGCGACTGATCATTTAATATTCATAGAATCCTAGTGGTAATGGAAGGTGGTTTTATGCCAATTATGACTGGCGGACAGGCAATAGTAGAATCTCTTAAAGCTCAAGGTGTAGACACGATATTTGGAATTATTTCAGTCCACACACTGGATCTATTCGACTCATTATTCGATAACCAAGATGATATACGGTTTATCGGAGGGAGACTGGAACTTGGGTGTGGATACATGGCGGACGCTTATTCAAGAGCAAGTGGCAAACCTGGAGTCTTGCTTACAAGTACAGGGCCTGGTGCTGCAGATTCTATGGGTGCTATGGGCGAAGCCTATTTTTCCAGCTCTAATCTACTTCAAATTACTACTAATGTTGAAAAGGAATTCATTGGTAGCGGTAAACTTGTCACTCATGAAACAAAAGATCAGTTGAAGATGTTTGAATCTGTTACGGATTGGAACGCCCTCATAACTGAAATAGAGTCTGTGCCAGATCATTTCGTAGAAGCGTTTAAAAGGTTTCAGGAACGCCGACCAAGGCCGATAGAGCTTGAAGTGCCAACTGATTTGTTGGCTGAAACGGCTGATGTAGAGGTTATCAGGCCGAGAGATCCTGAAATACCTCAAGGCGATCCTGTTATGGTGGAGAAAGCACTTGAAATATTGATCAATTCCAAAAGGCCGGTAATATTCGTCGGTGAAGAGGTGCAAGCCCTCGGTGGAACAAAGAAGATTATTGAGCTTGCAGAACGATTGGGTGCAGCCGTCGTTACTGGCGACGGTGCGAAAGGGGCTTTCCCTGAGAACCATCCTTTATCTTTGGGGCAAGCGCTGGGTAGAAGGATTTGGGGAGATAATCCTGTACAGGATTGGATAGGGTCGTGCGACGCGGCTTTGGTATTAGGTTCGACACTATATCATCGTTCTACCGTAGGGGTAGGTCTGAATCTTCCACAAAATATTATACAAGTACTCCTTGATGGTGATTCCATAGGCAAAAGCTATGATACATCGGTTCCTATCGTAGCCAATTCTGAGGCAGTAGTTTCACAATTACTCTCAGGGATAGGAACTCAAGACGTTGATAAGGGCAAGGCTTATAGAGATGAAATATCTCAATTAAAGGAACAAACGTATAGAGTTTTACAGGATACTTGGGGCAATGAGCTGAAAACATTTGAAGCGATTAGATCAGTTTTGCCTGAGGATACGATATTTACGTTGGATGCTACTGTTCCCGCTAGCCGTGCTGCCCGATGTTTGGAAATGAATAACCCTCATAGTTTTATAGGTCCTCACGGGTGGATGGGTATTGGGTTTGGTTTCCCTGCTGCTCTAGGAGCCAAGGTGGGTCAGCCTCATAAACCGGTAGTGTGTATTACAGGGGATGGAGGATTTCAATACAATGCTCAGGAATTGGGAACTGCTGTCCAATATGGAATTAGTCCTGTCGTGTTGATTTTTAATGATAATGCATGGGGAGTATTGAAAGGGTATCAATCAGGTAGGTTCGGGGCCAACAGAATGATGGCAACAGATCTGGTTAACCCCGATTTTATGAAGCTTTTTGATTCTTATGGTATATCTGGGACTAGAGTGAATACGGTTGCAGAACTTACGCGAGCACTCGAGTCATCTGTAAACAATGATCAGATAAACCTTATAGAAGTCATGATGCCTAATGGGTTTGGTGGATTTGTATAAGTTATCTGTGATGCCTGGGAGAGTAGTAGTTAATGACAGATAACAATAATATCTTTAAGAGGCGCGTTTACCCTTTAGATGCACATAATTTAACGGAAGAGCAAATAGCTGTAGCGTTTGCTATGACCTCACGAAGACCAGAACCTTTCGATGAGATTGCAGAGCAGGTAAGCCAAGAGAAGGCCGCGGATTTTCATGAAAGGTGGGTTCTAGGTTATGGACATGCTTCTGTAGCGGAGCATGCAGTAGTTCACTTGGCCCTTGAGAACTTGTCCAGATTGGCTTGTGATGTCCTGGAGGACAACAGACTAGCATCTTATACGGAAAAATCGTCTAGGTACCAAGTTCTGGAGAAGGGTAGTTATTACTTCCCTAAAGAATTGCAAGCTGAATCTGAATTAGCCGATAAATATCGCTTTGCCTGTGATGAATTGTTTGATCTTTATTCAAGGTTAATTGATGGGACTATAGATTACTTAAAGACTATATACCCTCAACGGGAAAAAGAACGGGACAATGCCTATGCTCTTAGGCTTAGGAGAGAAGCCACAGATACTTGTCGATCAGTGCTTCCAGCATCTACATTGACTAATGTTGGTATAACATCTAACGCACGCGTTTTAGAACATGCGATTTCAAAGCTAATGTCCGGAACCCTGATTGAAGAACGTGAAGTAGGCCTTGAAATTAGAGAGCAATCAAGAACAATCACTCCGACTCTGATTAAATATGCTGAAGAAAATACTTATCTAAAATCAGTAGCTCAGAATAAATGGAGTGACAATGAGTCCAGATCTGCTGCAGCTAAGCAGGGACCGTTGGATAGTCCCGTGACAGCAAGTCTAGTTAGTTGGGATGAGAATGCAGAATCTAAACTTGCTACTGCCCTCTTGTATAGCCGGTCATCCGAAACCTATTCCCAGGTCAGCAATCGTGTTGGGAGTATGAGCGATGGAGATATTGACGCTGTTATATCATCCAGTCTTGTAGATATAGGTGACCATGATGCTCCTGCCAGAGAATTTGAGATGATAAATTATACTTTCGAATTCCTCATGGATTATGGGGCTTACAGAGAATACAAGCGCCATAGAATGCAATCCTATATACCTCAGGTGCTAACCGTCCAGAATGGTTATAGAAACCTAGAACTAATAGAGAAATCGGGACTTAAATCCGTCTATGAAGAGACTTTGGGAAGAGTTGATCAAGTGTACACTGATGTAGCATCCTGGTCTCCTAATGTAGCTCAGTATTTGGTTACTCATGGTCACTACTGTAGAATTCTTGCGCAGATGAACTTGCGCGAATGCTATCATTTGTTCAAGTTGCGAAGCGCTGATTTAGCTCACTTTTCTATACGCGAGCCAATATTAGAGGCTCTGAAGATAGTAGTAGAGATACATCCCAGATTGTTCAAACACATCCAATTAAGGGATTATCCTGCATGGTGGCCTTTTAATAAGTAGTGTCCTGATCAATCCAGTTGTTTGATTTGGCGGGCGAAGATCAGAGTAGCTATGGATATTACCAGACTGACGGATGCGACCAATGTCAACGCAAATGTGGCGTTTGTGAATTGGGCTAAGGCACCGATAAGTAGTACTGCAAGAGGTGTGAACCCATTGTCAAACTGGTAGAAACTCGATATACGACCTCTGAGTTCATCAGGTGATAGTGTTTGTACCAATGTGGGATTGCCTATACGGATATGAGTCTGAGCGAATCCCATGATCAAAAACATGGCTATAGTTACAGGTAATAGGGGTACTTGAGACATAATTAATATACTTGCAGTACCCAGAATCATGGCGTAAATGATAGTTTTGCCCGTACCTAGTTTAAATCCAAATGTCGCTACTATTATTGATGCAGTAACTCCACCAACCCCCATTACAGACAGAAGCAGGCCTCCTATTCCTTCGCTGCTGCCCAAGATGTCAGAGACGAAGATAGGTAATATAAACACTACCGGTTGGAATACAAGATTAGGTATCATCATTATTGCTATCAGGTATAGGATCACTTTATGGTTCCACACATATGACAATCCTTCACCCATGTTCTGTAGCATTGTTGATTCATTAGCGGTAGATTTTGTTCGATATGGTGTTCGGAGAGGCCAGATCACTATTAGGGCGCCTATGTACGCTGCAGCCTCTAGGTAGAAGTTCCAGTCGTAACCTCCGAATACTTCAATGAGTACTCCTCCCAGAGCCGGTCCCAATAACCGTGTAGCCGTCCTAGTAGTTGCTTGTAGTGCCATAGCATTCGGCATTGCTATTCTAGGGACAACGTTTGGAACAAGCGCATGCCGCAGCGGGCGTATTATGGTGTGAAGTACACCCGTCACAGACACATATAGGAATAGATGCCAAGGTTTTAACGGGCCTGTTGATCCAGTTTCAGTGATTTCGCTAGTTGACACTAAAATAGCAAACATTACAGCAGTAACGGCTAAAACAGCTTGAGTGCTTGCCATAAGTTTTCTGCGGTCTATTCGATCAGCTAGAACCCCTGCCCAGGGTCCGATAAACAGAATTGGTAATGTTCTGATACCAACTACTGTGCCAGTCAGTAGGGCGTTGCCGTCAGTTAATCTGAGCATAAGCCATCCGACTGTAAGTATTTGCAACCAATCGGCGGCATTTACTAAGAAATTGCAACTCCAAAGATATCGGTAGTTAGCATAAGACAGTGATTCAAATGTACGAAGCCCTAACCAGGTTTTATGGGTATCAGGTTCTTCGGGTTGGGTATCCTGCGGAGTCGTATTCTCATTAGTTTGCTGAGACAAAAGCTTCCTTGCCTTACATAGTAGTCGGACTAGTTGATAAGATAGATTGAGGTGTGAAGACCGCTCGGCTTACTATGGGTCTGAACAGTCTCTAGTGTAGCCACAATTAGTGCAACGAATTTTGCAGTGATTCTCGAGCATTTGAGCTCCGCAAATTTCGCAAATAATGATGTTGTTAAGGTTTTTTACCATTAATGGTCTGTCCTCTATATTCGGCCTTTTCCCGCTTGCCAGCATCAATTTATGATGAGTAGTATAACATCACACTTAATGCTTCCCAAGAATAATGATCCTCCCAAAAGCTTTATAACTATACTACGAGAGCATCAAATACTTCGTCAAAGGTTTCTAGATTTTCTAGGTCCCATAACAATTCTAGAGCGATGTCACATTGTTCATTGGTAATCGCTGGGATAGCTAAACGCTTGAACTTGTCGTTTACTTCACTATCACTTAGCGGGTTGTTTTTATGGCCTTTTGGAAATGAGGTCTGTACGCTGAACGTTTTTCCGGATAGGGTTTCCACTTCTATTTTGCAGTTATATTCGGCAGGGTATTTGGCTGTAAAGTCTGGGTTTTCGTCGATAGTCATTTTATTGATTATCGTTCTTAATGATGGATCTTGAATTCTTTCGTGGGTAAAGCTGGCTGGGCTTACCATACCATCCTGCAGAGCAACTGCTACCAAATATGGAATGCTATGATCAGCTGTTTCACGAGTTTTAGGATCCCACTTCTCAGGTTCGGAGGAAGCACTGCTTACCGCTCCGTGATAACTATCGATATGGATTGACTTAATATCTGATACATCTATTTGTTTATGCAATTCTGCAGCTAATCCGATGGGCGCCTGGGTATGTATTTGTGACGGATAAAATTTGAATGTGTTGGACATGATTCGGAACTGTTGTTTACTACCACCAAACTCTTCAAGTGATATTGTGCGGTTCAGAGCAGATTCCCATAAGCCTTTTCTTCCCTCAAATGGTTCGAACGGTCCTGTCATGCCTTCGCTAGCTAATTGGGCTGCGAACAGGCCTGATCTCGTTGCACTGGCTGATGCACATCCCTTCCACATGGAAAGTTCCCCCATACGAGTAACTCTTAAGGGAACATTTGGTACTACTGCTAGTGATATAGCATTAGCCATTGAATTTTTGTCTAATCCCATTACTTTGCCGGCAGCACAAGCCGCTCCTATAACGCTAAATATTCCTTGATCCCATGGTGAATCAGGGACTTGATCTGAGATACGACAAAACACTTCGTAAGCTAAAACAGTAGCGGTAATGATCGTCCGGCCATCTGTGTTAAATGGATCTCCCATCGCTAACGCCGCTGGTATCATATCGCTGGGATGACCACCTCCAGGTGAAAAATATGAATCGTTGCAGTCAAGATACCGAACCATGACACCATTGGCGAATCCAGCCATGTCGATCGAACTGTAACTTTCGGTACCCAATATTCTGGAAGGTAGTGTACTTGTTATGTTGTTTGCGATATGACGAGCGATCTTTCCGGGCTCCGATAGATATCCGCCTACAGCGCAACCTATGGTATCTATAATTGTTCTCTTAACGTGATGAACGACCTCTGGGTCTAAATGTTCATAGGTTAGATCGCAACTGTACGTGCTTAAAAAATCTGTTATATGATCCATAAATAGCCTCTTACTTTGCTTTTATGTTTTACAATAAGCTTCCGAGTATTATCTCATTACTTCGTTTGCTATGTTCTCAAGCTGTTGGCCCATTTCTGACTCCGTATCAACATGTTCAGGCCGAATAACTACCCTATCCGCACCGGCGTCAAATAGAGACCGTATCAAGGTTATATCTGGGTTTTGTCCGTATGCGGTGATAGTGATATCAGAAGGGTTTCTTCCCATTTCTCCTGCCAGTGCATCCAATATTTTCCGAGATGTTTCCAGTTCTTCTGGAGATATCCTTAATGGTAGCCATCCATCCGCCCATGTTGCTATCCTACGGAGCACGTTTCTGGATGCTCCTCCCAGTATGATCGGGGGATGAGGAGACTGAAGTGGTTTGGGGTTACACTTTACCGGCGGGAAGTCGTAGTATTTGCCATGGAATTCTGCTTCGTCCTTGGTCCATAGCTCTTTCATAACGTCAACGGATTCCCTTACTTGGGTCCATCTGTGGTCAAAATCACCACCCATTAGTTCTGTTTCTTCTCGATTCCAACCTGCGCCTATTCCAAAAAGAAATCTCCCGCCACTAAAACGATCCAGAGTGGCTATTTCCTTTGCTAGGAGCAGTGGGTTTCTTTCAGGAACAAGGGTTATACCCGTTCCCAGTTTGATTTTACTTGTTACACCGGAAGCTCTAGATAGCGCGATATATGGATCAGTAAAATGAGCGTAAGATTCAGGTATTGGCCCTCCGTTAGGAAACTGACTTTCACTTTGGACAGGTAGTACCGGGTGTTCCGCATACCAGATTGACTCAAATCCCAGGTCTTCAGCTTTTTTGGCCATAAACGCGGGATCTATAGTGTAAGCTGGGAGGGGTATAGACGTTCCAATGTTCATTGTTATATCTCCCTGTATGTTAGTGGCCAGGTTAGGATCCTTTGCTCAAGCTTTCAAACCGGTTTCTAGCTCCGTCTACTATCGGTTCTATATCCTCTGTGATCAAAAAGCGATCGCTGATAAGTTTTTCGCACGAAATCCTGACTTTAGAAAGATAGTCTTCCATTGTAGGGTATCTCTCCTCGATAGACTTTCTGGGGTCTCCTGCAGCATCTCGCTGTGATTTGGTGAGGGCAAAAGGAATTGTGGACCCAGTAGTACCCATGACTTGCCCAGAGCCGCCTGTATCGTCATGTCGAATATTCCATCCTGTATGAGTTCCTATGGGCACAGTGATATCCGGTAGCCTTATCCCTGGGATTTCGTTGCCGTCGTGATCTACAGATGGGACTCTAACGGGGTATGGATCTCCAACGTGGCTAGGTAGATTTTCCGCAGGCTGCTCTGTGTTGTTAAATGACATATCCGAAATGCGTTTTAAGTGTTTAGGAAAGTTAACTGTCGGTATCTGTTCGAATATATCCCTTATTGATTCCAGCGTAGCTAGAGTATCATCGGATATTCGTCCTATTTGACTGGGGGGCGGTTCGATACCAGATTCGAGCCATATATGAAGATTCAATAGTGAAGCTCTTAATGCGGGTCTGTAATCTATCCAGTTAAACAATTGTTGTCCGAGTGCTCCATTTGCGTCGTGATCGGTTGCGGGAAACGTCCCCGAAGCGTGTTGAGTACCTGAGTAATTGTAAATCCTGACATTACTTGACGGTTCCACATCTAGAGTGCCTGTTAAATCTGTGTGTGTAAGGGATGCGTGAGCCCACCAGTATTCACAGGCGGAGTTCATCAGAAATATCTTAGGTACATTACCTTTCTCGCTTTGTCTTGATAAGAGGCAATCGGATACGCTCGTTGATGGGTGCGTTGCTATAGTATCAGTAAAGGGGAATAAGTTGCTTTTACTGTGTTTCACAGCTGTCGATGGCTGTGAAAATCTTTGATTGAACTCTCCCCGTCGAGCTCCTGCAACGTGAGCGATTATGCCGTCGAAAATGATCCTGTTTTTCTCATCCGAGTTTAGTCCAAGATACAGGAGGGTACGTAGGAATCTTCCACTTTGAGACTGCCCAAATCCAATCGATTTTTCTAAATAATTCGAGCAGGGGTTTTCCGACGATGAGTCTGAGTATCGTAGGAAAGATACAAAATCTCTGGTTGCTAATAGGCCCAATCCCGATATGGGCGCTTTGGCCGTAGTATAGATGACTTGGTAAATCATTCCTGGATTAAAGCCCTGTTTAAGATATACATGGTGGTCGTCTGGTGTGACATTGACGCCGTCTATCTTCCCGAATCCCCATTCTTCTCGGGGAATTATGGACGGCTCTGACTCGTCATGGTCTCGCACTGTCAAAGTTGCCTCATTGTCTGAAGTATTAGTTGTAGGGTATGGTTCGTGCCCTCTCTCAGATAATTCCTCAACGTAGCTCATTCGGTTTGTCTGGATGTTAATTGCAATTTTCCCTGACACATTGGCTGTAGGGCTTTGTAATTTCAGAAGTTGGTCACTGTTAGGAACATCGTGTTGCCAGCCACACCATGCTATTGTGTAACCTTGTCTCATTAAAAACCCATTGCCAGGATTATTAAGTTGGTCGGAGTTGGAACTATTAAGAAGATTAAGAGAGCGATCTCTTCCGCGATTGGGTATGTCGACATATAAAGTGTTGTTACCTTTCTTTATATCTGTCGGTTTAAGTATGCAAACGTCTGCGGAAAACGAAACTAGGCCATCTGTATCTGTGTTGGCTAGTTCTATATCTGTGATTTGGCTGTTATCTTCGGTATTAGGATCAATCTTAAAAAAAGCCGTGGCGAAGATTTGTTCATATGTGCCGGTATTTCCGAAGGACTGTTTGTTATCGTAGGGCTGTCGCTTGTGTATTTCTAGTCTAGTGACGGCCATATATGCTCCTAGGTATATGAAAATTGGTATGCTAAATTATCCTGCTGGTATCTACATCCAGATCTTCCGGAGCTTCTGTACCGGTAAAACCTAACCACCAAGACTTAAAGTTCTCGTGCCCGTACGTATCTCTCAGTCTGTTTAGATGTGATTTTACTTGGACGATCACCGATAGGTTGTGGTTAACAGCGAGATCGTAAGTTCTAGTGGCCCATTCCAGAGCATCGGTAATCTTATCTTGTGACTCTGAAATCATGCTTAGTTGGCCATATGTGCGAGCCAGTCTAGGTACGTCAGCGATCTCTTCAAATATTCCGCAAGCTTCTCTGTACCATTTATTTGCGTCCTCATATTTTTCCTGTTCGTGGAACAGTACTCCCAGTTGGCGACATTCATCCCCTGCTGATCTTCTATCTCCGATTTTGTTCCATTGATCTAACGCAGTGAGATACCATTCTTCAGCTTCTTGGTAGACAATACCACGTGTTTGATGTAGAAGCCCTAGGTGATGGAACTCGACGGCCATTTGATACTGGTTGCCCAATCTATCACTGAGTTGTAACGCTTGTTGGTACCAGCTTATAGCGTCGTCGAAAAAGTATTGGGCGTGGGCGACCACTCCCATCTGGTGAAAAATCAGTATGGCTGTTTCCTCATCCCGTTGCTCTTCTACAATCGCTCTTGCTCTGTTTAACCAGTTGGCCGCTTCTTCATATTCAAATTTGAGTTGACATACGGTTCCGAGCGCCCTGTAGTCGTTGACCATTGATTCTTCATCAGGGAGTCTTTGGTGTATATCTAGGGCTTTTTGGTAGAGTTCTTTTGCCTCGGTATAATATCTTTGGTTTTGTTTGACCTGTCCGAGGGCAAACAAATCATCGGAAGATGCTGAAGGGTCGTCGCCATCCTGGACGATCGCTAAAGATTTTTCAAACCATTCAACAGCCTCGTCCAATTGCCATCTCTGTTTGGCGACTTGACCGAACTGGTGGTATACAGCGGCTGTTCTAGGATCTGAGTTACCTTCGGGCTGGGACTCTAAATATTGTAGGAGTTTATTATTTAAGTCTTCAGCATACTCCAGATCATGCAAGTCAACGGCTTCACTTGCCTCGGTGCCTAAGAGGTATAACCAGAGTTCTACAGCGTTCTTGGCTATAGCTTCCTCGGATGTTTGTCCTACTATCTCGAGAATTTGGCCTCTGAGTCTCCGTAGTTCCGCAAACCTCTTCTGCATGTGATATACCTGAGCTAGTGGTTGAACCAAAAGCTGGGCATTGTCCCATTGTTTAGACTCTAGTGCTAAACCAAGAGCTTGAGTTAAATTACCCTCTTCAGCCAAGATTGCTGTGACTCCGGAGTCCTGATTTTCATAGAGGGATTCCATAAAATAGTCGGCGGTGTCAGCGTAGACACGGACGAATTCCTGTTCCATATTCCGGATGTTATTACCTTGGAGTTGCAAAGAAAGTTTTTTCCCGTAAAACCATGGTAGGGAAGGGTGTATTTGATATACGCTGGGTGAGACGGGATCAAGGAACCCTGAAGATTGTGCCGTCCTCAGTAGCGTACGACACGCGCCCCATCCGAGTTGTTCTCCCATAGCAGACTTATACGCTTGCTCTTGGGTCATGTGATTTAAAATATCCATCATTACCCTACGCTGGAATAGACTTAGGAAAGGTAAATGTGTTCTGTTTCTATGGGACATCTTCGTCCAAGCGTATTCCATTACAGCTGTAAAGTAATTATCGCGACCCTCTTCGTCATAACTTGTAGAAAGCTTCTCTTCCGTATTTTTCAGTTCTGCTATCAATACTGTTAAAGGAACGTCTTTAAGTAGTGGTAGAGCCATTTGTAACGCCAATGGGTGTCCTTCAACGCTACTTAAAAGGTCTGAAAGCTCCGGAGTGATTCTATTCGGATCTATGCTGTTTTTCTCTATAATGT
Organism: uncultured Dehalococcoidia bacterium; assembly: GCA_964629875.1. Lineage (GTDB taxonomy): Bacteria > Chloroflexota > Dehalococcoidia > Lucifugimonadales > UBA3495 > UBA3495. Next base: position 17,147 of record CAZVRK010000019.1, on the reverse strand, counting down.
GACCTGCTAGTTCTACACTCTCAACACCATTCAACCCGCTCCATGGTTCAACAATATGCTCAACGGTCAACCACGGTGCTTGAGGACTTCTGCCGATTAGCAAAACACTTGTAGCACCGGTACTTGTGATTTGTGATAGGAATTCGTTTAATTCCGCGGATTCAGGTTCTTCCAAGAGGCCTGGGGATCCTTCAGGAAATCCTGATATGTTTTCGACGTTATCCCATATCAACAATGATGGAGTCCTTTGGAAATATTCGGTGACCCAGTCTCGCTGTTGTGCAATAGTCATATCTGCGAAAGCTAGGTCAGCAATGCTTGTCCCTATTTCATGAATCACTCGTTCTAAGCCACTGGGATGAGAAGTTTCAAATGTGGTGTAGAAAACTCCGCCTGGTCTCTGTGGGCGACCAACTTTTTGGAACCATCTCCCTAAGTTGAGGGCGAATTCTGTCTTTCCTCTACCCGTATTTCCAGCTAACAGGATTATTTTGTTTCGGGCTATTAGCCTTTCCATAAGACACGTTTCTAGCTGTCTGCCTATCAATCCATATTGGCCTGCAGCTGGTAATTGTAAGTCTTGCTCTATAGCTTGCTGTGGCTGTAATACAGGAGGTCCTAACGGATCTGGTTCCTCTATAGTTATAGTAGTAGGTTTGTATATATTGCTCTCGTATATTGCGGGAGTTATCCAGTCCCAAAATATGTGTTTCCCATTAGATGTGATTCGATTTGGTTCGTCCATCAATAATCCGCGTGATACGGCTGCGCACTGTGACACTTCAATCCCTTCTGACAAAGATGCGTAGAATTTTCTTAGGAACCTCTCTCCAGACGGACTCTGTATCAGATATGGCAGAGATATGATATTAGGAATGCCAGTAGCGGATAATTTCAGTGCTATAGTCGATGGACTGGACCAAGAGTTTTCTCGGCACACTGGCCCATTGTTGGTTATTAATGTTGGAATACCTGCTGTATTGATACAGTCGGCTAGTTCCTGTATATCTACAATGTCTTTAGTTCCGTCAACTTGTTCAAACGCTACTGAGTCATTGTTTGAACTCGCCATCAAACCATCAATGTGCAATACATGGTAGTAGTTAGGTTTATTCGTTAACGTGCTTTTTAAATTTTCATAAGTAGGAGGATACAAATACTCCAGCTCTGCTTGTACAGGTAGAGCTTCGAGTGACTGGGCAGTTTCGGCCGTTAGACCACCTGATAGACTAAATTCTCCTAACTGGGGTCTTGGAGCTATCATTAATACGTTGAGTTGATCATTCGGTATACCACGTTCAGAAGATATTTCTGTGTAATTAATGGGTTTTCTTACAATTGATGTCATTTTGCTGATCAGGTAACCTTGTACAGGTTCATTAATCAGCTCCCATGGTATGGACAGGAATTGCGGCCTATCTGATGAGACGATCATTCGACAATTTTCTAGACCATCTTCGATAGCTATCTCGTATAGAGACGTACCATCAGGAGTAGATTGCAGTAATTTTTCGAATAAAAGTCTTCCGAGATTGCGTAGTCCAACTTCGATTGCTTCGGCCCGTTGCGATGAATCACCTGCAGCATCGGATAGGTATTTACTAAAATACCAGTGTATTTCGTCTCTGTCTGTTTCTTCAAAAGGTATCTGGAAGTTTGTAGTAAATGATTGGGATCTGCCCGGACCACAGTCGAGAGTCAGTTTAACTTCATTTGTGCTAGCTAGATCCTCTATAGTTAATAGATTTGCCACTGATCTGCTCCTAGACTAAAGCGAAATAGTGCTACATGATATTGTGCAATACTTGCTCATATCCCATTATACGTAGACCTAGATAGGAGACTAGTATTGAAGGTAAATACCGTATCTTAAGATGAAAGGTGCTGGCATTATACTATATACAACTTCGTAAGAGGATGATTTTGATATCCAGTACAATACTAGCGTTAACGTGTTAAAAAAGGAGGGAAGAATCCTCGGTAAGTTGGTTCGTTACAGATATGAATAGCTTTCAATTCTTGGAAATACTCAAGTCACGTCGGATAACGTTTTGTTCGGGGGTTCCTGATTCGACATTTACTAATATATTTCAAGATATGTTGGATGATCCTGATATAAATTACGTGAGTGCAGTGAGAGAGGATGTGGCACTCGGAATAGTCAGCGCTGCCTACTTCAATAATGAAATAGGGGCCGTGATAATGCAGAATTCTGGGATAGGCAATATCGTTAATCCACTTACATCCTTTAATTTGATGTACAAGATACCTGCATTGATTATAGTAGGCTGGAGAGGTTATTCAGACGATGCTCCGGAACATGAAATTATGGGTAAGAAAACACCGGAGTTTTTTGATTTACTTGATATGCCGTACAGGATACCGGATAAAGACAATCTCTCTGGCGCTCTTGACGAGTTGCTCGCACAAATGGAAATAGAGTCTATTCCAGGTGCTTTGATAATGAGGGGCGGTATAGTCCAATGATAAATAGGGCTGATGCTATCATCAAAGTGATGGAATCTGTAAATAGGCAAGACTTGGTTGTAAGTACTACAGGTATGATATCCCGTGAGCTTTTTTTTAATGCCGATAGGCCGGCAAATTTTTATATGTTAGGGTCAATGGGGCTTGCCTCCTCGCTCGGTTTGGGATTATGTCTGCAAAACCCACTGAAGAAAGTATTTATCTTGGATGGTGATGGCAGTTCCCTGATGAGTTTAGGAACTATTCCTCTGATTGGAGTAAGTAGCCCTAGTAATTTGATACATATTATCTTAGACAACCAGTGCTATGAATCTACGGGAGGTCAACCGTCAATCAGTGCAGATATAGATATATCAGAGATAGCACGAGCGGGCACTTATACCGTGTCCGAAAGAATCAGCACTATCCAAGAACTCGACCATGCATTATACGAATACCAAAACGTTGCTGGGCCTATCTTGTTGTTGATTGAATGTAATCAGGAGCCATCTTCGGGCGTTCCTAGGGTGTCTCATACACCAATAGCTATTAGGGATATGTTTAAAGAAGCACTCAACAAAGCTTATTGATATGCGCTTGCCTCTGCACACTGTGCCGGTCTCGATCTGAACACTAGAATGCGACTAGTGCGTCCGCTGCTTTAACCCCGTTCCCTTCGTTTAAAACCATCAGAGGATTTATATCTAATTCAGATAAGTTACCATCAAGGTGAACCGCTAGATTCGAAATGTTAACAAGAGTTGAGACTAAAGCGTCTATATCACCTTTTGGCGACCCTCTGAAGCCTTCGAGCAACCGGGACCCCCGTACCTGCTTGATCATGTCTCGGGCCTCTGAAGGAGTGATAGGGCACTGTCTTAGGGCGACGTCATTGTACACTTCCACCATTACCCCGCCTGTGCCGAAGAGAATAATAGGGCCAAGTTGAGCGTCGTAAGAGACGCCAACTATGAATTCTGTGCCCCCCTGAACCATTTCCTGTATCAGTGTGCCGTTTATTTTTGCATTAGGATTATACTGGCTCGCGTTACCTACGACTTCGTTGAATGCTGTTCGCGCTTCTTCTTCGGTATTTATACCAAGTTTTAGCCCGCCTGCCTCTGTTTTATGAAGTATATCTGGAGAGTCAATTTTGATAGCAACAGGAAAGCCTATATTTGCGGCAATCTGGGCAGCTTCATCTGCAGTGGTTGCGATTGATTCATTTGTTGTGGGGACCCCCCAAGCGGATATAAGTTGCTTACTCTCGAATTCGGTGAAAGTGGATCTACTCAGAGACTTGAACTCTTCTAATTTATCACTTTGATGTTTATTCATATCGCTGGCTTCACCGAATCCATCTGCAAGTCTCGTGTCTCGCCATGCGTGATAGCCCACAAGTGTTCTTAATCCTAGGGCTAGTTTGTCAGGTACGTAAAATACTGGAATATTGGCAGCCTTTAGTTTATTAAGACCATCTGTTGCTCCTCTCGTACCGGTCCATAGAAATGCAATTCCTTTATTACTAGCGTCTCGAAGCGCTATTACTTGTTCTGCTTGAGCATCTCCGCCTGCACTCGCTACTACTAGGTTTCCTACTTCAGGTTCATTGATCATATGTCCCATTATGTCTGGGAATGAGTCACTGTTAGCGAATCCCGTAACGTCAGATGGATTGGCAGCCCATCCGAAGCCTTTTAGTATATCGTTTATACCGTCCTCTGCTTTTTGTGTCAGAACCGGTAGATCAAGACCAGCTTGGCCACACATGTCTGCTGTCAAGGAGCTAATCCCGCCTGAATGTGAAACTACAGATATCCCGCTCTTTTGTGGTTTTGGCAACTGGGCTAACAATTGTGATACTTCTAATAGTTCGTCGTAATCCTGAACTCTGGTAACACCGTATTGGGCAAATATTTCGTCATATACGGCATCCTCTCCTGTAAGGGCTGCGGTATGAGACTTGGCGGCCCTGGTGCCCAGATCGGATCGTCCAATCTTAATTAATACTATTGGTTTTCCGCGTTCAGCAGCTAGCTTGGCCAGTTCAGTAAACTTTCTACCATCCTTGAATCCTTCTATGAAACCTGCGATAACTCTGACGCCGTCGTCATCAAGTAGATACCGTGCGAAATCACAGAAATCCAAATCAGCCTCGTTCCCAGTAGATATTATGTGGCTTAATCCGATACCTTCTTCGACGGCTCGAGTTAAAAATGGACCAAAAGCTGACGCTCCACTTTGGCAAACTAATCCGATGGGCCCCGTGAGTCCATCTGCCCCTCGAGAAGAGGCCGTTGCCCATATATTGTCCCTGACGTTAGCCAATCCTAAACAGTTGGGTCCACATATTCTTATTCCGGATTCTTGTGCGAATGCTCCCAGTTCTCCTTGAAGATCGTGTCTGGCATCATCGCCACGCTCTGAGAAACCAGCAGATATTACGATTGCGGATTTAGCTCCTATGTCTCTACTCTCTTTTAATACGTCCAATACATGGTTGTACGGGACTACTATCCCGACTAGATCAGGGCTTTCTGGGAGATCACTGACGCTAGGATAAGCCTTGGTATCCATTATTTCTTCGTATCTTGGGTTTACCGGATATATCTTTATCTCGTCCTTGGCTTTCAGCATAGCGTTTAGCATTCGCCCACCGTATTGCATACGAGGAGTAGCTCCTACTATAGCAACTGATTTTGGATTCAGCATTTTATCGATTGAAGCGAGTTGACTTTCCGTCCATATAGCCATTTGAGAGTACTCCTGATATCTAGTTTCTTCATGTACGGGGTAGCCAACGGATGATAACTCTCGCTGTCTAGCTCGGTCAAGATGGGATACCCAAAACTTAAAAAACGCATTGGCGTGTACTATGATTCGAATTATCGCCGTTGACCATGGGTATCCCAAGGCATAGAATCCGTTCAGAAACCCATATATCGTTACGTACCCTATGTAGTTAACATAACGTAAGGAGTTTATTATGCGCGGTGGCGATGCGGTAATCAGAGCTTTGGAGCAAGAAGGAATTCGGTATATAACTGGGTTTTCGGGCGGGGGGTTGGCTCCATTATGGCCTGGGCTAAGGGAGTCTTCCAGTATTAGGGCATTTGCTACGAGACACGAACGTCTCGGAGTTGAAGTTGCAGATGGTTACGCTCGAGCAACAGGCGAAATTGGAGTAGCCATGGCCGGTGTGGGCCCGGGTGCAACGAATACTTTAACGGCCATAGCCAGCTGCTATGCAGATAATGTTCCTGTACTCCTTCTAATGGGGCAACATCCGTTGAGAAATCTCGGTAAGGAATACCAACAAGAAATATCATCCAGTATTTTTGATACCGTAGTTAAGTGGAAGGGCACCTTCACTCGTACTGACGAGATACCAGGAATAATGCGGCGTGCTTTTACCGCACTTCGCTCGGGGTCACCAGGTCCTGTGGTTATCGAAATGCCTCAAGATGTTATGAATGCAGAGGCGCCCGATGAGAATTTGCAATATAAACCAGTAGGAGTTGGTACAAGATCATCCCCAGATGTGCAAAGTATAGAGAGGGCTGCGGATTTGTTGGTTAACGCCCAATATCCCATACTTAACGCTGGGGGTGGTGCTCTTTGGGCAGGGGCTTCCGATGAGGTGCGAGAACTGGCTGAGTTGCTGTCTATGCCGGTGGCCACGACTCTTTTGGGAAAGAGTGTTTTCCCAGAAAATCATCCGCTTTCTGTGGGTGGTGGAGTATATCCCCGCAGTAGATATGCATCCGGACCTGCTCTACATGTTAATCGTAAAGCGGATGTAGTCCTAGCTGTTGGAAATTCATTTCGTTTACCCAACGGGACTGATGGTAGGCCAATTCCAGAACATGTGAAACTAATCCATATCAATGCGGACGAATCAGATATAAATAAAATATATCAGGCCGACGTTCCGATTCTAGCTGACGCCAAGTTAGCGTTAAGGGACCTGATTGACGCGGTAAAAGATAGGATAGGGAATGAGGAGCGCGGTATCAAACCGGAAATATCTGGAGAAATAAAGCAAGCTAAGGATAAATGGCTATCAGAATGGATGCCGGTGTTCACTGACGCTTCTACTCCTACAAATGGATATCGAGTCATTTATGACTTAATGAGAACCGTTGATCCTGATAATACTATAGCTATCCATGACGCTGGGGGAAGTCGTGGGTATATGACTCCTTTCTGGGTTTCCTCGGATCCTAGAAGTTTTGTAGCTATGGGTGGAATGGCTCCGATGGGATGGTCATTGGGGGCTGCTATAGGGGCAAAATTGGGTCGACCTGACAAACTGGTGGTTCATTTGTTGGGCGATGCGTCCTTCGGGATGGTTGGTATGGATATAGAAACATCGGTCCGAATGGGACTGCCAATATTAAGTATAGTAATCAATAATCAAGGTATTGGCGGCGGTATGATGGGTATGAATCAGCCATCTGGGACCCCACCTGAAATAGCTCAACTGGGTGGTAACTTTAGTGAAGTTGCTAGGGGTTTAGGGGCATATTCGGAGAGAATTGAAGCCCCCGATGAGATAATTCCAGCATACAAACGAGCTATACAGGCAACTGAAAAAGGTCAAGCCGCTCTGGTTGAGATAATGATCAAACCTATGAAAACGCCGGACCTACCAGATGACTGGTCTATGTAATCTGGGGATGAATCAATTTAATTAAGAGTTATAGGCATTGGCACCTTGAAACTATTGTGAGGGAAAAATGAAGAGCGTTCATATTGATAGGTCAAAACGACTGAAAGATGAACCGGGTACAGGGCATAATCGGTGGCATCCAGATATTGAACCTATACTTGAAGTAGAGGTTGATGAAGAAGTCGTTCTTGAGACTAGGGATGCTGCTGATGGCCAGATCAATCCCCATATGGGACCCAACGATCTAGCTGGGCTAGATGCTAAGGTCGCACATCCTCTCACTGGGCCAGTTTACATAAATGGAGCTGAACCAGGAGATCTCTTGGAAATTGAGTATTTAGACATTGTTCCACAACCTTATGGGTGGACGAGGTTCCGTCCAGGTTCTGGATTCCTGAGAGATTATTTTCTGGAACCATATCTTGTTCATTGGACAATCGAAAACGAATGGGCAACAACTGAATCACTGCCGGGAGTAAAGATATTCAATGGCTCATTTATGGGAACAGCTGGTATCGCACCGTCTCATGATCAAATGGAAAAATGGAGCGCTCGAGAGTCTGACCTTGTAAAGAGAGGCGGAATAGCACATCTTCCTGATCCTCAAGATGCTGTACCAGGGGGGTACATCTCTGAAGAAGGTTTGCGTACATTGCCGCCCAGAGAAAACTGCGGCAATGTAGATGCTAAACAACTTACTAAGCTTTCTAAGCTATTTATTCCCGTGAACGTTGATGGAGCGCTTTATTCAGTTGGGGATGGACATTTTGCCCAAGGTGATTCCGAATGTTGTATCACTGCTATAGAAATGGGAGCTACTGCATCAGTTAGATTTAAGCTTCATAAACAGTTGGCAAAAGAGAGGTCTATAATTTTTCCGAGATATTCACATCCAGGTTACTTTTTGCCGCCGGAATGGGCTGCGCCCAAGAATTTCATCGCTACTACTGGCATGCCGATCACTGATGACGGAATACAGGAAGGTGAAGACATAACCTTGGCAGCCAAGAACGCCCTCTTGAACATGATAGATCTTTTGCAGGAGAGAGGTTGGACACGGGAACAGGCTTACATAATCTGTAGCGTTGCTGTGGATCTAAAAATTAGTAATGCCGTAGATCTTCCGAATGTTACAGTGTCCGCATTTCTTCCGGAAGACATATTCGAAAAATGATCCTCTGAGTTTGCCGTAGAGCCCTTTTGCTGTTCATAAATGACTCAGTGTACCTATATATTCATATTACAACGAATAAGGCGGCCGATTGGCCGCCTTATTCGTTCCGGTGAAGTTATCTAATTTTAATACTACAGATATGTATTAGCGTTTATGGGAAGGTCCTCACTAGTTAAGTAATGCACTAACTAATTCGTTTTACTTCCAAAGTTTCTCCTGGAGCCAAAGCTACTCGTCGTACATTTATACCAAGCTTGAGTAACCAGTATCCCAAGGTGGCCTTGCTTAATCCTAACTCATCTGCTGTAGCTGACAGACCCATTTCATTGACCATCTCTGGAAGCAATTTTTCTAACGGCCTCTGGTGTTGCTCCTCTACTCTTACCATTAACTTCGTCTTTCTTGCCATAACTTCCCCTCGTAAAACTCCGAATTTATTGATCTACTGAAATCCCCTAGATATCTGATATCTCTGGTACAATAACACGTGTTCTAATAATTGTCAATATTAAGCTAGGAAACTTTTTAAATTATTTTAAAAACTTTTCAGAACATGGTTTTGTAAATTAGTAACTACAGTACAATGTAGTTGTGGTGTTAGCAAAGGGATTAAATTACGAGTTTTTGGTGAAATGGGGGTTGGGATGTTTGACATCATAACCGAGTGGATGCTTGGTTTTTCTGGGAGTCCGTGGGGAGTTGTGGTTCTTGCGGGGAATGCGGCGACGGAGGCTGTTTTCAATCCCTTTCCGGCTGATCCGCTATTGTTGGCGATGTCGTTTCTGAGACCAGAGTTGGCCTTAGTCTACGGAGGGGTGTGTACTGTCGCGTCCGTGTTGGGCGGGGTAGTCGGTTGGTGGGTGGGGTTTAAACTTGGGCGTCCGCTGGCAGTTCGGATGCTGAGGGAGGATAGGTTCGCAAAAGTAGAGGGTATGTTTGGTAGATATGGCTCGTGGGCGATCTTAGTGGCGGCTATAAGTCCGATTCCATACAAGTTCTTCGCGGTGGGAGCTGGGGTTATGGAGTTTTCCGTCCTTAAATTGGTGTTGGTGTCTATAGTGGGCCGAGGACTGCGATTCATGCTGATAGGCGTAGTGATTTTCTGGTTTGGGGATGCTGTGGTGGATGTGATCCAGGGGAGGATATTAGTTTTCAGTATTGGGGTTGGGGCGGTTATACTTGGGGTGCTTGGAGTGTTACTAATTAAAGCTCGGCTAAATGTCGGGGAGCGGTAGTGTTTCAGACGAATCGTTTGTACGGATGTGATTGATGGTACAGTTAACGAGTCCAACATTAAAGGACGTGTATCTAGCTAGGCAAATTGTTGGCAGGTTTTTACCCAGAACGCCCTTGCAGTTCTCAGCCGGACTAAGTGAGTTTTTAGGTGCGGAAGTTTATCTGAAACATGAAGATCACATGCCTTTGGGTGCATTTAAAGCGAGGGGTGGGATCAATTTTATAGCTAACTTAAGTGGCGCGGAGCGTGAGTTGGGAGTTATTACAGCATCTACTGGAAACCATGGCCAATCAATAGCGAATGCATGTAATGTTTTCGGAGCTAAGGCGTTTATAACTCTGCCAGAGAACGCAAATCCCTTGAAGGTTAACGCAATGCGGGCATTGGGGGCAGAACTGATTTTCTTTGGCAAGACATTTGATGAGTCTCGATCTCACGCTGAGGAATTAGCCGAGAAGCATGGGTACAGGTATGTGCATCCTGTAAATGAGCCATTATTGATCGCAGGAGTAGCCACTGAAACTCTGGAGATAATTGAGGAACTTCCTGATGTTGATGATATATTCCTCCCGTTAGGCGGTGGAAGTGGAGTGGCTGGGGCCTGTATCGTAACCAATTCCATAAACCCCGATATACGGGTATGGGCTGCTCAATCTGACTCAGCTCCAGCTGGATATTTATCCTGGAGAGAAGGCCAGTTGTTGCAATCTCCAATGGCTACCTTTGCCGAAGGAGTAGCTACAGGTTCGGGATATCAATTGCCTCAGGAAATCATGCGTCATAAATTACATGATTTCGTGTTGGTCTCGGACGATGATATTAGGTATGCCATGGGGTTGCTAATAGAGAAAGCACATACTATGTCGGAAGGTGCTGGTGCTACGGGTACAGCGGCTGCCATAAAACGAAAAACCGACATTCTAAGTAAAAAAGTAGTCTTGGTAATTACCGGTGGTAACGTTACCCTAGATCAATTAACTGGTGCGATTTCTGTGTACCAAGCACGATAAAGTACATCTACCGTTGTAATGAGGATATATACCTCGCCAGTTCATCTCTGGAAAATACAGGGAGGTCGACTTCTCCTTTGTTTCCAATCATTATTGATCCTTCTTCCTGGTCGAGTACTTGGCCTATCTCCCATCCTGTAATACCTTCAGACTGTAATGCTCTGAGCAACTTAGGTACTTCGCTTGAGTGAAGAGTGATTAATAAGGCACCTGAAGCTAGTAAACCCAAGGGGTCTAGTCCAAGGAGATCTGATACACTTTTACATTCTGGTAGAACAGGAATGCTACCTTCCTCAACTGCAATACCTAGTCCTGATGCGGAAGCGAGTTCGTGTAAGGCCGTGGCTAAACCGCCCTCTGTGGGGTCGTGCATTGAATTAACTTTTGACTCTGAGCACGCTACCTGCGCATCTCGTAGTACACTTATACCTATATCTTTCAGGAGTGCTTTGGCGCGAGTTATAATTTCCTCAGAGGCGCCTAGATCCTTCAAGTTGGTCTCATAGTCGTTAGCCAGGGCTGTAGTGCCTTCTATGGCGATTCCCTTAGTGAGTACGATGCTGTCTCCGGCAATTGCTCCGCCGGTTCTGATAATGTCTTTTTTTTGAACTTCTCCAAGCATTGTGGCGGCTACAATAGGGGTTTTGATACCGCTAGATACCTCGCTATGTCCTCCAATGATTGTTACTCCTATATCTGAGCAGGCTTCATGGATCTGGTGGAATATTGCAGAAGCTGATTCTTCCGAGTAGCTCTCAGGAACTAGGAGTGTAGGAAGAAACCATTTGGGAGTTCCTCCGCTGCAGGCAATGTCATTAGCATTGACGTGAACTGCATACCATCCAATATCCTCTGTAGCCAATGTAATGGGATCGCTCGTGGCTACTAAGCAATGTTCTCCCATTTCTATCACACTGGAGTCTTCGCCAACTCGTGGTCCTGTAAGAACTCTTGGATCGTCAGTTGTGATATTTTCCAATAGCGTTTCAAGCAGTTGTGGTGGAAATTTACCTAAATCCATCTGAGCTCCCTTACTGTTTGGCCGAAAAGATTTCAATATTCAATAATCGATAGTTTAGTCTACCACTAGCATTCGGCTCCCTCTTGGTAATCGATTGTTTAGGGAATAGTCTGTGATTATAATCACAATAGTGTATCTATTTAATTACGGAGTAGTAACAACCAGCATGAAAAAATCTCTATTAGTTGTATTGTTAGGAATATTATTGGCTACAGTATCATGTGCTTCGGCGCAAACTGAGCCTGTAAGGGTACAGGAGCCTACCATTGCTCCTACTGCTGAGGTCGTAAAGGATATCGCCACAAAGGCTCCCGCTAAGGTGGAAAGCGTGGGAGATCCTGTGAAACAGGGGTACGATATTTTCACCGGTACTGGTGGATGCGTCGCCTGTCATAAGATAGAAAACATTCCTACGGCGATTGGTATGGTGGGGCCTGAGTTGACGTATATAGGCACAGACTCTGAAACTCGACAACCAGGAGTTTCTGCGAAGGATTATCTTTATGAGTCTATCCGCGAGCCCCAAGCGTTTGTGCCTGAAGGAGTGGAACGTTCAGTTCCGAATCTAATGACTGCGGCCATTACTGCTCGGCTCACCGAAGACGAAGTAAATGCTTTGGTGGCATTTCTCCTAGAGCAAAAGTAACAATCTCACTCTTGTCCGACACTCGTTTACACTGGAAACTTGCTTTGATAGAATTGCAATACCAGTTTATGGGCCGATTATGAGCTGGTTATATAGGTGGCGCATTCGTCTAGCGGCCCAGGACACCGCCCTCTCAAGGCGGAGATCGGGGGTTCGAATCCCCCATGCGCTACCAGTGTTTTGAGCACAAAATAGGCCCCCAGGAGTAATTTCCTGGGGGCTTTGCTTCTATCAGAGAGTTTCTAGAGTTTTAAAACCAATAGATCAGATGATTACGGTGTGTAACCTTCTGGCCTCTGTATGAGCTCTACTGAGACTTCGTCTGGAGCTACAACAAAAGCTACCATAGAACCTGAAGGCATGGTCCAAGGCTCGCAGTTAAATTTAACCCCATTAGATTTAAGGTGTTTAGCTAGTCCTTCGAGATCGTCGGTTTCAAATCCGAAATGGTCGAGTCCATATCTGGGCTCTGTAGAACCAGCGACTGGGTCTTCTCCCTCGGCTCTTCCGGAAATTGTCATAAGATGATCGCCATTTAACTCTAATTGAATGGACTTAGTGGTCGACAAAGGTCTTTCCGAAGTGATTTTCGCTCCGAAGTTATCGCAATACCATTTGGCAGCATCGTCAGGGTCGGCACTTCTAAAGTGAAGATGGTTGTACTTTATATTCAAAATGTAGCTCCCTTATAAGACTTTTCATTGCAGTGAAACATATAACATAATCTGGTGCGCTTTCCAAGATGATCAACTTAAATTCAGTGATAAATTGACCGTGTTCGGGGTGAGAATCATCCCTGGATGGGATTTGATGTTTTGGCATGTGTTCAATATTGTGTAATAATGCTCCGAAATTCTTTACTTTTGTGGAGGGCGACCTACCATGGCCGGAAACTATCGTTATGGAATAATAAAGACTTTGTTAATTTTAGGTAGCTTGGCACTTATGGCAATGGTGGTAGCTTGTTCGGGTGGAGATTCTGAGACTGCTGTCGCAGAGTCGAGAGCTGGGCAGATAGCTGCTAAAGAACAAGCTAAAGAGAAATTACCGCCGGTCTCTTCGATTAAACAAGAGCAAAGCGAAAATATACAGATAACCGCCGTAGAATTGGTTAAACGTCTTAATAAGAATAATTCAAAGAAAAACATTAAGGAATTCTTTGGTAAATATGCAGATATTACCGGCGAAGTAAAACGAGTTGACGAAAAAAGAGGGTCCCTGGAAATTACTCTAGATGGCAAATATGACGACGTATTAACTTACATAAATTGCAGAATAAATCCATACACCCCTGAAGATGTAGAATCTGCAAGCCCTGGTAGTACTGTCACAGTAGTAGGTCAGATAAAAGCTCTCGCGGAATGGTCTGGAGATGAGTTAGGCAGTAATGTGAGAGGTAGTGGCGGCGAGGCAAAGGGCCAAATAGTCAAACCTTGTAAATTAAAATAAAGACAAAATAGGTATTTGAATAAAAGTTACTGTATTACTCCAAACAAGTGTAGGCATAGTTCTCGGAAATTGCCTACCACTCGGTTGTGGCAGAAAGTTTGGTTGTCCAAAAGGGGGTAACGGATCGTGACTACAAAAGCAAACTGTCCTAAATGTGGTAGTACTAATTGCTACTATCGCAAAACTTCCGACTCATGGAGATGTCGCAGATGTAAGGAGTCGTTTGAGGTTGGGCACGACCTCTCAGATGTTGAACACGAGAAAGAAATTCAAACCCCTAGCAGTAATGATGTTATGGCGTCCGAGTCGAATGATAAGGGATTTTGGGCAAAATTACGGGGACTTTTCAGTAGCAAAGGAAACTAGACCGGTCGTTTATTAACCGGCCTCAATTTGGGGATATAAGTTAACTCGGGCTAAGGTCATTCCACTAATTAGATTTATGTTATTAGATAGGTGGCTCAGGGTATTATTGAGGATCTGTCTTTCAGTACATTTATGTCGAAATGCGAGCGATTGTATAGTGTAAATGTCCGTTCTGGTTCCTTAGTGGTCAAAAGTGCAATGAATATAGATCAGATCGCAACAATAAGCATTCGCAATAACCGATTGATTTCCTTGATACTAAATGGACTCTACCGTAGAATGTATCAGTTGATTAAAATTATTGCGAGGAATCGGTAATGGATAGCGTGTCTAAGTTGGCATTTTGTTGGAAAAATATCTTGTTATCTTCGGCATTGTTAGTGATGTTAGTTAGTTTGGGTTGTTCCGGTGGTACTGATGCTAGTGCGCCTACTAAACCCGTAGATACTAGCTCTCCTGCTGATAAAGTTGCTGCTGCTAAGAAGGAAAGTCTTCCCGCCCCGTCTACCCTGTCAGAATCGTCGGAGCCTCCGATGGTTATAACTGCAAAAGAACTGGTTCAAGGTATCAGTTCTAATAGTCCTAAAAAGAATATTAAAGAGTATTTTGCTAAGTTTGCTGATATCACAGGGGTGGTGACCCGGATGGACGACGTCCGTGGAACGTTAGAAGTAGTGCTTGACGGTGAGACTGATGGCGAACTAGGTTTCGTGATGTGTAAAGCTTCCGGGTATGATGAAGAAAAGGCGGCTGCTATTTCAATTGGAGATACCATTACTGTAACTGGACAAATTAAAGCCATGAAAGAAAATCCTGGTCAAGCGGGACAGGATAATATGATGATTCAGTCACTGGCACAAATAATAAAACCGTGTGACTTTAAGTAGATTATGAACAGTACTATCACTGATATTTGTTATCAGTGATAGTACTTAAATGCAAGTAAAGATTGTGCTTGTTTCGCTATACGTTTGTTGCACTAGGGTGGACACGGAATGACGATACTGATTGCATAGATCCATATAACATCAGATTCCTAGTAGAACTGATCCGTGCGAATGGGTATCCTAAATGGACTCACTCATCGCAGTGATGGGATCACTTTCTCAGAGAAAAGTCGGATACTGTTCTCGGTGGCCTCCCATGACATGGGCCCTAGGCGAAAGTGGATGATTATACCACCGATTCCTGTCGAGTTAAGTTCTTTAAGTTGTTCAGCCACTTTTTCAGGTGAACCATAAATGAGACCGTGATCTACTGAATCTCTAGCTGCTCCTGTGGTTGTGGAAGCTTGATTTTGTAGCTCTTCAGACGTGTTAAATCTTTGCCTGTTACCGGATAAATACGCTCTCATATCTCTGAAACAGGGTATTCCAAGTTCTTCGGCTTCCTTATCAGTATTAGCTACAAATATATTGCGCCAAATCCAGGACTGAGACAATTTGTCCTCTACGTATTCGTGGGAGAATCCTGAAGCGAGCATTGTATGCTTATATTGGTTGATTCGATCGATAGTCACAGAATTTGATTGAATGTTCATTAAAAAAGGCCGTCCCAACCTAGCCATTTCCAAAGTAGACTCGAGCCCTGAGCATGCTCTTATAATTGGAGGGTGAGGGTTTTGATAAACTTGGGGTCGTAAGATAGGAAGATCAATTTCCCAAAATTGTCCTGAATGTTTGTAGTTCTCGGTGGTCCACGCTCCTACTAGAATTTCTTCAAACTCCAGCAACCTAGCTTGAGCTTCTGAAGGGTCTACTCCGTAACCTCTGAATTCATAGAAGTTGTATGCGGTTCCCCTGCCTACTCCAACAATCATTCTCCCTTTGGTGATGTTATCTATTAACGCTATTTGTTCTGCAAAGCGCGTTGGATGATGGAGAGCCATCTGGGCAACCGCGAAACCTATTTTAATGTTATTTGTAGTAGCGCCAATGGCAGAGGCGAATGTGACGGGGTCAACATATGCACACCCTCCATCAAAATGATGTTCTGCTAGCCATATCGCATCAAATCCTAATTGATCGCATAGTACAGCTTCCCTGAGTGAGTCTTCGATGATAGTAAGGTCGTTTTCAGGTGAACGACTTTCCGGAAACAAGAAATTACTAAATTTCATCGGTGTATGGCTCCTTTAACAAGGTTACAGCTAGTAAGGTTACTGTATATTCATTGCCTTTAAACCAATAGCCGCTAATTCTTCGTCCCGTTCTATATATCCGCCGACTCCGATTCCACCCATAATGATTCCATCACTGGAGAGTACAACAACTCCACCTTCTCCGGGGGTTAAATTGGGGTCTCCATAATCACTTACCGTTCGCCCCCTTTCCAGCAGTTGGGCTCCATTGGCACTTGTATCCATTCCCATGACAGCGGCTGTATATGCTTTCCGAAAAGCATGTCTACGAGCATAGAGCCTTACGTTGTCCATTTGGTGATAAGCAACCATAAGGCCAGCTTCATCTACAATTGCGATTGCAATCTGCTTCACAAAAGGATTGGTAGCTTCATCTAGGATTGCTTTCATGGCGGCACTGGCTTGGGCAGATGTTATATAAGGTTTGTTGGCCATTCTGTGTCTCCTAATTTACTTGTCAAATATTGACTATCATAAAGATATGCGTGGTTTCTAGCAATCAACGATAGTTGCCTGACAACATAATAATTGGTGGGATCTAATTGGCCTAGCTAGTCTTTAAATGCGCGAAATTTTCACTGTAGATTGTTCAGTAGATAAAGAAAAACTCTGTAAATTACTAAAACCGTCGCCGTATAACGTAATTTCGTTACTGGAAGTCGCATTTTGTTTGGCTTGGTTTATTCCAAATACGAATAATAAGTATTGACACAAAATATAATACATTGTATAACTTGGCACCAATGAAAATATTCACTATCTGTTTGCATGGGAGGGGCGATTGTTATGAATTGGTCTCGTGAATGTAATACCAAAAGGATTTTGCCAGTAGTATTAATATCTATGCTTCTTATGATACCTATAATATCTTGTGGTGGGGGAGATGCCAGCCCGTCTGCAGGATCAGAAAGACAAAAGACCGTTGCTGAAGTAAGAACAGAACCGACCCTACCGCCGCCGTCTTCT
>CAZVRK010000018.1:36882-38359 GCA_964629875.1 uncultured Dehalococcoidia bacterium | reverse complement strand
CTCTTTGAGACTGCCACATACATAGAATCTATACAAAACACAAATCAAAACAGCGACGAAACCATATTCACTAACTTGCAATCTGAAATGCAAGACCTGAGAAACAACTTGGAATCCATAAATTCAGCTGGGTATGTAGATGAAGTGAAATGGTCCGACGATCTTGCTCAAATCAATATTCAACTTGAAAATATGTCAGGGGTGATTGAATCGTTGGGTTACGATAGCCAGCTGCAACTAACCGACCAAGTCACTGATCTTAATTCTCAATTAGAAGAAATATGGAGGTCTATAGAAACCATACAATTTGATATAGAGACCAGCTCACAAACGTCCTACATCGACAGCCGAATAGAAGAGGTCAACACTCAAGTTAACGAACTAACATCATCAATTCGGGACGAATTATCGTATCGCATAGAATCTTTAGAGTCCGAAATGCAAACTTTGAATGACACTGAGTACATAAACATATTGCAGCAAGAAATCAACGAAGTACGATCTTTGATCCCTTATGACCTACAATACGCCTTGGATACATTGAATACCGACGTAGAAAACATGAACTCCAGCATAGGAGTCAACAACACGGACATACAAGCTATAAAGTCCGATATTGTCTACCTCGGAGACCGTCTAGATTCAACTAATTAAATCCCACCCAGATCAATAGTCGGTTGGAGTAAATCATATGCAATTTCACACATCTAGTGCTAAATTGAGATCACTTCATATCAGAACGTAAGACCTACTACCACTGGACAAACATAGGCATTACTACATGAATGTAATCATCCGAATCAATATGTTTGAAGACTCCTGGGGCTGAAGGTGTAGTCGTTTCCATAACTACTTTTCCTCTATCCAACACCGACAGTGCGTCCTGCAGATATCGGCTGTTAAAGGCGATTTTAGATTCTTCGCCTTCAAGTACTTCCGCATCTACTTCATCTTGATTATTTCCAATCTCATCAGAGCTAGCTGACACAATGACTTTTCCTGGAAACTCTTCTCCAGGATCGGGCGTCACCTGAAGCCGCACAATATTACTACCGTCACGGGCGAAAATACCTGCTGTACGCGTGGCTCGCAACAAATCCGGCAAATCAAATATTGCTCTAGTTTGATATGTTTGAGGAATAAGTTGTTCGTAATTAGGAAAAGTACCCTGTAAAAGTTGAGATACTACTTCTAGTCCTTGCGACCGGAACATTATCTGGCCTTTTGATTCCGTCATAACAATCTGAATGGGATCAGTTTGATCTCCAATCAGCCTAGCCAACTCATTGAGAGTTCGCGCAGGGACAATGACGGTGGTATCAGATTCAATAGGCGCGTCCAACACTCCATGTTGAACAGCTAGCCGAAACCCGTCTGCTGCAGCAAGCGAGAACGCACTGCCGAGGAATTTACACTCGACTCCAGTCAATACCGGTCGAGATTCTTCAGTTGCAGCAGCGAAAGCAACCCTCGATAT
>CAZVRK010000018.1:4034-36782 GCA_964629875.1 uncultured Dehalococcoidia bacterium | reverse complement strand
GATAGCTTGAGCATGGATTGATCTGTACTGATTAAGACGTTTTGAGTTATTGGAAGAGTAGACCGAGCCGCTACTGCTCGACTTACTGTCGCCAATCCTCTGCTCAGATTCTCCTGCAGACACGAAAGCTTCATATACGTCTCTCACCCCGCAACACTATGTTAAACATTCCATTCTCATCCGGGCTATAATTTTCAGGGCTGGTTCAGGATAAGAATGACGATATTATGTCATTCAATAGAAACAAAAACAACCAAAACATATCCCCAATTGGCCATATACATAGCCTAGTTTGCTATAATTCTAGATACTAAAAATAAATTTAGTGAGGCCCTCCATGACCGACCTTTTATTTCACTCTGATGCTTACATAAAAGAGTTTGAAGCCACAGTAATTAACGTTACTGATGACGGGATAATATTGGATCGTACAGCGTTCTATATTGGTGGCGGAGGCCAGCCTAGTGATGTAGGAGTCATTAAGTGGGATGACACCGAATGTTCAATATCTAAAGTTGGCAGGTCTGGTACAGATATATTTCATAAATCAGACGGTCCAACACCTAGCATCGGACAATCAGTAACAGGCCTTATAAACTGGGAGCACAGATACCTCCTTATGAGGACACATACAGCACTGCATATTCTTTGCGGAGTAGTATGGCGCGATTATGGGGCAAAGGTAACCGGAGGAGATATGCAGCCTGGTTCGGCGAGAATGGATTTTGAGCTCGAATCTATAAGCAGTCAATTTGCCCACGATATTGAAGCCTCGGTTAATGATGAAATTTCACGAAATCGACCTATTGTTGTTGGTAATTTACCTCGCGAAGAAGCGGACGTTCATCCTGACCTTATAAGAACTAAGATAAACTTATTACCAAAAAATATTACAGAGGTTAGGACGATAGATATTACAGGGTTGGACGTTCAGGCCGACGGAGGGACTCACGTTTCTAACACCAAGGAAGTGGGTAGAATTAAAGTCGTAGGGCATGAAAGTAAAGGACGCATCAATAAAAGACTACGTATCACCATCGAGGACGCATAATTGAATGGTGCTGAAAATCATGTTTAGGGATAGATTATGGCGACACGACAATGATAAACAACATAGTAGGTATAGACGTAGGAGGAACATTCACTGACATTGCGATATTATCGGATGGTATTGTCAAAATTCACAAATTACCCTCAACTCCTGCGGATCCGTCTATAGCGGTCAACCAAGGCATAAAAGAAGCGGGTGTTGAAAAATCACAATTCATTCACGGTTCTACAGTAGCTACAAATGCTCTTTTAGAGGCTAACGGGAGTAAGACAGCGTTAATTACAACTATGGGATTTGAAGACGTCTTGGAAATCGGGCGTCAAAACAGATCTGATTTATACAACCTTAGTATAGAACGCCCTCCAGCACTAGTTCCCTGGGAATTACGATTTGGGATATCTGAGAGAGTAGATCATACCGGACAGATAATAGAAGATATATCTAAAGAATCGCTCGATTCACTGGTTACATTGATACAAGAATCCAACGTCGATTCGATTGCCATATCCTTCCTCTTCTCATTTATTAACCCTCACAATGAACGCATGGTATTAGACGCGTTACGGCTAATACCAAATCCCCCATTTATCTCAGTATCCAGCCAGATATTGCCAGAATTCCGTGAATATGAGCGAACCTCCACAGTAGTTGTAAATTCATATGTAGGGCCTGTAATGTCCCGCTACTTAAGAAAACTGGAAACATCGTTAGGATCCGGATTAAGAATAATGCAATCATCTGGAGGGAGCATTACGGCAAGCCTTGCATCCGAAGAACCGGTACGTACCGTTCTGAGCGGACCAGCTGGCGGCGTTGTAGGCGCATTCCATGTGGCTTGCGAAACAGGCATTAGAAATATAATTACACTGGACATGGGTGGGACTTCGACAGATGTATCTTTATGCCCAGGACATATTCAGCAGACTTCTTCCACCAATATAGGAGGTTACCCAATTGGAGTTCCTATGATAGAGATACACACAGTAGGAGCTGGAGGAGGTTCTATAGCCCGAGTCGATAGTGGAGGTGCTTTAACCGTTGGTCCGCAATCCGCTGGCGCAGACCCTGGACCAGCCTGTTATGGCAAGGGAACAGAAATAACAGTTACAGATGCGAATCTTGTATTGGGAAGAATTCGCGCTGATCATTTCCTAGGTGGAGCCATGAATTTAGATAATTCAGCGAGCCTAACACTCATAAAACAGATGGGCGAAAATATGGAAATAGTCCCTCAATCAGTAGCCATGGGAATAATACGGGTTGTAAATTCCCACATGGAAAGAGCTATAAGGAGTATATCTCTTGAGAGAGGATATGACCCCAGAGAATTTACTTTAGTACCATTCGGAGGTGCAGGACCACTACATACATGCGAATTAGCGGAAGAGCTCGGGATATCTAGCGTGCTCATCCCTAAGTATCCTGGAATCCTGTCTGCTTTTGGGGTAGCAATTTCAGATATAGTGAAAGATTACTCCCGAACAATAATGGTCAAAGATATTGATCTCAATCATGAACAACTCGTAGAAGAGTTTTCGGGGATGGAAAACACTGCTAGTGATGAACTCACCGGAGAAAACTTAGATAGCTCCAATATGGAATTTCAGAGATTCCTCGATATTAGATATATTGGGCAATCATTCGAGATCACAATCGACTGCCCTAGACTCGATAGGCCTGCAAATCTAATGAAATCAATTTCATCAAAGTTTCAGCGAGCACATTTGCAGAGATTTGGGTATGCAGACAAAAATGAGCCTATAGAAATAGTAAATTTGCGTTTACGAGGAATTATCAAAGTAGAAAAGCCGTCGAATATCCCATCGCCTTATGAGGGAACAGATTCCTCTAGCGCAATTATAAGTGAAGACTCAGTACATTACAGAGAGGGTCCATTAAGTACAAAATTGTACGATCGCGATCTCCTATCAAATGGCAATAAAGTGGTCGGACCATCTCTCATTATCCAGATAGATACTACAACAGTTATTCCTCCTAAATGGTCAGGAACAGTCGACCCGTATGGCAACCTATTATTAAAATTGGATAACAATAAAAAAACTAGTGGTTCAGATGAATACTAAAAGCGAAAACTTGCGAATAGTGGGTGTCTTTGCCCATCCGGACGACGAAGGGTTTGGCTCCGGGGGCACTTTAGCCATGCTGGCCAGTCGCGGACATTCGATAACCATAGTATGTGCCACTAACGGAGACGTTGGGGAGATTAGTGATCTAGATCTAGCAACTCCAGAAACACTAGGTCGCGTACGAAAATCAGAATTGTTCTCCGCTATGAACGTTATGGGAATACACGATCTTAGGTTTCTCAATTACCGAGATTCGGGGATGCAAGGCTCGGAAGACAATAAGCACTCCAATGCTTTGATTAATTCTGAACCAGATATGATTATCAGTCGGGTTAGTCAAATCTTTTCAGATATAAAGCCAGATATAATATTGACTCATGATCCCACAGGTGGATATGGGCATCCCGACCATAAAACCATCAGTAGTCATACAACCGAAGCATATCTTAAAATGGTACACCGTGAGAAGAGTATAAAAAGTGCTTTATACTACGTATGTTTTCCGAGATCAGATTTTCAAAGGGTTTGGGAAACACTTTATGAGCTCGGTATAAAACCTCCTTTTGCCAGTGAAAATCTGGATGATCTAGGCACCCCAGATGAGGTTGTTACAACCATTGTTGACGTTAGAGATTACGTAGATACCAAGATAGCATCTTTAAACTGTCATAAAACCCAAATCGACCCTAATGGACCGTTTGAACAATTACCTGAAAAAATGCTGCGCGACATAATGAGCATAGAACACTACCAATTAGCATATCCCAAGTACTCTAAACTAGATCACGATATATTGGGAAAACTTTCAAATATTTAAGATTTAGTTATTTAAAGACAGCGAGATCATATGAGCGTTGATGCGATAAGCATAGAAGTATTTAAAAACTTATTCATTTCAATCTGTGAAGAGATGGGTGTAGCCCTTCAGAGAACGTCATATTCACCAAATATAAAAGAAAGAAGAGACTATTCCTGTGCTTTATTTACTCCAGCTGGTCACATGGTTGCGCAAGCTGCTCATCAACCAGTCCATTTGGGAGCCATGCCAGCGTCCGTAAACGCTGCTCTAGAAGCATTCCCAGACAACCTAAACCAGGGCGACATTATTATACTGAACGACCCATATGCAGGAGGCTCCCATCTACCGGATATTACCCTCGTAGCCCCAGTACATGTCGATGGTGTACTAGCAGGGTTCGTTTCCAACCGTGGTCACCACGCTGATGTAGGAGGCATGACTCCCGGATCACTCCCAATATCAACAGAGATATACCAAGAAGGATTGATATTATCCCCTCTAAAACTTTATAAGCGTAATCGGCTAAATCATGAAATTATAGAGATCATTTGCAGAAACTCTAGGACCCCACATGAGCGGAGAGGTGATCTAACCGCTCAGATTGCTTCTATAAAAGTTGGACAGAAGCGGCTTATAGATATAGCTAGTCGTTACTCAATGAATAATACATTACGCCACATGGAAGCCTTACTCGACTACTCCGAAAAGGTTACTAGGACTGAGATAGAGAAGATACCTGACGGAAATTATTCAGTAACAGATTATATGGATGATGACGGACTAACTGACGAACCCGTACCTATAACAGTTACTATAGCAATCTCAGGCGATGAAATAACAGTAGATTTCGAAGGAACATCTGATCAACGCCCAGGTTGTATAAATGCACCCGAGGCGGTCACAGTTTCAGCGGTGCTTTATACGATCCGTTGCATAGTCGGAGATCAAGCCCCTCCAAACCAAGGTTGTTTACGACCTATAAGTATCAGGGCTCCAAAACGTTCGTTGGTCAATCCCGTACCACCCGGCGGCGTATCGGGGGGCAACGTAGAAACATCACAACGAATCACTGACGTCCTTTTTGCTGCATTTGCGAAAGCATTACCCGAAATGATGCCCGCACCTAGTCAAGGAACTATGAATAACCTTCTAATTGGCGGCCATGACCTCGGACGAGATAAACCATTTGTTTATTATGAAACCATAGCCGGTGGTATGGGCGCTCGACCGGATAAAGATGGTATTTCAGGAATTCATACCCACATGACTAACACTATGAATACACCCGTAGAAGCCTTGGAATTCGCATTTCCATTGCGGCTTAAGCAATATGCTATAAGACGAGGCTCTGGAGGCTCTGGAAAATTCAACGGAGGCGATGGGCTAATAAGGGACGTTGAATTCCTTGGCCCAGCCCGCGTGACTTTACTTTCAGAAAGACGGAAACTATCCCCACCTGGTGCACTAGGAGGAAGTCATGCACATCCAGGGGAAAATGTACTTTTCAAATCTGGTTATGAAGAAATAAAACTGTCTGGAAAGGAAACTATCGACGTTGAGATCGGTGACATACTCAGTATAAGAACTCCAGGGGGAGGCGGATGGGGTAATCAAGATACTCATTCCGAAGAGTTACATGACCATTAGATAAATATCTGATGATCATGTAAAATTAAGTGGTGCTATAGACGCACAAATGTCGTATAATGCGAACTCATTAAACCAATCGAGTTAGTTGTGGTAAAAAGTTGAGGAGGAATCACTATGCCGCAGATGTATGCACGATGCAATAATTTCATGTCCGGGGCTGCTAGTTCCGTGGGAGTAAACTGTAAGTTCATAGCCATTGGTGAGTCTGAGGACGAAGTATTAACCCAAGTATATGATCATCTCGGATCAGTACACAATGTTGATGGTCAAGAATTAACCAACAATATTAAAAGATGCATATTCACTAGAGGGACAAAAGTCTTTGGCACTAGGGGACACGGCTAGACCAAGAAACGTACAGAAAGGCATAGAAATAGCCCACGATTACTCGTGGGCTATTTCTATGCCTACTCCATGTGGAGATGATTAAATATTATTTACCATCATCAAAGCTAACAATTAGGATGGCATTAGCAATCAAGGTTCCATCATCCCCTGCAGGATTCAAAACCTCCAAACCGCCCTGTACCACATTTATGTAACCGTGCCCGTGAGGTAGGACAGACAGAACCGCGTCTCCGTCTACTTTCTCAGGTTTGGGAACGCCTATAGTCACATCAACACGCATATCATCAGCAGTCTTTCCTATAAGTTGCTGAAAACCCAAACTACTGTGGTGTATTGCATCAAATACTGCCCTTTGTGCCGCACCGGTGTAATTTAGTCCGTGGACGTCTACGCCCATTCCCATTTCAGTAACACATTTAACTAATGCCATAAAGGTCCTCCTTGTATCATGTTATCCATTTCTATAGTCTTCCATTACAATTAGACAGTAGACAAAGTATGCCGTCAAGAAACAATATTAGTTCTAAAGGGAAACCCTAGCCAGAATGTTAATAAAAATCCTGCTCAACTTACTCGTATTAATATCTCTTTTTTCTGCAAGCTGCTCCACTAACTCTCAGCATGATAATCCACATCAAGACCTAATTATTTTTGCAGCCGCGTCACTAACTGACTCTTTCAGAGAAATTGCCAACGAATTTGAGAATATAAATGATGACGTATCAGTAATATTTAATTTCGCGGGTAGCCAGCAACTCAGCACACAGTTATTACACGGTGCTTATGCGGATATTTTTGCTTCAGCAGACTGGATCCAAATGGATCGTATTACACAATCGGATTTATCCCTATCCAGGCCTCAAAACTTCGCTAGCAATCAATTAGTAATCATAGTACCTTCAGAAAATACTAGTTTATTTGAGTTAAGTGAGCTCGTAACCCCAGGCACAAAAGTCGTTGTATCCCATACTAACGTGCCTGCAGGCACCTATACTAATACAATTATTCAGAAATTAGGCCAACATCCTGGCCTATCCGAATCGTATCCCGATAAATTAAAACAAACTATAGTATCTGAAGAAACTAACGTTCGTAATGTAGTACAGAAAGTTGTCCTTGGCGAAGCAGATGCAGGATTCGTATACCTTAGTGATACAGCCCTGCCCTATGTATCAGAAAAGGTCAGGATAATAAATATTCCAGATCAATACAACCAAATAGCAAATTATCCCGCCACGATACTGATGGAATCTGAATCCAAGGAACTAGCAAAAGGCTTTATGGAGTTCTTAAAGTCTAGCAAATCACAGGGTATACTTGAAAAATATGGGTTCCAGAAGATACAAGATCCATAACAGGAAAGGCCTATCAGCGCGTATAATGCCTTCATGCTCAGAACATTCGCAAGAATAAAAACTGAACGCCGCTCATCACATCCGCTATGGATGCCAGCGGGAATATCTGTAACACTACTTTATGTACTATTTATAGGTTTGCCTGTAGTAGCAATCCTAGTAAAAGCAGCTCAGCAGAAAGGCTTGTTCGCAAGTTTGTTGAGTGATACTACCATCCAAGCTCTTCAATTATCATTAGTGACAAGCATAATTAGTATAGTAATCGTTGTAATCATTGGAACACCATTCGCGTTACTATTGGCTAGAAAAGACAGTCTCGTATTAAAGTTCATTGATAGCCTAGTTGAACTTCCTATAATACTTCCCCCCATAGTAGCAGGAGTGGCCATGCTAATGGCCTTCGGCCGGCAAGGGATCCTCGGACCAGTTCTGAATAGCGTAGGGATAACCTTGCCATTTACAACAGGGGCTGTCATTTGTGCTCAAATATTTGTAGCTGCACCGTTTTATATCAGAGCCGCCAAATTGGGGTTTCAGTCAGTGTCCACAGATTATGAGGATGTCTCTCAAACGCTGGGTGTATCCCCATGGCAAACTTTCTGGAAGTTAACGATCCCACTGGCAAGCCCTTCCATATTATCTGGACTTGCTTTGGCATGGGCTAGAGCTATTTCCGAGTTCGGAGCTACGATAATGTTTGCGGGAAACCTAACTGGAAAGACCCAAACAATGCCATTAGCGATACTGACAGCAATGGAAAGTGATATTGGAGCCTCTTTGGCTTTGTCAGTGATACTGTTACTTGCCTCAATAGTAGTATTAATCATATTAGGCTTCTTCGCTAATAAGAGTTGGAGAGCCAATCTGTGATAGCAGCAGAAATGACATACAGAATTGAAGATTTTGAACTTGATCTTTCAATCAATGTGAACCCTGGGGAATCTTTAGTGTTATTCGGACCGTCAGGAGCCGGAAAAAGCACGATACTCCGAGCTATAGCTGGACTAATAGAACCATCATCGGGTTTCATACAGATCGGAGAATCCATAGTTTTCGATAAAGACCAGAAAATATGGGTCCCACCTTATAAACGCAAGGTAGGATATTTGACCCAACAATACCATTTGTTTCCGCACTTGAGCGTATCCAAAAATATAGCTTATGGTTTATCTAGCCATTCTAAGGATTCATCGGCTGCGTTGATCTCAGACCTGTTAGAAAAATTTCAATTATCTGGTTTAGAGAACCGGTATCCATGGGAAATATCTGGTGGCCAACAACAGCGAGTAGCCCTAGCCCGGGCGCTTGCGAGTAGCCCTAGAGCTTTACTATTAGACGAGCCTTTCGCCTCCCTGGATTCAGAGCTTAGACGTGCAATATTAAATGAAATTAGAAGAATCCTGACATTCTCCAAAATTCCAATTATAGTCGTGACGCATGAGAGAGAAGAAGCTGTAGCAATCGGAGATGAAATCCAAGTAATAGACTCTGGCCATACATTGGCTAAAGGGGAACCTATTAAGGTTCTCGGACACCCAGGCCAAGAACGTGTAGCCAGTCTAATAGGCGTAGAAAATCTTATACCAATGAATATTGTCGATACTTCAACAGCAGAAGGAACTATGACCTGCGTCCCAAGGAATATGGATTCACCGCAGATAGAAGTCCCTTTGGGAGTAGGCCATGAAAGCGGTTATACAACGATCGGCATAAGAGCATCAGATATAATCCTTGCACATTATAAAATAGAAAACTCTTCAGCGAGAAATCAAATTCAGGGGACCGTGTCAGAAATCAATACTAATTCACCTGGGTACCAAATCACCCTTAATTGTTCGGGGATTCCACTTAGATGTAATATCACAGGGACTTCGTTATCAGAAATGGATATAAAAACAGGCAGTAGTCTTTGGGCAATATTTAAAGCCTCGTCTTGCTTCATAGTACAAGATCACCCTTAAAATGCCCCATAGGAGATATCACCACATGGCAGATTATAAAGCAATATTATTTGATATGGATGGAGTCTTAATAGACAGTGAACCCCTCTTCTTGGACGCTATTAATAGGATCATCATCCAAGAAGGGGAAGCTCCCATATCAGAACCTGAAAATGAGAAGTATTTAATCGGCACAACGGTAAATCAAACATGGGAACGCCTAAAAGATATACGGGTTTTGCCTAAGGCAATTCCTCAATATATCGACATGTATGATGTCGTTGTAAAAGAGGTTCTTAGTGAAAAAATAGAGCCACAGCCGGGAGTAGTTAATTTATTGAACACCTGTAAGGAATTAGGTATACCAAAGGCAGTCGCTTCTTCATCGCTAAGGGAATGGGTATATCTGAAATTAAATTCTATAGGACTAGTAGATTCTTTCGAAGCTGTTCTTGGGGGGGATGATGTCGAAAACGGTAAGCCAAATCCTGAAATTTACATTCTGGCCGCTAAGAAACTCGGTTTCTCTGCTCAAGAATGCATTGCAATAGAAGATTCTCCAGTCGGTATCAGCGCAGCAGTTTCGTCCGGCGCCCATACTATAGCAGTCAGGACTTATTTCACTAGGAATTTAGACATAAGCCAAGCTCACCGCGTAGTAGATACCCTGGAAGAATTTGACTTCTCGTTAATACAATAAAACCACTCCGAATAACGGGTAAGACTTTATCCTCTCCGCCTTCCCGGTATACCAGGATAAAACTTCTCACCAAGAACCCAATCAAGACGTCTGTTTAGAGCAATGATTTCATCTTCAGACAGCAATTCCAGTAAATACTTGATATTAGCATTAGGGTTGCTCAAATCATTTCTAAAAGTCTCCAACTTATCTAGATGATTCTCCGGTATAGGTTCATCGCTAAAATCCCAAATAACTGTCCTTATTTTCGTATCAGAGTGAAATGTAAGCCCTTGGTCGATACCCCATACCTTCCCCTCACCGTCCACAATCATATGCCCTGCTTTGCGGTCGGTATTATTGGCGACTAAGTCGAAGCACGCAATAGTACGAAGTTCCTCCGCATTCGAATCATCTAAAGTGTAATAGTTCTTCTGCGTATCATGATAAATAAATTGCTGAACCGAACCTATACCGTACGGACCTTCTCGAATAATTGTATACGGTATAAAATCCCACCCCAATATATCGCTCAATATATACGCAGCGCATTCTCTTTTGTACAAAGTTCCAGAAGGGAAATCCCATAGTGGTACCTCGCCGTCTTTCGGCTTATAAATCGCAAGTCCACTGCTCTCACCCAGAGTTAATTTAACCAGAAACGTATAATTCGAGCCTGCAGGAGTTAATTCACATGACACAATCTCACCATGATGCAGCAGCTGATAAGTGGCGTCGTCGACTTTCACTACTTTACCCTGACGCTCACGAACATATTAACCGCTTTCAAACACCGCATGGCCGTTAGCCCTAGGACATAGATGCCCTTCTGGATCTATTGGGGAGCCACACAAAAAGCAAGGAGGTCTACCCGAGGCGCATATAGATAACGACTCTTCAAATAACTGTTGAGCCTGGTTTGGATTAATCCAACAACTAACTGAAGCCAAGTCCTCTTCTGATTCGTCACTTTCATAAGCAACGAGATAGAAGGAATTAGCCGCTACATCGTAGCTCAATTGCATTTGTATAGCCTTAAACTCAACGAACGCGTCACCGCCACTCCAGACGGGTTCACCGGGCACGCTATCTTTAACCCGTTCATCATCTGACAGTGTACGAACCGCTTCCTGT
The DNA here is from genome assembly GCA_964629875.1 of uncultured Dehalococcoidia bacterium. Classification (GTDB taxonomy): domain Bacteria; phylum Chloroflexota; class Dehalococcoidia; order Lucifugimonadales; family UBA3495; genus UBA3495. The sequence goes on along the minus strand of CAZVRK010000018.1, from coordinate 25,739 downwards.
AGATAAACACCTAGTTGAAGCAGCTGTTCTTTCTCAAGCCATATATCTGACCTGGCTTCACCAGATTCAATCACTAATCTAAAAGTTCGTCTTCCCGGTTCCCCAAAAGTCTCTGCGATTATCGATCTGGGATTACCTAATGCATATTTAACAATTTTAGGATCCATTACATTATCATATCGTTGGTCTAATTTGCTGGCAAGCAGTTATCCACAGCTTGAAGTTTGACCATGACTAGCACAAATGTATATTTATGGAAACAGATTCTAACTTTCAACAACTATTTGTGTAAGATCATCGGCTACCTGAATAGGTCCTGAATAATATTGCATTGCTTCTTCAATCAACTTTTCCGTGCACGAGTGAAATTTAGTATCTATATGTGTCATAACAAGCCGTTTAGCACCGGCAGAACTTGCGATTTGACCAGCCTCGGCAGCAGTGGAATGCCCACGGTTTTTAGTGCGCTCCGAACTATCTTCTGTGCTAAGTGCTTCATGTATTAAAACGTCCGCACCCTGAGCTGCAGTACTTACTGCCTGACACACGCGTGTATCACCAGAAAATACCACGGATACACCATCACATTCTAGACGCCACCCTACGGTACCCGGAATATGATCTACCTCAAAAGAGTACGCAGATATGGATTCTCCCAATTTCAATACCTTACCTGAATCGACTGGTTCCCACTCTATCAGGCGTTCTCCAGAAGCGCTTGACGCTCCATGATCATCTATTTTATGGGTAATCGTAGTAGCTTCAAAGAGTTTCTTTACTCGGGCCAAAGTGACACCAGAAGCATAAACTTTTAGAGGATTTGCTTCAGGAATAACACTAGTACGATTGCCCTGTATATGTGGCAAGCCACCCATATGGTCGAAATGCCCGTGTGATAACAAGATCTGGTGGATATCACTTGAAAATATCCCTAGCTTCGCCCCATTTATGAGGGCTGAATTGCCAGAACCAGTATCTAACATTACCCGCCTCTCATTTCCCCAATCTAGAACCATGGAAGTGTGTGATCTATGAATACAGTTGCCAGCACCAGTACCTAAAAAGCTAATAGTTAACAATACACAATCCTCATTTCTAATTAAAACCTTCCGGATATCGGATTTCACGGTCTCTACGTATGAGTATTTTCCCACTCTTTGAGCTGCATTTCCAACTGCCTTTGACGTAATGACATAGTCAAATCACCCCTGGTACGTTCTAGAACACCCCTCATAGCATCTGTGCTTCTTCTTAGACCGTTAGTAACTGCTTCAGGGAAATCTACCATGACTAATACCCCGTAAATTTCATCCATTATCTCCATATATTGTTCACATAATTCAACGTATTTATCATGCCGTAAAGCGTCGAGTATATAGCGTCGCAACTCTCCTATAACTTCTGCAATCCCATTTAAATAATCAGTAGCATCTACTTCTAAATCTGCCGGATATGGCAAAGCTTTTCCCGAAATAATAGCCAAAGTCACATTGGCCTCACAGAACTCTTTTCTCGCATCCGAAAGGAACCCTGCATAATAAATCTCTGGATTATGATCTTTAATAGTCTCGGTTTCTTTCAGTTTAAGCCTTGCGTCTGATATCAATGCTGCCGCTTCGTCGAACTCAGACCTGTGAACTGCCCTGATAGCGTTAGCTGATAGACGTATCACTGCGCGGGATATCGAGAGCGCCTGCTCTCTGGCTCCATGACGAAGGGAAAGTTGATTGGTAGTTTCCGTAAATATCTTAGATAAATCTGCGTAATACTCTGAAGACATCAGACTTTCCCCCCAGCACCCACTATTGCTTGAACCAGCTCATGGCTTGCCTTTTCGGGATCGTCCGCCAAACCAACAGCCGCTGTAACACAAATAGAATCTGCTCCTGCATGTATTACAGGTCCGATATTAGAAATATTGATTCCCCCAATTGCTACGAGCGGCAGTGTCGTAAGGCTACGAGCATGGGACAATCTTTCCGCACCTTGGGGTTCCCTGCCGGTAGTTTTAGTTGTCGTAGCATATATTGGTCCGAATGCGACATGATCCACGTCCATTTCTTGTGAAGCGATCAATTGATCATATTCCCTATTGGACCTGCCGATCAACTGAGTATGTCTCAATACAGACCTGGCTTGCCCAGGAGGCAAATCAGTCTGTCCAAGGTGAACACCACCACTCTGTACTGAAACAGCTACATCTACATGATCATTAATTATTAGAAGCACATCATTTTGTGAGCATAGCTGTTGAAGATCATTTGCCAAACCAATTGAAACGCCTTTATCCCTAATTTTGTCCCTCAACTGCAACACCCTGGCCCCACCTGACACAGCTGATTTAGCTATAACAAAGGGATCTCTACCACCAGTTACCTCTGGGTCAATAATTACATATAGACCTCTTACACGATCACGTTGCCCAGCCCTGAGAATACCCCCAAGCTTAGAAGTTATTACGCCCAGAGTTTGCTTAGTTTTATCAATAGTTAAATTACCAGATATATATTCATCAGAATCCCCTAACCCATCTAACAAGGAAGAAACAGCTAGCGCTGCCGACAAGGCTTTTTCGGAGGAGTCAATATAAGCTGTTTTTGTAGAATCAATAGGACCAGGATACTCTAGAGATTGGTTAACCTCTTCTACTAGACCCGAAATTGTGTTATCAGGGACATTAGTCAAGCAAAACGAAAACAACCCCTGTATTGAAGACAGGACAAACTCTTTAAAATGGTTATCCATCATTGATTAAACCTCTCAGGAATATCGCCCTCACGGGCGCTTTTAATAGTATCTTTCACGGATTCTGGAACATCCATCCCGTACCGTGAAAACGTAGATTCGACATTACGGCCAATATTTCTCGGGTCTTTGTAATATTCTAGATTTTTCCCATTCGGTCCGGACTTTGGCGAATTACCCAGTGAAAATTTAGATATTACCCGCTCCATATTAGAGTCATTGCAATACTTACATTCGGGATCATCAGGGTTAGCCGAAAATCTCATCAAAAATTCAGATACTTTATGACAAGACAAACATCGATATTCGTATATCGGCATAAGCAATTACCTCATATTCGAAGCTGAGTTAATTGTAGCATCCATTATATGGACTTAGTATCTAAGTGATGTGGACATATGTACTAATGGCATTGGTGGGTATGTAGTAAATTGGCCCTGTTGTATAATGTCTCCACGTAACTACTAGTCATCCTCTAGCATAGATAGAGAGGTGTAATATGCCCGATAATCCAAGAACATTACCCTTGTTCAGTGATACCGAAAAGCAAGTCCTAATGATTATGGATGGCCATGCAATGATACACAGGTCATTTAGGGCAATATCCGTACAAAGGCACCTTACTGTATCTACAACCGGAGAAGATGTAACCGGTGTATATGGATTTACCAACGTCTTCTTTAGAGCGATCCGAGAGTGGAACCCTACACATTGTGTAATAGCATTAGACACCCCAGCTCCTACATTCAGACACCAACGTTTTGAGCAATATAAAGCCCAAAGACAACCGACTCCGCCTGAGTTAAGACCTCAATTCGGCAGAGTGAAACAGTTAATGGAAGCCTTCTCAGTACCAATATTTGAATTACCTGGCTATGAGGCAGACGATATTATCGGAACCCTTGCAAAGAAAGCCGAACAAAGCGACGTAGATGTAATCATCCTGACCGGCGACAGGGATACTTTCCAACTCATCTCACCTCGCATCAGGGTCGACCTAGCGAGTAGCATTCAAGACAGGCGCGTTTATGATGAAACCGAACTAGAAACGAGATATATGGGTTTAACTGCCGCTCAACAGCCAGATTTCAAAGCCCTACTCGGTGATTCTTCTGACAATATTCCAGGAGTCCCGAAGGTAGGCGAAAAAAGGGCTATAACGCTCCTTAATGAATATAAGAACCTCGAGTCAATTTACCAGCACTTAGATGATATTAAACCTCCTAGTGTCCAGCAATCTTTGACCGAGAACAAAGACCGTGCTTTTGAGAATCGCGAACTAATGACGATATGTACTACCGCACCTGTGGACTTAGACCTTACTGCAGCCAAGTTTGGACAGTTTGATCGTGCACATGTAGTAGACTTCTTGACCGAGTTGGAATTCCATAGTGCTGTACCTAGAATCCCTTCAATTGGGGGAGCAGCAATTTCATCCGGAGAAACATCAACCGAAGGAAAGCCAGCAAATATAGCACAAGGTGAATATCAAACGGTTATCACCGAACCCCAATTAGAATCCATGATAGCATCACTAACCGCATCTGGAGAATTCGCCTTTGACACGGAAACCACCAGCCTAAATCCCTTATTGGCCGAACTCGTAGGTGTTAGCTTCTCACATTCAGAAGGAAAGGCTTGGTACGTTCCCGTAGGCCATAGCGAAGGTTCTCAACTAGATATAGATCAAGTATTGTCTACATTAAAACCAATCTTTGAAAACGGGGATATATCAAAGTGCGCGCACAACGCGAACTACGACCTGATGGTTCTCTCGAACTATGGAATTAATGTTGCCAACCTTGACTGCGATACCATGATTGCCGCTCATCTTCTGGGGAAACAGGGGCTTGGCCTAAAGCCCTTGTCATTGGATATCCTTGGAATTGAAATGACTCCCATATCTAATCTAATAGGGACGGGGAAAAAACAAATAACGTTCGATATGGTCCCAATTGGTGATGCCGTAAAATACGCAGCTGCCGATGCCGATATGACTCACCGCCTAAGAAGCACCCTCGAACAACAACTACAGTCTCAATCAGTTAATAGTATTTTAAACAACATTGAGATCCCTCTAATACCTGTATTTGTGGATATGCAGAGAACTGGTATTAAATTAGACTCCGGTATTCTTCACGAGATGTCAGGCGACCTTAACCAGCATATGCACGAGACAGAAATGGAGTTGTACCAGAGTATAGGACACACGGTAAACATAAATTCTCCGCAGCAGCTCAGTGATCTATTATTTAAAGAACTTGGCCTGCCCAAAACCAAACGTACAAAAACTGGATACTCAACCGATGCTAATTCGCTAGAATCACTGAAAGGACTTCACCCCGTAGTTGACCAGATTCTAGAATATCGACAAATTTCTAAACTAAAATCGACTTACGTTGATAGTCTTCCTGAACTAGTAAATCCGAATACTGGCCGTATACATACAACATATCACCAGACGGGTTCCGCTACAGGAAGAGTTTCAAGCAGCGACCCAAATTTGCAAAACATTCCAGTCAGAACAGAATTAGGCCGACAGGTCAGGAAAGCATTCATCGCTGACGATGCCCCCAATAATCTCTTGTTTGCCGCTGATTATTCGCAAATTGAACTTAGAGTACTCGCACACTTATCCCAAGACGAAGGCCTTTTAGAAGCATTTAAACGAGGAGAAGATATTCACTCATCAACCGCCTCTCAAATGTTCGAAGTGCCGATAAATGACGTTAATTCAGACATGCGTAGGATAGCAAAAGTCCTAAACTTCGGTGTCATTTACGGTCTATCTGCTCACGGCATATCCCAACAGACGGGATTCACCAGGGAAGAGGGATCTGAATTCATAAAGACATACTTTTCAAAATACCCGGGCATTTCCAGTTACTTAGAACGAGTAAAAAACGATACTAGAAATAATCAATATGTCGAAACCCTGCTGGGTCGGCGAAGATATATTCCTGAAATACATGCATCGAACTTCAATGTTAGATCCGGGGCAGAACGTATGGCTATAAATATGCCGATACAAGGGACTGCTGCTGATATCATGAAGATAGCTATGATAAACGTCCACAACCAGTTACAAACCCAGAATATGAATTCTAAGATGTTACTTCAAGTGCATGACGAGTTAATTTTCGAAGTGCCTGTAAGAGAGAAAGAACAACTGGAACAATTAGTGTCAGACGAAATGGCAGGTGCCATGGCACTAGATGTAACATTAAAAGTAGAAGGCAAATGGGGTGAAACTTGGGGAGAGATGGGATAACCCTACCTTACAAGACATGGAGTTTGATTTGGAAATAATACGCAGCTTAATATTTGTACCAGGAAACCGAATAAACATGATAGAAAAAGCATTAGATTTTAATGCTGATATCATCATGTACGACCTAGAAGACTCTGTCCCTCCTGATGAGAAAGAAAATGCTCGAAACATCGCAAAGGAATGGGTACCCAAACTACATGCCGCCGGCAAAAAGGTAATGGTTCGGTGTAATGGGTTTGATACAGGCCTTACTAAATTAGAGATATCTGCAGTGGTAAGCCCTAGTCTATACGGCGTGAGTGTTGGCAAAACTGAATCCCAATGGGACATAAAAGGGATAGACCAGATAATCAGCCCACTGGAACAAGTTAATGGTATAAGCCATGGGAACCTGAAAATTATCCCGTGGATAGAAAGCGCGAAAGCTATGCGCAACGTCGACTCAATTGCAACAGCCTCAGATAGAGTGATCGCAATCGCTTTTGGAGCAGAAGACTATACTAATGACATGGGTGTGGAAAGAACTGATGATGGATCAGAAGTTTATGTACCTAGAGCTAATGTGGCTATAGCAGCTCGGGCATCAAATGTTGTTGGACTAGACGGGCCATATGTAGCTTTCCAAAATCCCGATGGATTAAAACAGGATGCGCATCTAGCACGTCAGCTCGGATATAAAGGCAAATTCGCCATCCATCCAGCCCAAATAGAGATAATCAACGAAACGTTTAGCCCAAGCCATGAAGAAGTGGAATATGCACGTAGAGTTCTATCAGAATGGGAAACAGCCAAGGCGAACGGCAGGGGATCATTAAGCATAGATGGCAAAATGGTGGATGTTCCTGTAGTTAAACGAGCAGAAAATCTTATAGCCCTTATGAATCAAATAGACGAACACACTCGAATATGAAATGCCTGCTGACCGTATCTCTCTAAAAGGCATGCAGTTCTACGGATATCACGGCGTTAATCCTGAAGAAAAAGAGTTTGGCCAGATTTACGTCGTAGATTTATCTGTTGCCGTAGATTTGTCAGTCCCTGGTAAAACCGATCGCCTGACGGATACTTTGAGCTATACGGATTTATACAAAGCTACAAAAATGGTCATGGAGGGAGCGTCCAAAGATTTATTGGAATCCCTTGCACAGTCAATAGCCAATTCGGTTCTAAAACATTCTACTGTCGAAGACGTAATAATCTCAGTAAAAAAACCTCATCCCCCTATAAAAAACTCCGTAATAGAACACGCAGAAGTTACGATTCACAGATATCGCTAACCTGCTAGTACACCCCATATTACTCCATAGTTACATATAGCTTTTAGGAGTCTCACACAATGGAAAACACAAATCGCAATGCTGTCGAGTATCACGGGACTACTAAGCTCGGATACATTAATCTAAAGACAAAACCAAGCCTATACAAATCCTATGATATTGATCCAGACATTACGCTGGAAGGACAATCTATAGAAATTAATATCCCCACCTTAGATTGCGGCGATCCGAAAAACTCCGGACAGACTTCTGTCGGACTTACTGAAATTGCCACTTTATTAAATCTATCTTCGGGGATCATTAAGAGAAATATATCGACAACGGCAGGCCTAGTTGATTACAGGGCAGCATCCTCAGCAGGAGCCCTATACCCTATAGAGACGTATCTAGTTTCCGGAGACTTGCAAAACATTCCAGCTGGCATATATCACTTTTCGCCTAAAGACAATGTCTTAACAAAAATCGCTGACGGCGACTACAGATCACTACTATCATCAGGAAGACCTGAACACCACGAGATATCCAACAGTCCTATAGTATTAGTGTATACATCAATCATTTGGAGAAGCACTTGGAAATACAGGGCACGTGGATATAGATACAGTCTCTGGGACAACGGCACCATCTTGTCTAACTTGATAAATGCTTCTAACGCTCTAGGAATACCCAACAAACTATATCTAGGATTTACTGATAACACCGTAAATGACCTGTTGGGACTTGACGGTGTTAAAGAGGCAGCAACATGTATGGTTACCCTGGGCGCCCAATCGGTAAAGCATGTACATAATCCACCACCCAACACCATTAAAATTAATCCCGATTACGACAATGATATCGAATATGATGAAGTAACCAAGCTTCATAAAGCAACAAAGATAAACTCTCCTGCTGACCTGGATAAATGGCTTGCCGCTATACCTGAGCGACACGAGTATCCAGCTGGAGAATCTAAGCTGTCCACAAAATTTATACCGACCATGGAATCAAAATCCCTGCACGACACCATAACAAATAGAGGATCTACCCGTAGATTCCAAAGAACTAGTCTTTCTCAAGCACACTTGATTCATTTGCTGAATAGTTCTACTAATCCGGCTAGGTCAGATTTCTTAAATGAAAATCGTCCCAGCCTATTAGAATTTTATTTCATAGTAAATTCTGTAACCGGTGTCCCAAGTGGCGCTTATTATTATTCTCTAAATAACAACAGCCTAGAACTGCTAAACAGTGGCAATTTTAGATCTGAGGCTGGTCATCTGTGTTTTGAACAAGCTCTAGGATACGATTCCAGTGTAGTCGCATTTATAATGGCCGACTTAACTCGCTTAAGCACTGAGTATGGAGATCGAGGGTACAGGGCAGCCCAAATTGAAGCAGGCATGCGAGGCGGACAATTGTACCTGAGCGCATACAGCATGGGACTAGGAGCAAGTGGCATCACGTTTTATGATGATTCGGTCACCGAGTTTTTTTCCCCACATGCGTCAACCACTACGCCCATGTTCGTTGTGACTATAGGAAAAACATCAAATCAAAACAGTGTTCGACCATTTCGTTCAAAAGTAGCAGTCAAACTAGATGCAATGGCTAGAGGAGCAGGGCAACTCTCTCGATAGAGACTTTACTCGTCCCACTCTGCATCATCGAAGGCGGGCTCCAAAGCACCTCTTTCACCATCATCATCAAGATCTGTACCAGATACAGATCGAAGCAATCCTTCTCGTAATTGCGTACGTGTATCGATACTTATTTTATTAGGGAATGAGGATACATTGGACAAACCTGGAGACCTGTAAGTCTCTCGAATCATAAGAGAAACACGACTTTCAGCAACCCCAATCAGTGTTGCTTCATAAGTGTTGCCGCCAGAAATTAGTTTCATCAATCGTCGACCAATTCTGCGATCAACTATCCCTAAGAATTGAGACTCATTTGAATACACTTCAATACAAGAATCCTTGGGCGTCAGTACTACTTGCTCCCCTGACAATAGTTCTGCAGACGAAATGTTTTCAGGACATTTTTCAAGGTTCACAGTGGCAGATTTACCACTGTCTTCAATAAAACTCCCCCGTTCTACGATCGATTTTTTAGCAGATTTACTGCGATTTGGCATCGCATCCATCTCATCGACTCGAGCAAGATTCTTCTCAGCGATCTTATTATAAGGAGCTAAGGAAATTACCTTACAGAGGATTTCACGACTTTCAGCAAGCTCACCTAACTCCATCAAGGCTTTAGCCAACCTGTTAAGAGCTTCAGTATTGTTGTCATCATCCAGAAGTATAGTCCGGTTGATGTTGGCTGCTTCTAGCCATTCTCCGGACAATGCAAGGTCAATAGCTTTCTTAGGTAGATTTGCATCCTTAATCTTCACATCCATACCCTACTTCTCCACATAAACTCTTAGACTAAAACAATGCCGTCGGAAAAAATTATCCGTTATATTTATATTATCTAGTTACATCAAACTCCCGGCCACAGTCAAGAGGTTTTATGCACAAATAATCCTCAATAATGAGAACTTTTATGTTCCCGGCAAAAAAATACGTCAAGATTTGGGTCACGATAATCTAGAAATTATAGATTATGTCAATTTGAAGGTATGTTTCCGAAATAGATATTATTGGTTATCTAGATCAAATCCAGAATGTAGTAATCGAACCGCTTCAGGAACTTGGTCTTCAGCGATAATACAAGATATCCGAATTTCGGAAGTAGTGATCATTTCTATATTTATACTAGCCTCGGATAATACCCTAAACATTCGGGATGCGTATCCAGGAGTGTTCTGCATGCCTGATCCCACAACACTTATTGATGCCAGTGTAGGATCTGTAACAACTTCTCCCGCTCCCATTTCGCTTGTAACGCTTTCGAGCTCTCTTAGAGTCTTTTGTAGATCGGCGCGGTCAACAGTAAAACTGATATCGGTTAACCTTTCCACACTAGTGTTTTGGACGATAGTATCAACGCTAATGCCCACTGCAGAAAGCGGTTCAAATAGTTCCGCAGCCATGCCTGGTCTATCTGGAACAGCTCTTACTGTTACCTTGGCTATATTAGACTGGTAAGCAATTCCAGTAACCTTTATTCTATCTTCCATATTGTCTTCGTCCGGTCCTTTGTGAATGAGAGTACCAGGTTGATCTGAGAAACTAGATGCTACATATATAGGCACTTGATAAACAGAACCGAGCTCTATAGATCTAGGATGCATTTTGGCCCCATAACTAGCTAATTCCAACATTTCCTGATACCCGATCTCTGCCATTTTACGGGCTTTGGGAACTATACGAGGGTCAGCAGTATAAATACCTTCAACATCAGTATATATATCGCACCGATCGGCATTTAAAGCTGCTGCTAAAGCAACAGCAGTAGTATCTGAACCACCCCTGCCTAGAGTCGTTATATCTTGGCCTTCTGTCATACCTTGGAATCCAGCTACTACTGTTATCTGGCCTTTCTCCAACTCATCTTTAATACGATCCGAATCGACCCTGCTAATCCTTGCGTGTCCATACATAGTGTCAGTAACGATACCAGCTTGATTGCCAGTCAAACTTACGGAGTCGTGACCCATAGATTTGATCGCCATACTCAGCAGAGTGCAGGAAACTAATTCCCCAGTAGATAACAATAAATCCATTTCCCTTGGTTCTGGGTCCCTGGAAACAGTATGTGCCAGATCAATTAACTCATCAGTACTGTCCCCCATAGCTGATACAACTACAACAACGTCATTTCCAGAAATCTTAGCGTTTATGACGCGTTCAGCTACACGCTTTATTTTTTCTGCGTCCGCAACGGAACTACCACCGTATTTATGAACTAATAGTGCCAATTCGCCCTCATCAACATTATTTTTCTATATATGCACCAGACACAGCTGTGCCGACAATATCAACTTTGCCTTCAATATCCGCTTGCCGCGCTGCGTCAAACATTTCATAAGCGATAGTCATTTCCCGTTCATTTGCCAAAGCCAGTATAGTTGGTCCACTCCCAGACAGAAAAACACCAAGGGCACTAGCTGCCCTGGCAGCATTAAATATCAGTTTCATAGCAGGAAAGAGGGTCTGGCGATAAGGTTGATGTATCTTATCTTCCGTTGCAACACTGAGATATTCTGGATGGTTAGACCCCATTCCTGATATTAACAAGGCTAACCTACCCATATTGAATATAGCATCTTGCCTACTTACCGAATCAGGAAGGACCCGTCTCGCATCATCAGTTGCTATTGTGAATTCAGGAACGAAAATCACTGCCTGGATATTATCCGGAACTGGGATCGACGCTGTATAAATTTCCGGACCGTCGCTGACCACAAGCTGCAAGCCACCCAGTACTGCAGCGGCAACGTTATCCGGATGCCCTTCTATCGTCGCTGCCATCTCTAATAGCTCCTGCTTCGAGAAAACATCATCGCACATAGAATTAGCTGCCACCAATCCACCGGCTATCGCAGCAGCACTACTACCCAATCCACGCTTTAATGGAATTTGGTTATTACACAGTAATTTGAATGAAGGGATTTCTAAACTAGCTTCTCTAAATAAGAATGCCATGGATTTGTATACTAGGTTATTCTCATCAGTGGCGAGTTCACCACTACCTTCTCCTGTAATCTCGACCAGCGCACCCTCCGCTGGGTTATCTAATGGGATCACGGTTATATCGTTCCACAAATCCAATGCCATACCGAGACAGTCAAAACCGGGTCCCATGTTGGCAGTAGTTGATGGAGCTTTTACAAGAATGGGATTCATATTGAAGTTACCTATTACTCTACGGAGTCTAAATTACTAACTAAAAGTGTACCGACTATATCTATTCTAATACTTAAGCGTATTAGATATCATATGATGCCTAGAAAGGACCCTGCAATAGAAATAACCCCCATGAACGCACAATATACTGAAAACCACCATAACCGTCCTTGCCGCAGCCATCGAATTAACCAATGTATAGAAATTAATCCTACGCATAATGCCATAGAAGAGGCTATAACTAGTTGAAAGGAAACATCTAGAGGTATAGCACCGATATTCCAAAACGAATAAACAGATGCTGCAATTATGGTTGGAACAGCCAGAAAGAATGAATATTCTGCAGAAACTTGATTATTCTGGCCAGCCCATAACGCTGCAACTATAGTAATACCGCTACGTGATATCCCTGGAAATATAGCCAATCCTTGCAACAAACCGATCAATATCGCTACCTTGATACCAATACCTAATAAATCGGCATTACTTGACTGAGTTCGAATGAACCGGGTTGACACAAGTATGAGAGCGGTAATTACGAACAATACCCCTACAAATGCCGGCGTATCAAACGCAGAAGTAGCCCATCCTTTGGTCATAACGGCTACTACTCCTGTACACAGGAACGAGATAGCCAACAACACCAATATCCGGACTACCCTATACCTAGCACGGACTTGACCAGAAACTAATGAAGCGCCCTCATTCTTACCAGCGGCATCGGTAACAAGTCCTACAATCAAAGAGCCTATTCGCTTACGGAAATACACCAATATGGCAATCACAGTACCGATATGTACGGAAGCTTCAAGAAGTAGCCCTGGTTCGTTATAGTTCAATAGATTTGAAATAATCACTAGGTGACCGGAGCTCGATATAGGCAAGAACTCAGTCAGGCCTTGGATAATCCCTAATATGGATGCAGCTATTAATTCATTCACTATGTATAATCATTCAACAGTAACTGTTTGTTTTGGTAGAGGGTGTTCCCAATATAAGGCTTCTACTTTCCAGAATATATACACTTCAATTAAATCCTGAAAGAGTTAGGCGACCACTACATGACTGAAAGATAGAATTAGTAAAGTTGATTTTTTCAACCCAGCCAGTGTTAATTAAACTTACTTTCCAAATCTCTAAATTGTTTACGATGTCTACGTATGTAAGGAAGCATTCCCTCAGACATATCCAGGTGAACTCCATCTTTTAAGTTTAATCTATCAAGATCTTCTCGCGAGATTTTTGATGAAATCAGCAAAGAACCATCGTCAGCGAACGAAATAAGATGTTTAGCAAATAAGGCGTCAAACAACGGTGAAAGAAGGATACCGTTCTCAACGTCTAACTTTTCGTCATCATTGGACTCAGGCCAAGTAACAATGTGAGATGCGATTAAGACAGGTAGAATATCTATACCTGTTAATGCACACTTCCCATGCCACTTTTGGATTACCTCCTGCCGGTAGTAACCATGACCCACCCTTGAAGTGACTAAACCTCTCCATTCGGTTTTATTTGGTTGAATGTAATTCTTTTCTCGCTCTTTGGAGACGATGCCCTTTTTTGTATCTGGTGATTTAGTCGTCATTCCAGCATCTGAAGGTTTCCATCTGTAGACCTGAAGCAGATCACTATTCTCAGTGAAGTCATCATAATCAATGTTCTGATATATCAAATGTACAGGTTTTGACGTATTTATATCATGAGAGTCGTAACGTAATCTCCCACAATAAATGAAGGGGAGGGTTTTAGCTTTTTGCTTCTGTTTAATTCGCACGAACAAATGCGGAACAGTATTCCCTAACACAATATCTTGGATCTTTGGTGTATTAATGTCTTGTGTAGTGTCCGAGTCCCAGTGAAAGAAATCTCCCTCAAAGAAGTCATTAAAGTGAACTCTTTCCTCTTTGCCTTCTTTCTCAAGATCCACAAACAAAAGGTAAGAATTTGAATTTGCCCAACTCGCAACCCCTTCTCCAACGCTTGTGAGACCAGGTTCATTCAACAGGTTTGCAAGGTCTTGCCTCGTATACTTCTGACCTCTATTCAACACATGAAACGGTTCCAAATATCCACCTTCTGGAGTTAATTAACAGCACTACATTATTTTTAAAATTAGCCAATTATACCAGTGACTTATTCAACAGTGACGGACTTAGCCAAGTTCCTTGGCTGATCTACATCGCTGCCTTTCTGGACAGCTATGTGATAAGCCAGTAATTGCAAGGGTATGGTAGCTAATATCGGGGTTAACTCTTTTGATGATTTAGGTATGAAGATCACATCATCAAGAATTTCAGGTAATTGGTCATCACCTTCAGTTACTACTCCAATCAGAACCCCATCACGAGCTTTAATTTCTTGAATATTACCTACCATTTTCTCGTATAGATCATCTAACGGAGCCAATGCCAGTGTAGCCATATCCCTATCTATTAAAGCAATCGGTCCATGCTTCATTTCTCCAGCTGCATAACCCTCTGCATGCACATAACTGATTTCTTTTAACTTCAATGCACCTTCTAAGGCTATTGGTGTATTTATACCCCGGCCCAAGAACAGAAAATCCTTATATTCATGATATTTACGTGCCAAGATTCGATAGTGGGCATCATCAGCTAACATATCTCCCAACAACCTGGGGATACTAGCCAAGTTATCAACGAACTCCCTAATATCTTTGGGTGTTAATGACCCTCGTTCTTGCCCTAGATACGCCGATAATATGCTTAATATTGTTAACGACGAGATGAAAGTCTTGGTGCTAGCGACACCTATCTCAACCCCACACCTCATATACATAGTCGCATCAGCCAACCTAGTACTTTGACTTCCTTCCACGTTGCAGATTGTTATTAGCCGTCCACCCTGGTTACGGATTTCCTGCATAGCGGCTACAGTATCAGCAGTTTCTCCAGATTGCGCTATCGATACATACAAGGTACTCGGGGCAACTTTATGTTTTCGGTATCTAAACTCAGAAGCGCTCTCGGCTTCAGCCGGCAAATCACTCAATGACTCTACCAAATGACGCCCTACCTGAGCCGCATGAAGACTAGTTCCGCATCCAAGAAGCATCACCTTATTAATATTTTCTATTTCGCTAGTATCCAAGTTAATTTCGGATAAAGTTATGCGCCCATTCTCAAAATCTATCCTTTCGGAGATAGCATTCGAAACAGACTGGGGTTGTTCCATAATTTCTTTGAGCATGAAATGACGGTACCCGCTTTTATCCACTAACACATCCTCTGGAGTTACCCGTCTAGACTTCTTTTTGATTAATTCACCAGAGACGTCTTTGTAAACTACACTGGTAGCACTGACGATTGCCAT
Organism: uncultured Dehalococcoidia bacterium; assembly: GCA_964629875.1. GTDB lineage: Bacteria > Chloroflexota > Dehalococcoidia > Lucifugimonadales > UBA3495 > UBA3495. The sequence goes on along the minus strand of CAZVRK010000018.1, from coordinate 10,332 downwards.
TTCACCTGATTCAAGATAGACGACGTCTCCGGTCATAGAAGGATCCTTAATCATCGGAACCATTGCCGGTAGGTCACTGCTAACTATTCCTTCTTCGCCGTTATGGCAAACTACGATCCCTCCAGAGTGTCCAAGCCTCATCGCATAGATTTGTGCACCTTCGCCTGCGGTAGTAGCTGCTATAGCTTGTGAACCTATTAACCGTCTACCAGTATCTCGAAACGACTCCTCAAACGACTTACCACTATCCAGCCCGATTTCGATAAGATGAGCTATTACTTCGGTGTCAGTTTCAGAGGAGAAAACATGCCCTTTATCTAGTAGTTCCCGTTTTAGTTCAATGAAATTCTCGACAATACCGTTGTGCACAACGGCCACACGACCGCCGTGACCAGTATGAGGGTGTGCATTATTCTCAGAGGGTTTGCCGTGGGTGGCCCAACGTGTGTGCCCAAGACCCAACATACCGTCCACTGGTGACTTGGCTACCGATTCGGATAGGTCGCTTACTTTTCCTGTAGATTTACGAAACTTCAGGTCACCTACTGGGTCCAAAACAGCAATTCCCGAGCTATCATAGCCGCGATATTCCAGGCGACGTAGCCCATCTATCACTATAGGCCATGCTTGTTTGTTACCAATATATCCGACTATGCCGCACATAGTGCCTCTAGATCATCAATAAAAATTCTCAGCTCAGCATGAATATGTCTATAAATAGCTCTATCTAAAATTCTTATTTCAGAACAGAACTGAGGATGTTAAGTATACGCTATATATTATTACCCTGTGGCGTATTACTGGATACAGCATCCATTATTATTTGGGCCAATGCATTGGGATCATGCCGTAGATATATCCCCGCCGCTAATACTGGTCTAAATAACACTTCGTTAACCAATCCAACGCAATTATCGTGATCTAACTCGACTGGATATTGTCCATCAGCAGCATATCTCTCCAATAAGGAGTCTGGGAACGATGTTGAGTTGACTACCATGTAATCCAAAGGGTTATCGGTCCCCAAATATGCCAGCAGCAGCCTCACGAAATCAGAAGCCTTAAACCCATTAGACTCGGCGGGTTTGGTCATTAGATTACACACATGTATTTTTATGGCGCCAGAATCATTGATGGCTTCAGCAACATTTTCAACCAGCAAGTTAGGCAACACACTGGTATAAATATCCCCTGGACCTAAAACAATCGCATCGGCCCCTGCAATCGCCTCAAGAACCGGCGGGTATACATACGCTTTTGGCTCTAGCCGAACATAATCAATCTTAACGTCCAATCGTTCATTCCTCAGGTCGATTGCCGATTCACCAGCAAGCTCACTACCATCGGCTAATTTAGCCACCAGAGTCGCATCAGTCAGGGTTACAGGCAAAACTGACCCATCTATGCCTAGAAGCCTAGATGCCTCCTCTATGGCGGTAACAGTATTCCCTGTTATTTCAGTCAATGCCGTTAACAGCAGATTACCAAAGTTGTGCCCAGCTAGGCCATTGCCTGCACTAAACCTGTAATCAAAAAGCTGTTTCATGATTTCGCCTGAATGATCTGATGAAGCGAGTGCTATAAGGCACTGCCTGAGATCACCCGGAGGTAAATGGCCCATTTCATCCCTAAGCCTGCCAGAACTCCCCCCACTGTCAGTCATAGCTACAACAGCAGCCAGATTGCAATCCAGGCCCCTTAATCCACTTAAGGTGGTATGGTTGCCCGTACCACCACCTACCACTACGATATTAGTGCTACTCATGAATAAATATTAAACCCTAAAAACTATTAATTTTCGATTTGCGTAGTATAGAAACGGTATTTTTGAAGTGTCAAGGAAAACTATTTTGAGAATTCCTACATTTTCTTATTACTTGCACTTACTTAGATATAACTATTGGGTTGAGTGTCCATAGGTATTGAAGATACAATAGCAAATCATCAATAACATCAATAGCGTGATAGATAATGGCGCGAAACAAGAAAGAATGGGAACAAGATACACTGAAACCATCCATTGAACGCTTCGGTGAATCATCAGACCGCTTTACTACCGATAGCGGGTTGGAAATTGATGCCGTGTATTCAGTAGAAGATACCGACCAAACTTCATCATCGTACATTGATAATCTTGGCTTTCCCGGCGAATACCCATATACGAGAGGCGTCCAAGCGAGCATGTACAGGGGGCGGCTATGGACTATGCGGCAATATTCGGGGTATTCCACCGCCAAAGATACCAATGAGAGATTTAAGTATCTATTAGAGCAAGGCCAAACTGGGTTATCCGTTGCGTTCGACCTCCCCACTCAAATTGGTTACGACTCAGATCACCCCTTCTCCACTGGAGAAGTTGGCAAGGTCGGGGTTCCCATATCTTCCCTAGAAGATATGGAAATTCTATTAGATTCCATACCTCTAGACCAAGTCAGCACTTCTATGACTATTAACAGCACTGCTAGTATCCTCCTGTGCTTGTACATAGCCGCTGCCAAACGACAAGGAGTACCACAGGACAAACTCAGCGGAACCCTACAAAACGATATATTGAAAGAATATATCGCCAGAGGCACTTATTCTTACCCACCCATTCCATCTATGAAACTAGTTGTGGATATATTCAAATACTGTTCAGAGAATATACCGCGTTGGAATAGCATCAGCATAAGCGGTTATCACATGAGGGAAGCGGGAGCCACCGCAGTACAAGAACTGGCTTTTACTTTTTCTAATGCTATAGCATATGTTGAGTCAGCAATTGAGGCAGGTCTGGACGTGGACGACTTTGCACCCCGAATATCCTTCTTCTTTGTCTCGCAGAATAACCTCTTAGAAGAAGTAGCTAAATTTAGGGCTGCTAGGAGAATATGGGCGAAGATAATGTCTGAAAGGTTTAAAGCCAAGAATCCTCGCTCAATAGCTTTGCGTTTCCACACACAGACAGCAGGGGTAACCCTTACCGCTCAACAACCAGATAACAATATCGTCCGTAGTACCATACAGGGCCTAGCCGCTGTGCTCGGAGGAACTCAATCACTCCACGTAAATTCTAAGGACGAGGCGTTGAGCCTACCGACAGAAGAATCCGCTCAACTCTCCCTGAGAACACAGCAGATAATCGCTCATGAAACAGGCATAACCGATGTCGTTGATCCATTAGGTGGATCCTATTACATTGAAAATCTAACTGATAGATTGGAAACAGCGACCTTCGATGAGATCAACAAAATTGATGACCTAGGTGGAGCTGTAAGCGCTATTGAACAAGGCTATCAAATGCGGGAGATCGGAGAATCCGCATATAAACATCAAGTAGAGATCGACTCAGAAGAGCGGATAGTCGTTGGGGTAAACCAATATGTCACTGAAACACCCCCAATTGCCGGACTTCTGAAGGTTGATACAAAAGCAGTGTCAGAGCAAATAGACAGGTTAAAAAGCCTCAGGGAGCGCAGGGATAACAAGGCTGTATCCCAGATGTTATCTAACCTCAGATCGATAGCTGCAACAGATGCAAATACCGTGCCAGCTATACTTGATTGCATTGAAAACTACTGCACTCTTGGTGAGATATCACAAGTTTTCAGAGAGGTGTTTGGAGAACAAACTGAAATATCCTCTATATAAATAAATTTTCTCATTCGAAACATTGGAGTATTACATGACTACGCAGATACTAAATGAAGAAGAGCGCATGCTACAGAGCCTGGTGCGTGATTTCGCTGATAGGGAACTAGCACCAAGAGCACAGGAAGTAGATGAAAAGGAAGAATTCTCATGGGAGAACTGGGACGGCTTAGGCAAGCTCGGGTTAACTGGTATAGGCATAGACTCAAAGTACGGTGGAAGCGGGGGAGGATACAGGCAAGCCGTCATTGCAGCTTCTGAAACAGCTCGCGGTGATGTATCGGCTAGTACAACACTGATAGCCCATCTATCCCTTGGTACGTCCACTATTTATCGGTTTGGAAATGAGGAACAAAAGCTAAGATTGGTCCCACCTCTAGCAAGTGGAAAGGGTGTAGCAGCATGGGCATTGACTGAACCCGATGGTGGTTCGGACGCAGCAGCATTGCAAACAACCGCCACAGAGAAAGACGGGACGTATTTCTTAAACGGCTCGAAAGTATTCATAACCAACGCTGAAGTTGCGGAATCAATAGTTGTATTTGCGACAGTAGACAGATCAAAAGGTCACAAAGGGATTAGCGCATTTGTTGTACCAAAAGAGTCTCCAGGCCTTCAAATTAATCCCCAAAAAGGGAAAATGGGCATCAGAGGTTCAGGAACCAATGAAGTGGTTTTCCAAAACACTCCTGTACCAGCACATAATTTACTGGGAGAAGAAGGAGAAGGTTTCAAATACGCTATGGACATCCTTGATACTAGTAGAATAGTCGTAGCAGCACAATGCGTAGGAATTGGGCAAGCCGCTCTCGAACATGCCGTTAGATATGCACAACAGAGAGAGACATTCGGCAAACCTATAGCTAACCACCAAGCAATACAGTTCATGATAGCTGACATGGCTACCCAAGTTCATGCTTCTCGATCTATAACTATGGAAGCAGCCACTTTGAAGGACGAAAACATGCCCTTTCACACTGAAGCGTCAATGGCAAAATTACTTGCATCTGAAATGTGTGTCAATGTCTCGTCACAAGCGCTGCAAGTGCACGGTGGCTACGGTTATTTCAAAGATGCGCCAGTAGAGCGTTTATTCAGAGACGCTAGAGTGACCACTATCTATGAAGGTACATCCGAAGTTCAGAGGTTAGTAATAGCGCGACACGTGCTAAACCAGTATTCTAACTGACCGGAAATTTTAAACGCAGGAGGCCAAGCGTGCCCGAAGCATGCAACATCAATCATTTAGACCATATCGGTATAGCAGTAACAGACATAGAGAAAGCCGTTGAAATGTTCACAAATGTGTTCGACGCTCCGCCATGTGAGATTGAACAGATCGACGATCAAGGTGTTAAAGCAACGCTTATAGAAGTAGGGCAGACTAGAATTGAACTCTTAGAACCATTAAGCCCAGACTCTCCTGTTGGAAAATTCATACAGAATAGAGGAGAAGGGCTACATCATCTCGCTCTAAATGTATCCGACATAGCACAAAAACTTGAAACACTAAAAGATCATGATATTCGTCTTATCGATCAATCTCCGAGAGAAGGCTTGTCGGGTACGATTGCCTTTATCCATCCAGCTTCGGTTTTTGGTGTATTAACTGAGCTAGTTGAAAACCAATAATAAATTGCAAACCGGTAAAATTAATCAATACCAGAAGCTCATTTCAATAAATAAGTAGAGAATTACGAATGCCGGGTTATCTGATATATGGTGATACATTTCTTGTATCTGAACGTTTAAAGCAAATCGAATCTCAAATAACGAACGATACTGTCCTAGATTCAAATCACCACAAAATCTCAGCGCCCGATGCAAACCTAGATGAATTGCGAAACATCTGCTATGCATTACCGTTTTTAGATCCGGTACGACTAGTAGTAATAGATAATTTAATGGGAACATTAGATAGTAATCGGTCTGGTAATAGAACCCGTAACACTAAATCAAGAACTAAAGTCGGATCATGGGATCAACTACCTGACATTCTCCAAAATATGCCAGACACCACTCACACTATTTTTATAGATTACGACATTGGCAAATCAAATCCTTTGCTAAAAATATTAGAGCCTCTCTGCCAATCTTATTATTTACCAACACCCGTTCGCGATGATCTACTGCGCTGGATAAAAAACCGCTCAGAACAACAACATTACAAGATAACCCCAACAGCTATCAGATTACTGGCTGACTTGGTTGGAAACGACCTATGGACACTGCACAATGAACTTGACAAGCTAGGCCTATACGTTCAAGAAGAAACTATAGAAGAAAGCCATGTGCGAGAGCTCGTGTCGCAAATCAGAGAAAGCAGTATCTTCCAATTTGTAGACGCTATCATTGAGCAGCGTACAGGTCTCGCCTTAAAGTTACTTCAAGAATTACATAGAGAAGGACAAGATGCCGGTTATATATTCGCTATGATAAATCGACAACTCCGCCTGATAACACTTACTAAAGATTTACTGGACAGCAAGTTTTCTAAACAAGCAATCGCGACTCGTCTGAGACTTAATTCACAATTTGTACTAGAAAAAACTTTAGCACAAACCGCACGTTGTTCGTATCATGACATTCGTCGTCATTATGAAACGTTAACTGAAGCAGATCTTGCTATTAAAGAAGGAAGATTAGATCCTGATACCGCCCTACATGT
>CAZVRK010000018.1:0-3934 GCA_964629875.1 uncultured Dehalococcoidia bacterium | reverse complement strand
TACAAAGTGTCTTCAGTCGGTCCAATACGTCTGCCTGTAATGTTACATCCAAAGCAGACGTCACTTCGTCTGCAATGAGAAGTTTGGGCTTATTTACTAGTGATACTGCTAGCATGACCCTTTGGCACATCCCCCCACTCAGATTGAAGGGATAAGACTCTAGAATCTTCTTAGGATTAGACAAACCTAACTCAGACAAGATTTCCAGGGAATAAGCCCGGCCTTTTTCTTTGGACATGGCATTATGCGCAAATATCGCCTCTTCCAATTGTTTCCCAATAGTTAAAACTGGATTTAGTGCTGCCCGAGCGTCCTGAAACACCATAGAAATATCTCTGCCGCGCATACTGTTCATAGCAGCATGAGTGGCATTGAGTAAATCTACGCCCTGGAAACTAATGCTACCGCTTACAATCTTGGCCGTTTCTGGAAGCAACCCCATGATGGCTAGGGCTAAAGTAGTTTTACCTGACCCATTTTCACCGACAATACAATAAATTTGAGATTCAGTCTGCTGAAAGCTAATGCCATTCAGGACTTTTACGTCTCCAGTTGACGTACTGAAATGAACGTTCAAATCTTGAACAGATAAAATCTCCCGCATCGCTTTCCTCCCCGTCGACATTACAACCCATTTAAGAAAACCAACTACATCATTACAATACTGATAACTTGATTGGCTCGAAGTTCCCACTTCGAATTTCTCTAACCAGATCCCATATACCGTTTATGTTACCCTGGAATTGTGTAGCTGCAGTACCTACCTGATCAAGCCGATGGGCATCACTGCCACCAGTGATTGGTTTCTGCAGCATACGTGCTAGGTCTTCTGAGAACGCGTTCTCGGAAATGCTTCCCCTTCCGTTTGCTGATTCTATTGCGTTGCATTTATGGAGAAAAGTCTCCTTTAATGCGGAATCCATCATACGTTCTCGCTCTTCAGGTATACGCCCCGGCTCTTCTAGAAATCTTCGTCTGTACGGATGCGCTGCAACCAGAGCGCCCTCTCGTTCATTGATAAAATCGACAAGAAACTCTGGCTTATGCATACCAAAAACGTATTGATCTAATCCAAATGCCAATACATGTCCTGCATCTGTATTCAATTCCACACCAGGAAGAATTAAGAAATCGTGTTTCGAAGATAGCAGCTTGATATCATCACTTGTCCAAAAGGAATCATGTTCAGTAAGACAGATTCCATCAAGCCCGATATCCTTAGCCTTCATGACTAATTCATCAGGGCTAATAAAACTGTCATCTGATTTTGGATACGTGTGATTATGAAGATCAATAATCAACTTATCACCTTATGCTAAGGACGTTATCTATATGGAATGTGAATACAGATAATACCAGATACACAAATACCGAAGGAAACTCTAAAATCATTGATCAGACAACTACATTAACACTAATGCGGAATCACAAGTCCTTCGTCCTCTAGAGCTTCTATAATCTGAGCAGCTTTATGGCCTCCTATTTTAAGCCGCCTCTCTAATACAGAAGTGGAAAGATAAGGATTAGTCATTGCTAGATCACGGGCCTGACTGAGCATTTGTGAGTCCAAGTGGTCTGTTTCCGGCTCCAGGTCTTCGGAATCTTCGATAGAAATTTCAGGTAAAGGAGGCCCTTTCTGATTGTTCCAGAAATCAACTACCCTGTCTATTTCTTCATCGTATACTAAAGTTCCTTGGACACGTCGTGACTTGGGAGAGTCATTGTTTAATAGCAGCATATCTCCCTTACCGAGTAGCTTCTCTGCTCCGACGGTATCCAAGATCACCCTAGAATCTACTTGGGACGCGACAGCAAAAGCCACGCGTGCTGGAATATTTGCTTTTAATAACCCCGTAACGACATTTACTGAAGGTCTCTGTGTCGCTAACACTAAGTGTATACCAGTAGCTCTACCTAGTTGAGCCAACCTAACCAGATTCTGTTCAATTTCAAACCCACCCACCATCATCAAGTCAGCTAATTCGTCAACAATTAATACTAGGTACGGCATTTTTTCTTTAGATTTTGCGTTATAGCCTGCGATATTTCGCGTTCCGATATCTTCCATCAATTTATATCTAAGGAACATTTCCCTCATCATTGCACGAAGAGCCGGATTTACCTTCTCTACATCGACTATCACTGGAGCGATCAAATGAGGAATCCCGTTAAAGGGTGTCAGTTCAACCCTCTTTGGGTCTACCATGAGCACTCTAAGTTGATCTGGAGGTTTGGTAAACAACAATGAGGCGACTATAGAATTAATGCAAACACTTTTTCCACTACCAGTCGCACCAGCAATCAACATATGTGGAAGGCCTACTAAATCTGTAGCGACTGGATTACCACCTGTATCTTCACCCAAAGCAATTGGCAATCCGCCTTTGTTAGTTATAGCTTTAAAAGCCTGAGAGTCCATGACTTGGCGCAATAACACCCTACTGGGAGATGGATTTGGGACCTCTAGGCCAACCAAAGCCTCTCCTGGAACCGGAGCTTCAATACGCAAGTATGGAGTCTTTAAGGCTAGTGCCAGGTCTTTTTCTCTGGTCAATATGCTTTGAACTTTAACTCGGCTACGCTCGACTTCTCCATCAGATTTGCTGGCATCTCCACGCCTAGGAATCCAACCAGGTACTAGCCCGAACCGAACAATTCGAGGCCCTGCCTTGATATCTTTGACCTCAACCATAACACTGTGATCGGCTAGAGCACTTTCTATCTCCCCTGCCATCTGCTCCAGGGATCCTTTTGGCGCTAAATAAGGCTCAGGTGTCGATAAAAGATTCAGAGACGGTAATCGCCACTTGGACTTAGCCGACGACCCTTTCTTGGAACTATCTGTAGGAATCCTGTCGGTCCTTGATAATTCTGACGGAATGCCGGTCTCAGGTACTACGTTAGGATATTCGTTATCAACTTCTGTAAAGTCTAGCGAATTTTCTTTGTCATACTCAATATCTTTTTCATGTTCATTAGGTCCCAACATATATTTTCTAAAACGCTTAACCAGCAGTTTTCGATGCCTGCTATTCACTAAATAGTATACGTATATACTTAAATGCTTTGATATAAGCACAAGCACTTTGAAGACGACTGTCGATAACTCCCATAACTTAATCGACATTGTTTTTAATATCGACAGGTAAAGGCGAGCATATTTCTTTGGATAGAATATAAGGGGTATTACCACTGCCAATAACGCCAATCGAAAAACTGTTACAACAACGTGACCACCCGCCACATTTTGCCCCCATTGCCCGCCAAAACTAGTCTTTGAAAGGATTCCATAGTCACCATAAATAAATGACAAAGCTCCAACAACGACAATGCAGGCCGAAGCTAGCGAGAGTACAAATCTCCAATATTTCACCAAGAACCGTGGTTTATAACGTAATAATCCTAGGAACAACGATGAACAAGCCAACACTGGTATCCATCCGAACGCTAATGACTGAGCGGCCCATTCATGGGAACTAGGAATAAATAAGTAAATGGATACAGCACATATGGCTAGACCAAGTAGAAACGCAGTATCTGCAATAGTAGTTAATTTAGATATCATAATTCGCATACGGTTAGATCAGATTCCGACGTTGAGACAATTATATCTAACCAAATACCATGATTACTCACATAAATTTATCTAATAACTACGTCTTTTGTAATGAATAGTGAGGCATGATCATATAAATCATACGCAATTGGAATTTGGTACGGCCATTAACACGACAACACAGTGTATAAAAAGAGGAACTGATTTATAGAGCTATAAAACGATAGACACTATCATAGGTCGTTTGCGGACCTGATCTTGTAAGAATCTGCGAGAAACTTGCCGGACCTTTGTCTTAATAGCGTCTTCACTGTCCCAACCCCCGTCATTTTCAGAAATTGCCTTCTCCAATTCAAAACTGAGAGATTCAAACAACTC
>CAZVRK010000017.1:0-39383 GCA_964629875.1 uncultured Dehalococcoidia bacterium | reverse complement strand
ACACTCGCCTTATCTAATTTTATGGGTTGGAAAACAGTTTTCCTTGATATATTCAACACTTCTCTCTGCTGTACTATTAGCCATCTCTCTAATGTCATCGGGTAAGTCTATCGCATCGGGGTCTCTTAACAAATGCACTTTATGCTTTTCTGAAAAAGACGTAGGTATATTATTTGGCAAATCAATGCCTACCATCCTACTGAACGCTAAAGACCAACATCTTGCTACTGCTAATACGTCGTATCCTCCTCCTCCTAACGCTAGCAATGGCACATCAAAATCAATGATATGTTGTACTATTTTCTCATATCCTTGTGAGGTTATATGCAAATGGGTTAGAGGGTCTGAGTGATAGGTATCTATACCAAGTTGAGCCACTATGACATCGGGTTTGAATGCTTGGACTACAGGTATTACTGTTTGTTCGAATGTCCATACGTAGAGATCATCATTGGTGTATGGGAATAAAGGTAAGTTTATGGAGTACCCGTAGGCATTATTTGTTCCTGTCTCGTTGCTGGACCCTGTGCCTGGGAAAAGATATTGTCCTGATTCATGTATTGAAATAGTTAGGACGTTATTGTTGTTGTAGAAAGCTTGTTGGACACCGTCTCCATGATGAGCGTCCACATCAATATAGGCTACCTTTTTACCCTGATCAAGCAGGTATTTAATAGCAATGGCGGGATCGTTGAAAATGCAGAAACCAGAAGCAGAAGATCTCATCGCGTGATGCAGGCCGCCAGATATATTGAAGGCTATATCGACACTTCTGGAATTTATTAATTCAGCCGCTAGTAAGGAAGCACCGGTGCTCAAAGCGGCGGCTTCATACATTCCCTGATATATTGGGTTATCTCCTGCTGCACTGAATCCATATCTGGCAGCCCCAAATTCTGCGGTTTTACTACTTAAGCTTTCTACAGCAGAAATGTAATCTTGACTGTGTATTAGTGATAATTCTTCCGCTGAGGCGCTCCTTGGACGTACTAATTTGACGGAAGTCTCATCAAATATATCGTAACTGTTTAGTAGGTCGTAAGTATATTGTAAACGTATTGGTCTCATGGGATGGGCGTCACTAAGAACATGCTGAGATAATAATGGGCTATACAAGAAAGCTGTTTTACGCATAAAGCTGTTCGTATCCTCCCTGTAAATAGAATGGATTCGATTTATTCTATCCGATACTTTCTAAAAATCATTTATATTACAAACTCGCTGAGTGGTCTATAGCTAGGTTTGCCTATGCTATACTCAGCCTGTATACAGAGCATATGATAGCTAAGGAGAAAATGTGCCTACAGTATCGGGTATTGTCCTAGCAGGAGGGGAGAGTAGTCGTCTAGGTAGAGATAAGGCAGTGGAAGTCGTCGGCGGTCAATATCTAATAACGAGGGTAATTGACCGAATGCGAGAAGTATGCGATGACGTATTGGTCGTAGTATCAAATGTTTCTAGATATCCTGAACGAACTATACCGGCAGATGTTAAAACGGTATTAGATGAATATCCAGGTAAGGGCTCTTTGGGTGGGATTTACTCAGGGCTTAAGTCATCGAAAATGGAATTTGGTTTGGTAGTGGCATGCGATATGCCATTTTTGAATCTGACCTTATTGGGAAAAATAATCGACTTGGGGATCACTTCTGATATATGTGTCCCGGTCTTATCTAACCGACCCGAACCAACTCATGCTATGTATTCTAGGAATTGTCTTCCACATATGAAATACCAGCTAGATACAGATGATCTCAAAATAACAAATTTTTTCTCTAAGGTTACTGTTAATTATATCGATGAGGACGTTGTAAAAACCATAGACCCTGATTTACTCAGTTTTTTTAATATTAACTATCAATCTGACTTGGATAGGGCTCTAGCCATTATAAAGGAAGATCAGTGAACCCAGAGAACGTACCCTTGGTCCCAGTAACTGTCGAAGTATATGGCACACTGAGGCTCAGGACTAAAAGAAAGTACCTATACGTGGAGATTCCTCAAGTATGTGATAGGCATAATCTTGCTTTCGCGTTATCAAAGGTGTGTCCAGACTTAGTAGGTATTGCCATAAATAATGAAGGTACTGATATCAAAGACACATACGTAATCAATTTAAATGGTTTGAAATTTTTAGATGGTAATAACTTCCATGTAAACAGTGACGACTCAATCATACTTCTGTCTAATCAGGCTGGAGGGTAAAAATGTACGGCTATCACGGTAAGGTTTTGGTAGTCGACCTTTCGCTCAAAACTTCTCGGTGGGATTACATACCTGAGGATATATATCGTAAATACTTGGGCGGTATAGGACTAGGCACCTACCTGTTATACAGGTATTGTCCACCGCAGACTGAGCCATTATCTGAGGATAATCCACTGATATTTGCTACAAGTCCTTTCGTCGGGAGTCGGCTTACAACTACTAGTAAGTTTGCAGTATTGGCTAAATCACCTTTGACTGGTTTTATAGCGGATTCTTTATCCTCTAGTCATTTGGCAGATGCTCTAAAGAGTGCTTGCGGAGACGCCCTTATATTACTAAACAGAGCTCGAGATTTTACACTTTTACACATCGACAATGGTAAACCGGTGTTTATGGATGCGTCTGACTTAGTCGGGTTAAGTACATTTGATACAGAAAAATCTGTTAAGGATCGGATTGGTAAGAATGTCAGGGTAGCATCTATTGGCCCAGCAGGCGAAAATCAGGTGTTGTATGCCAGTATAGCTAATGATGGTGGGCGGCAGGCAGGAAGATGTGGCCTAGGGGCGGTAATGGGCTTCAAAAATATTAAGGCGTTAGCAATAAACGGTGATATGACCACTCAGATATATGATCTTGAAGGGGTTGAACGTTATAGAAGAAAAATTTCTGCTAAGAGTCTCGGAGAAGGTACTGATAAATATAGAAATTTAGGTACTATGGCAAATGTTTCTTTATTCAATCGCTTCGGAATACTGCCAACAAAGAATTTTCAACAGGCTACTTTTGAGAATGCAGATAAGATCAGTGGAGAGGAATTATTTGAAAAGCATTTTGAGAAAAATGCATATTGTTCGAATTGCACTATCGGATGTGAAAAGATTCTTGTAACTACGGATAACGGAAAGAAAAATACTGGACGAATGGAATATGAGAGTTTATTTGCCTTTGGGCCACTCTGCAACGTCGACGACCCTAATACCATAATCCGTGCTGCAAGATTATGTGACGAATTAGGAATGGACACTGTTAGTTGTGGTGCGACTATCGCGTGGGCTATGGAGTGCTATGAAAAAGGCATTTCGATTGATGGCCAGGATGAGGGTATAAATCTAAGTTTTTTAGAATCTCGGGATCTGTTGAAAACAGTATCTATGATAGGTCACCGCGAAGGCATTGGGGATTTGCTAGCTTTAGGAAGCAAACGTGCTTCTGAAATAGTCGGTGGACGGTCGGATCGTTGGGCTATGCATGTTAAAGGGCTGGAGATGCCGGGATATGAACCGAGATCTCTAAAAACTATGGCGCTTGGGTTTGCAATAACTCCACGTGGTGCTTGTCATAATAGAACCTCCGGATATGAAGCCGACTTGTCTGGATCAGTGGATAGATTCGGAGTGGACAATCGTAGATCAGAAGTCGCAGTTTCTGGTGAAGATTTCACAGCGGTTTTAGATTCGCTAGTTTGGTGCAAGTTTTTACGTAAGGCGTTTGATGACTTTTACTCAGATTCCGCTGAAGCTTATAACTTAATTACTGGACTTGATATCACTCCTGCTGAGTTGAAAGTGTGTGGTGAGCGGATAAATAATCTGAAAAAGTTGTTTAACATCCGAGAAGGTTGGCGTCGTTCTGACGACACACTTCCGCATAGGATACTAAATGAACCTCTCCCAGACGGCGTAATGCCTGGAGTGGTCTTGAGTCAAGAAGAACTGGACACAATGGTGGAAGGTTACTATGTTTGTAGAGGTTGGACTAAAGATGGATTAATACCATCTTCAAAAATGTGTGAATTGGGGCTAGATTCACTTTTAGTAAATTGATGTTTACCGATTATATGGGACAGTGGTGATTGTATTGGAACGGAAAGAATTACGGCCAATGCTAGTAGCAAAGTATCCTCGCGAAAAAACCTATTTATTGCCTGTGCTTCATTTTATTCAAGAAGAGTTTGATTTCATACCAGAATGGGCTCTCCAGATAGTTAGTTGGCATTTAAAGGTCCCAGCTAGTGAGGTGTATGGTGCGGCAACAAGTTATTCAGATATCAAGTTTTTTGTTGATGACAAACAAACTGTCAGAATATGCTCAGGGTTGTCATGCTGGTACATGGGAGGCAAGGGTATATATGATCAGCTATCCTCTGTCCTAGGCGATGAGGTATCTATACAGATTACCGATTGTGCATTTACATGTTCTATGGCTCCGCTAGTAGAAGTGGAAGGGCAATGGTTTTCCCGTGCAACTGAAAAAAGTGTACTAAGCCAAATTGCTAAAAGGTCAGATTAATATGATTGACCCGATGCTCTCATCTTACGAACAAATGGTTTTTGATGCAGTTGCGAGACTGGAGAACTACCGAATAGGTAGAACTAGGGTGGTGGTCCAGGTTGGTCAATGTAGCGCTTCGGTAGGAGCGTCTTTATTAGCGGATGAGTTGAAGAGCAGTCTCAATGTAGGGGATCTTGATGTCGTAACAACTGGATGTGATGGTGCGTGTTTCGCTGCACCGCAAGTGATAGTGAATTATCAATCTGGGGATGCCTCTTACTTCCAGAATGTCAATTATGAAGATTTGCCAGAAATACGGAATTCGCTGGTCAATAGCGAATGTAGAAAGCCTAGTATTAGCTTAGAACGTTTCTTTTCGCTTCAACACCTAAGCCTGATGTCTGGCATTGGTGATATAGATCCTTATTCTCTGGACGAATATTTGTCCGCCGGAGGTTACCACGGTTTATTGAAGGCGTTATATATGACACCTGCTGACGTGACACTAGAAGTCGCTCAATCGGGTTTATTGGGGCGAGGAGGGGCATATTTCCCAACATCAAGAAAATGGGAGACGGCGCGCAATACGGATTCGCCAGAAAGATTTTTGGTAGTAAATGCTGAGGAAGGTGAACCGGGCCTTTTTAAGGATAGACATATATTAGAAGGTATGCCTCATCGATTGTTAGAAGGAGCATTGATAGCTGCATACGCAAGCGGATGTTCAAAGTGTTATGTTTATGTCAATGCAGAGGCCAATTTGTCATCAGAAAGGCTTTCTGAAGCTATTCGCTTAGCTCAAGATACTGGATTGATCGGAAACCATATATTAGGGTCCGATTTTAATTGTACTGTTGAATTAAGGATAGGAGCAGGTGGCTATGTTTGCGGGGAAGAAACCACGCTAATAAATACTATGGAAGGTGTCAGGCGAGAACCTAGATTAAAACCGCCGTTTCCAGTTGAGTCCGGGCTTTTTCAGAAACCTACAGTGATAAATAACGTTGAAACGTTGGCAAATGTTCCTGCCATATTGTTGAACGGGGCGGCGAGTTTCGCTCAGATAGGGTTGCCAGAAGCCACTGGAACAAAGCTTTATAGTCTTAGTGGTTCCGTTTGTCGCCCTGGCCTTATGGAATTACCTATGGGAGCGACACTTCGCCAAATCGTGGTTGATGTTGGGGGAGGGAACCTTCCTGAGAAACCAGCAAAGCTATTGGCAGTTGGAGGTCCTTCAAGTGGAGTGTTGCCCATCTCTGAAATTGATACGCGAATGAAACCCGGCTGGTTGCACGAAAGCGGTGTAGTTATGGGGGGAGGCGGGGTAATTGTTCTGGATGAAGAAGTTCCAGTAAAAGAGGTTGTTAGGTCTCTGGCTCAATACAACGCTTCAGAATCTTGTGGTAAATGCACCCCTTGCCGAGAAGGTACTCCTAGGGTGGTCGAGATGCTATCGCAGTTAGAAGAAGATGACGATTCTACAAATACTATCCAAGATTTAGAGTTACTGTCTGATATTTTAGCGGGAGCTTCTTTGTGCGGATTAGGGCAGATGGCCGGAAATATCGTGAAAAGTAGTCTCTATTTCTTTAGAGATGAATTGACTGGTAAAAATGAAAAGATGTGACAAGATGAAGTGTAATGGAACACATAGACAGTAAAGGGGTCAAGGTTATCGGAATGATTGGCGTTGCGAAAGAGGCGTCTATTAATTCGGGAGCCAGTTTAAGTGTTTTTGGTGGAGGTATAAATCCAGGTGGTGAGGTATTGCCTGGGATAGACCCTGATTATATAGCAGAATTTGCTGTGACTCATGAGAAGTCTGACTTTGATATGGTTTTGACAGGATATTCTTCTAGTACTCCGGACGGTTTTGAGGTTGCAGGCTATGCTGCATCAAAAACTGAAAAACTGGGCTATTTGATAGCTCATAGACCTGGGTTCGTTGCACCTACACTGGCTGCCAGAAAGATTGCGACACTTGATCAACTTACCAAAGGTAGGATTGCTGTACATATTATATCTGGGGGCAGCGATGTAGAGCAGAGACAGGATGGTGACTGGTTGGACCATGACTCCCGTTATAGGCGTACTGACGAATATATTTCTGTACTTAAAGATATTTGGTCCGGAGTAGAACCGTTAGATCGTCTAGGGGAATTTTATTCCTATAATGGTGCTATGAGCACGGTTTCTTGTTATCAGCAACCTCGTGTGCCCTTGTTTTTTGGAGGAGCTTCATCGTCGGCTATAGATATTGGAAGTAGGCAGGCTGATTTTTATGCGTTTCTGGGAGAGCCTCTAGAAGTCATTAAACAGCGGATAATTGATATTAGAAAGCGTGCCGAGCAGCATAACAATGATATTAGATTTAGCATATCCTTCCGGCCAATTATAGGAAGGACTGAATCCGAAGCTTGGGAGAAGGCATATGACATACTTGATAGGATTAAGGGTGCAACTCAAGGAAGAATAGTACCTGGGGAATCTGCACGCGCACAATCTATGTTATCAAAGAGGTTAGTTGAATTCGCAAAGGAAAAAGATATATACGATAAACGATTGTGGATGCCGATTGCTTATGCCAGCGGAGGGGCAGGAAATACAACTTGCCTGGTAGGTACTGTAGGTCAAGTTGTAGAGTCACTAATGGAATATTACAAAGCAGGGTGTACAGCTTTTATACTGAGAGGGTTTGACCCTATTGTTGATGCACTCGAATATGGAAAACACCTGATTCCTTTGCTACGTGATCAGGTCGCTGCTCTAAACGAATTGAAATCATAACTAATTATGCGGTTGAAGACATGACAATACACGTAATTCTAGATGGGCGAAAAGTTGATATAGAAGAAGGTCAATCAGTACTAGATGTTATCAACGCGTCTGGAACCTATATCCCCCAATTGTGTAAAGATCCTGATATGAAACCGATCGGCGCCTGCCGTACGTGCATAGTGGAAATCGAAGGTGTTCGAGGTATGCCGGCATCATGTTCAACACCAGCTACCAACGGGATGGTAGTGGACACCAATAGCTCCGGCGTCGAGCGTATCCGAAAAGGAATATTGGATTTAACCCTTGGCATGGTTCGAGATGATATAGATCTAGGTCAGCTTAAACAAGCATCTGATAAGTATGGATTGTCATCTACCACGTGGGCGACTCGAGATAGGGAGGAATCTGATACTAGTAACCCTGTTTTTGATATTAGTATGGACGCCTGCATATTGTGCGCTAGATGCGTTAATGCTTGTCAAGATTCACATCAGTTTATTGGTGCGATAGATCACTTGGGTACAGGGACTGGCAGCAGAATTGGCACATTTATGGATAAGCCTCTGGTGGAGTCTATATGTACTACTTGTGGCCAGTGTCTTTCGGTTTGCCCGACAGGGGCGATCCATTTAAAGTCCGCATCACCTGGGGAAATACGCTCGAAAGAAACATTACCTGTTTTAAATCCTGTATCTTCAACGTGCCCCTATTGTGGTGTGGGGTGCGGAATACAAATATCAACTGACGCCGACGAGAATATCATAGAGGTGTTCGATGATCCAGATAATTTGTCCAGCGTGGGGATGTTGTGTGTTAAAGGAAGATTTGGGCAGGGCTTTGTAACGCATTCTGATAGATTGAAGGAACCATTAATTCGTCGGGATGGAGTCTTAATGCCGGCTACATGGGACGATGCTTTAGATCTGATCTCTAGTAGGTTGATTGACTATAGAGGAGGCTCTTTTGGAACTCTGTGTTCTGCTAAGGCGACTAATGAGGATGGGTATGTGCAACAAAAGTTTTCCCGGTTGATAATGCAGAGCAACAATATAGACCACTGTACTCGTCTATGCCATTCTCCATCGGTTGAGGCGATGTTGACATCTTTAGGCAGTGGAGCGACGAGCAACTCATACACTGATTATGAAGATGCACGTTGTTTAGTAGTGATCGGTTGTGATCCGACCTCGAATCATCCTGTTGCGGCATCAAGGATGCGTAGAGCAATAGTCGAAAGGGGAGCTAAGTTAATCGTTATCAATCCTCGTCGTATCGATATGTGTGATTACGCAGATATTTGGCTTAGGCCTATGCCTGGGACTGATGTTGCGCTATTGAATGGGATAGCTAATGTAATCATAAACGAGGGATTATCGGATCGTTCTTTTGTGGTGAATCGGACTGAAGGTTACGAGGATTGGTTCAAGATTATTCAAGAATATAGCCCACGAACAGTCCAGGATATTACTGGTATACCAGAGCAAGATCTTATTGATGCCGCCCGAATATATGCTGATCCACCTCCGACGCGTTCCGGCCCGGGATTGCAAGGTGGAGGATCTTGTCTGATCTGGGGCATGGGTATTACTCAGCACACAAACGGTACCGCTAATGCTCATGGATTGCTCAATTTGGCTCTGGTTTCTGGACAGATAGGGAAACGCGGCACGGGAATATCTCCACTTAGAGGTCAAAATAATGTGCAGGGATGCGGAGACTCGGGATGTTTGCCCGACAGTTTGCCTGGATATCAGGGCTTGCGGCCCGAATCGATACGAAAATTCGAAGATGCGTGGGGGAAAAACCTTCCTAGTACAAAAGGGCTTGTAGTCACTGAAATGGTTGAATCGATAGGAAAATCCGAAGGGATTAAGGCCATGTATATTACTGGCGAAAATCCCCTGCTGAGTGAGCCAGATCTTAATCATGCTGAAAAAATGTTTGCGCAGTTAGATTTTCTTGTCGTTCAAGATATTTTTCTTCACGAAACGGCACAGATAGCTGATGTGGTATTACCGGCTGTAAGCTACGCTGAGAAAGATGGAACATTTACTAATAGTGAGAGAAGGGTTCAGAGGATTAGAAAGGCAATCAACCCGATAGGTCAAGGTAGGGCCGATTGGGAAATAATTTCCGAATTGGGAGTCAGAGTTAGTGAGAAATTGGGATTAGGTTTAGAAGTCCAATTTCGTTATAAAAATCCTGAGCAAATATTCTCAGAAATGGCTGGCTTAACACCAATAATATCTGGTATAAATTACCAGCGTATTCAGAAATCTGGAATCCAGTGGCCATGCCCTGATGTTGATCACCCAGGGACGGAATTCTTATATGAAAAGACATTCCCCAGAGGTGACCGCGCTAAATTTGTGGCTTTCGAACAAGGGCCTATCGCTGCAGAACGTCCCAATAAACGTTTCCCAATCATGCTTAATACCGGCAGAGTTCTTTACCATTGGCATGGAGGGACTATCACCCGTAGAGTAGTTAATTTAATGGCTCGATCACCAGAATTACAGGTATCAGTAAGCCCTGGGGATGCGGAGAAGTATGGCCTGTTGGATGGACAAAAAATTAAAGTAACTTCGCGACGTGGAGAGCTAACAGGGACAGCTTTGGTTACTGACAAAATGCGGGAAGGAGAGATCTTCATCCCATTTGTTAAGCTATCTGAGTCGGCAGCTAATTTCTTGACCAATGCTGCTTATGATCCTACGTCAAAAATACCCGAATACAAGGTCTGCGCTGTTAATATTGAACGCGCCTAGTCGAGCAACGTTGAAACTTCTAGCTAATCTCCTACTACTGCAGGAGAAGTAGTATTGACCTTTTCGGGCCACCACGGATCAGGATATTCAGTCCATAGGTTTTTAACGGCAGGCATTACTTCCTTGGCAAACAATTCAGTATTCTTGAGGGTAAGTTCTTTCGGCATACTGCCTATATGCAACAAACACATCAAATGTCCGACTCTAAGCATCTTTGCTGCTTCTATCAGTTGGTCACGGACTGTTTCAGGACTGCCTGCAATTACATGCCCCTGTTCAATAAAGTCTTTCCATTCTAGTTCGCCAGCTGCTTTCTGTGCTTCTTCGCCTATTTGCGGCCGAATTGACTCTCTAATGGAATTGATTGATCTATAACCAGGAGCTTCGGCATATGGAGGGTGTATTCGTAGCATTTTGCGGTAGAAGTATTTTACGTGTTCTGCGTACTCCTGTTCTGCAGACTGATCAGTCTCAGATACACACACAAGCTGCAAAAAACCTAATCTATGTGGATTGTCGTCTAATCCTCTCTCCGATACGCGATCCCAAAATCCATTGACTACTCTTAATCCTCTGAGATAACCAAAATAACTTAGGTAACAATATACGTAGTTCCTGTCTAATACCCAGTCCCATGTTTCTAAGCTACCACTTCCTGGTATCCAAACTGGCGGATGAGGCTGTTGGAGGGGACGAGGCCATATGTTGACATAACGTAGTTGATTGTACTTACCATTGAATATGAAGGGCTCACGGTTACTCCAGGCTTCCATAATCAGGTCATGCGCCTCGGAATGTTTTTCTCTTAGGGTAATGGGGGTTTGCCCATATGACAGTGTTGTGTCCATCGATGTGCCTACTGGAAAACCTGCTACGAGCCTCCCTTTGCTCATAACGTCCAGCATAGCCATCTCTTCGGCCACTCTGATTGGCGGTTGATATAACGCTAGGCTGTTTCCTAATACTATTAGGGCGCCGTTCGAAGTAGTTCTGGACAATACTGAAGCAATCAAGTTTGGCGAAGGCATTAATCCATAAGCGTTATTATGGTGTTCGTTAACGCAGACACCGTCGAATCCTACTGTGTCGGCAAATTGGAGCTCTTCCAAGTAGTCATCATAATAGTCTTGGCATTTTTCGGGATCAAACAGACTATTGGGTGCATCTACCCATGCACTACGGTAGTTTTCCTCAAAATCACTAGGAAGATCCTGGTATGGCATAAGGTGGAAGAAACAGACTTTCATATTGTTGCACCTCCAATTTACTGATTGAGAATCATAGCATATTAATCAATGTCTAGGCGACTTAGTCTACTCTAGTATGAATCCTTCATACCCTTTGTCAGCGCATTCGTCCCGTATTGCCCGCATTGCTGGCGCACTGTCTGGGCTTGTTAACAACACTCGGGCTTTTCCAGGTATATTGGCCCCTACATACCAAGAATTTGCCTCTGCTCCTTGGGTCCGCAAAATATTAGCTCCGTCTTCGTTGACGTGCTTAACCCACGCATCCTCAGATTCTATGGTTGGATGGATACGATTATAATTTTTGTCCTGTACCCAGCGAATGGTTTTAGATACCCAGTCAATTAGTGCTTCCGCTGCTCTAGGGAAATTACCTACCGAGGCTGAGTTGACTGTGAATAGATTTGGGAAACCTGTGCTGGTGACGCCCATAAATGTGCGGGGACCGCCTGCAAATTTCTCGCTAAGTATCTCGCCTCCAATACCATGAATGTTGATTTTATTTAGTGATCCGGTAACTGCATCATAGCCCGTGGCGAATATCAATACATCCACGTCGTACTCTGATTCTGAGGTAAGTACTCCTTTGGGGGTTATCCGTTCGATTGGCGCTCTCTTTACATCTACTAGTGATACATTGTCTTGGTTGTATACTTCGTAATAACCGCTTTCGCATGGAAGTCTTTTAGATCCAAACATGTGGTCTTTCGGAACCAGCATTTCCGCTACTATGGGATCATTTACGCGCTCTCTGATTTTATTTCGCACAAATTCTGCGTAGTCCTCATTGGCGGGCCCTGGGAGCATTACGTCATAGAAATTTGCGAGCCATTTGGCAAAGCCACCCTGTAGCCACAACCGTTCAAATTGCTCCGTACGTTCTTCACGTGAGACATCCATAGCTGATCGTGGATCAAATTTGTGCATAAACGACCCTGCACTTTCGCTACACATACGGAATATTTCAGGGTAATTTGCTTTAATTTGTTTTTGTGTCTCAGAGTCAATCGCGCTATTTCTCAAAGGTGCACAGAAGTTGGGTGTCCTTTGAAATACCGTTAAGTGTCCCACTTCTTTGGCTATTTCGGTGATCAGTTGCACACCGCTGGCGCCTGTTCCAATTACACCAACGCGCTTACCGGCCAAGTCGATTCCTTCCTTGGGCCATCGACCTGTGTGGCACCAGGTTCCATGGAAAGTGTGTATCCCTTCAAAGTTTGGTACATAGCCGGCTGATAATATTCCTACAGCCGTTATCAAGAATTTTCCTTTGGCTTTATATCCGTCTTCTATTGAGATTTCCCACAAATTTTCGTTCTCATTGAATTCTGCTGACGATACTCGTGAATTGAGCTTTATGTGCTTGCGGAGGTCGAATTTATCAGCGACGTAGTTCAAATAGCGTTCGTTTTCTGGTTGAGCAGAATAATGCTCTTTCCAATCCCATTCTTGGAGAAGTTCTTCTGAGAAAGAATATCCATAGGTATAACTTTCAGAATCAAATCTACATCCGGGGTACCTGTTCCAATACCATGTTCCCCCGACTCCATCCCCTTCTTCGAATGATTGGACAGTTAATCCGAGCTCACGAAGTCTGTATATTGCGTATAATCCTGTCACACCAGCACCAATGACTATTACGTCATAGTAATTCATATTGGGATTATCATTGTGAGTTTGTTCAGAGGATGTTTGTTGTGATGTGCTCATAAGGTTCTCCGACTGTATAACTTTATCTTATCGACCTTTCCAATTTGGCTTACGTTTTTCTGCAAATGCTAAAGGTCCTTCTTTGGAATCTTCAGTTGTAAGCAATTGGTCATACATGTGATAAGTCAATGAAGATATATCTTGAGTAGACATGTTTAAGCTTTTGTATGCTAATTCTTTAAAATATTGTACTGCAAGCGGAGCATTTTCTGCTATTTGCTGTGCCATGTTAATAGCTTCGGCCATAAGCTGGTCAGAAGGTACGACTTTATTCAAGAATCCCATGTCGTATGCTCTTTGGGCTGTGACAGGTTGTGCCGTCATGCATAGCTCTAATACCGCAGATAGCGGAATCATCTTACTTAATATAGTGCCAAAGGGTGGTAATAAGCTCCATTTTGTTTCAGTAATACCGAGCTTTGCTTCTTCAGAGGCTATTCTAAGATCACATAATTGGGCTATAGACCAGCCTCCAGCAAGGGCGTAACCGTTAACTGCAGCAATTAGAGGTTTCCAAGTTTGGGGCCACATATATGGGCTGTCAGGGTACATACTGTCTCTAGCCTTGGCTTGTTTCCCTTCCGCATTGTCATTTGCCCTTTCTTTGAGGTCACGTCCTGCACAGAATGCCCTTCCGGACCCCGTAATGATTCCAACATATGCTGTTGGGTCCCCGTCAAATTCGGTGATCGCATCTGCTAATTCTTTACGAAGCTGTCGGTTTATGGAGTTTAGTGCATCAGGTCTGTTAAGAGTCATAATGACTATATTTTCTTGCTTCTCGTATAATATTGTTTCCGCCATGTGATTTCGTCTCCCTTTTGTTTTAAGCGTAATGACCTAGGTAAGTCCCACCTATAACATGTAAATGACCGTGACTTTGACTTTGTAAGCCATCGTATCCGAAGTTTGAAAGTATACGGAATCCATTAGGTGAGTACATAGCTCCAAGGTTCACTGCAGTTGTTCCCATGCGATCCATGATTCCGCTAGTCCATAGTTGGATTTGCGTTAAATGCTGTTTTGGCATAACTAAGAGCATTACTGGTACCCATGTTAACTTGTTGACTATGGCTATAATGTCGTTGTCTATGTATCTTATTTTTGCAGGTTCTGCTCCAGCTATTATCTCGCAAAAAACGCAGTACGGTGGCTTGTTCAATTTATATACTTCCAGATTGTTAAGATTTATTAAACTACTTCTTTTGGAAAGAATATTGCTTTTCCGTTAGTCTCGGATAGGTACCCGGATTTTTCAGCTGTACCGTGGCCGAAAATTAACAACCAGTTTTCCTCTTGGGCTTTCTTAAGCCAGTATCGCTTGGCATCAAATGTCTCCGTAGGGTACAAGTCGTAGCTAGTGATATATGGGATTGCTACTTGCTGAGGTATCATTAGTATATCGCCAAGGCATCCTATCTTTTCGCCGTCCGATTCAAAATATACCATCTGATGTCCTGCCGTGTGGCCTCCTGTGTGCCTGACCCAAAGTTTGGGAATAACTTCAGTATCGCCATTCAATAATTCTAACTGCTTAGTTTTATGTAAAGGTAAAAAATCCTCTTCGATATAGGCAGTACGAGTGCGTTCATTCGTGTGGGTAGCTTCCTGCCAATCACGGTCTTGTATTAAATATGTAGCTTTTGGGAATACAGGTATAAGCTTTCCGCTTCTATATGTGGTGCAGCCACCTACATGATCGAAATGCAGATGTGTGAGGATGACAAAATCTATGTCGCTTGGGCATAGACCAAAACGTTCTAGGTTCTTTACCAGATTCCCGCCACGCATGTGAAATCTTGTTTGAATTGTTTGGTTATGTTTGTTGCCTATACCTGTATCTATAAGGATATTTAAGTTGTTGGTTTGGATTAAGAGGCAATTTAGAGCTATTTCTACGCGGTTTAGTCGATCGGGTTTATGAGTTTTGCTCCATATGGCTTTAGGCACTATACCAAAAATGCTTCCGCCATCCATTCTCAAGCTGCCGTCGCTTACTATGTGTATTTCTGCAGTTCCTACCTTCATATAAGATGAGCTTATAAGCAGGGTATTATGTTGTCAATTAGATTAATACACTAGATTTTCTACTATTGTGATATTATGTTTTCACGAGGTATATGTGTATAGATTAGCAATCATTACGGTGAGCACGTCAGGCTACACAGGGGATCGTATTGACACAGGTAGTCAAGCCATATCGGAAGTATTAGCAGAACCCGATTATAAGACAGTGGAATATTGTGTAGTGGACGATGATAAAGAGATGATTTCCGACCAAATGGCTGTATGGGCTGATCGGTCCGATATAGATATTCTGGTAAGTACTGGCGGAACGGGTCTTGGCCCACGTGACGTTACTCCAGAGGCTTGTTTATCTATTATAGACAAGGAAGTCCCTGGGCTTGCGGAGAGTATGAGATCCGAAACTCTGAAATTTACTCCCATGGCGATGCTAAGTCGGTCTGTAGCTGGAATAAGAGGAAGTACTTTGATTCTGACGTTGCCAGGAAGCCCGAAAGCAGTTAAACAGACATTAGAGGTAGTTAAGCCTGTTTTACCTCACGCGCTTGAGCTACTTAAGGCAGCCAAGCTAGAGGATCATCCCAATTAATTATGGACTGTCAGTTCTTTGGCGATTAAAGTTTTATTTTTGTTAATTATCATGGAGTATTTAAATGACTGAAGAACCACAGAGCGTTGTGTACTGGCCGAGGGTCAAAGAGATTCTAGATAATATTATGGAACGTTGGAAAGAACGTTGGGAGCGAGAACCTTATCCTGGTATACACGAATATTACTGGGAAACTGCAAAAGATCTACAGGAATCTGTTTTGAATGGATATAGATCGATAGAACCGGGTTTAGCAGGTAAGGACACTCACTTAGTTAAGTCGTTGGCTAGAGGCTGCGGAACCTTTGGTAAAATGCCACTGCGTGGGCCTTTTGTAAGCAGAGATGAGGTGAATGAGATAATTGTTTGGATTGATACCGGTATGCCTGAAGGTCCTTAATAATGTTGAACTCTTTCATTGATCAAAAAACTAGAGTCTGTATTCACAGACTCTAGTTTTTGTTTAACCAGTTGTAATTAGATTAGTACTGGTTCGGAGTTTTTGGTATAAACCTGTAATCTACCTCTGGTTGAATCAAGGATTACTACTTGACCTTCTGAATTGACCTTGACCGCTGTCGGATGAGAGAAATTCTTATCGAAATCAGCACTGTGAGTTATAGCTAGTTGACGTTGTCTTATCATATCAGGGTTAGATGACATCTTGTCTCTCCCCCACTGAGATAGGACATGATCTCCGGTCAGCTGGGTTATAAATCTGCCATCCGGTGCTAAGATCTGTATTCTATCGTTTAACCAGTCAGATACGTATATGTCGCCGTCTGTATCAACCGATACGCTATTTGGGCGATTGAACTGCCCTACTGCTGTTCCTGAAGTACCGAATGTGGCTTGCCATTCCCCGTTGGAGTTGAATTGTTGAATTCTATCGTTACGCCAATCAGTAACGTATATGTTTCCGTCGTTATCTAAACCGATACCCCAAGGCATATTAAACTGACCTGCCTTATCTCCAGACTCTCCGAAACTGCTTTCGAATTTGCCGTCTAGGCTGAATTTCTGTACACGATTATTTCGGCTATCAGACACGTAAATGCTGTTTCCGGAGATTGCGAGACCAGCTGGTCCATCTATTTCGCCCTGATTTGCCCCAGGCTCGCCCCATTTTCGGATAAATTCTCCGTTGCTATCGTACACCGTTATGCGGTTTAGCCATTCGTCAGCTATGTAGATGTTCTCGTCTTTATCTAAAGCAATTGATGAAGGCCATATAAATTGTCCGTCTCCCTCACCGTACGAACCAAACTCTGTAACGTAATCCTCGTTTATAGTGCAGACGGTTATTCTTACACCATCTGGCCTGTTTTCATATGCTCTGTTTATAACATAGACTATGTCGTCCGCCCCTAGAGCCATGTCTACCGGGTTTCGAAACCCGGTTCCTGCGAATTCGTTTCTTCCAACTGAGTGACTGTAAGAAAATGTTCTGTCACTGAGACCAAATAAATGGGTGCTCATTATTGTTACCTCTTATTTTTATTGTATGGCTAAGTAGATTGGATCCAATCTACTTAGCCATTTACTGTGTCAGCTCGTTGTTTATAAGAAGTTGACTTTCGTGAAATTGCCAGCTATGGGTACTGGATCTATATGGAGCCAGTCTTCTAATATAGTACTGTAGACTTCACGGAAGTCCATGCTGTGGTCTAAGTTACCACCTTCGATTAATTTATCCTGGTCTAAGGATGGATACTCACCGTAGAAGCCACCTTTGACGTCTTCCCCGATAGCGAAAGCTACGCTTGCGGCACCGTGGTCTGTTCCCGAACCATTGTCACCTACACGTCGTCCAAATTCTGAGAACATAAGTAGTGTCACATTATCCATAGCGTCGTGACCTCGTAGATCATCAATGAATGTTTCAACGTTTGCCGATACATCCGTCCATAATCCTGAGTGAGCTTGAGCCTGACTGGCATGTGTATCAAAGCCGTTGTATGGGGATGTGGTGTAAAGAACTCTAGTCCCAAAACCAGCCAAGTGAGTCTGAGCGATGTTTTTCATGTATTGGCCAACTGCCGTGGCGGAGTATTCAACGTCTGAACTGTACAGGCCCGGAGCTGTAGCTAAAATATCCGCTCCCTTTAAAGCGTCAGTACCGGTTCTCCTGATGTAATCCAAAGCGTATCCGGTTCCGATTGTAGGACTATACATTCTTCCGAAGACATCTAAGGCTTCTGTTCGTTGGTCTTCGCCTTGTATTCCTGTAAGTAATCCATATGTTTCAAGATCACCCACTGAAGCGACCGGGACTCCTTCCTTAGCAAGTGCTCTGGGTAGTCCTCTGCCGAAGTTAACTCCAGTCAGAACGTTTTCGGAGTTTGGATCTAGGTCTTTAATCACCTGCCCAAGCCATCCTTCATTTCCTATCTTGTCTGGTTCGCATGTGTGCCAGATATCCATAGATCGGAAGTGTGAGTAACTAGGGTTTGGGTATCCTATGCCAAGGAAGATAGCCATTTTCCCTTCTTCCCAGAACCTTATCATTGGTGCCATGCTGGGGTGGAATCCGAACCCAGTATCCTTCCCAGTTGTAGGGTCCTTAAGAGGAATAATCTGTTCTTCTGCGATCCCGAGATTTGGTCGGAAATCTCTATATAAGCCATTATTCATTGGTATGACAGTATTTAGCCCATCATTTCCGCCTGATAGAGAAAGTACCGCTAATACGTTGTCTTTTTTGTTAGAGACCATTACTACCTCCGTACATTTATTATTGGATTTCTTAGCCGAATTGGTATTCAGAAGTTGCGGCTATCATCTGCAGCATTTCGCCTGACCTACGCACGAAATCCTGTTGTTGCATTTCCGACTGATGGTTTAACTCGCCTTCTCGCTCGGCATGAGAGACTAGTTCTCCGTAAGTCTCGTCAGTTACCTGAAGTTGGCCAACTAAATCTAGACATCCGTCAACGAATTGTTTAGGAGATATCGTTTCACCCTCGGCCATGAGGCGGTTCACAATACCTTTAACGCCTGGTAAGTCCGTTTGACCAAGGTAGTCGGATGCAAAATTAATACGTTCTACCAAGGTCCCACTGTCTATCCATTCGTGTCCTGTGTGCCATCCCTCTACAGTGGGTGGGTTCATCAAGTCCATGCCCATGTACTTAGGCTCTTGAGATATTTCGAACAATCCGGGCTTAATTTCCTGGTGATCGCCTACCAACCGCAGCGTGCTAACTACCATTTCTGCCGGATTCTTCACCTTGGCATAGCGGGCGTTTTTGAAAGACTCTGAGTTTAAAAGAACTCTGAGCATGGCAGTTATATCATAGTTAGATTCGAAGTACGCCGATTCTAGAGCTTCTATTAGCTCAGGGTCTTTCGGTGGGGTTTGTCTCCATGATGGTACAGGGACCTCATCTGCTACAAAGTAATTGTAGAGGTGTCTAGCTACAAATCTTGCAGTAGCTGGCTGCTTGCATACCATGTCTAGGATGTCTTCGCCGTTCCAGTTTCCTGTATTCCCTAGGAATGTTTTATCGGCATCGTCATGATCTGCAGGATCGAATCTAAATTCCCACGCACTTCGTCCGTATGGGAATGGTGGGTAAGATGGTGCAATGTTCCATCCTGTAAATGCGCGAGCACATGCCTTGACATCGTCTTCGCTGTAGTTAAACTCGTCGTCTTTTCCAACTCCCATGGAGAATAATTCTAATAATTCTCTGCCATAATTCTCGTTCACAGCTGTTTTATGACTTTCTGAGTTGTCCAGATAGTAGATCATACCGGGACTAGTTGAGAGCAACATTAGCAAGTCACGAAAATTTCCCATTCCGTGGTCTCTGAACATATTGACCATTAGGCTCATTTCTTGCCCGCTATCAATTTTGCTGTGGCCTGCACAGAAGATCATATGCCAAAATAGAGCAACCTTCTCCTGTAACTGCCTTGGGTTGTTGATCATGTAATACATCCACTGCTGGACGTTGACCTCTATGGCAGCTGGTTCGTTATAAGCGGGTTGATATCTGAATAAGATATCTTGTTCAAGACCTGGGTGGTCGTTCGGGTTTAACAGTTCTTCCACTGTGGCTTCATACCCTAGCGCCGCTCTTGATTCTATTTCATCTCTGCTAGCCCCAAATCCAGCGCGCCGCAGTAAGTGTGTCATTAACGCTATGTCGTTATTAGCCATATGCTCCTCCTACTCTAAACCTATTTGTGTCATTTATTATGAGCAATTCCAGATATGTGAGATAACTGAAATCAAACGCTACTTTAGTAGTGATTATAAGGTAAGAATAGATTATTGCAGACAGAACTTATTGTCAATATTTTTTGTCTTCTTTTACCAACAATCAAATTTGAAGATTGTATTTGAGATTTTTGTCTTCACAGATAATATTTTTCTTAATTATATATATAATGTAACTCAGTTGGAGAGATTAAGTTGCATTACAGAGAGAAGTGGAGAATAGGACAAATATTTTGATGACAAGGAGCGCAAATGGATTCCGGGGCTAATCATAGTTATATAGAATCTTTGCTAGATGATCAATCCCTCTATGCCTCAGTGGATGTTTCCGGTCTTCGACACCGCTTATCCCATTTGCCGGATCAATGCATAGAGGCATGGTCTAAGACTAAGCTTATGCAATTCGATGTTGGTAATCACAAGACGAACAATGTAGTCATTATTGGTATGGGTGGGTCTGCGATAGCCGGTGATTTACTGATAGACATGGCCGCTGTCCAAAAAACAGTACCTATATCTGTTGTCAGAGATTTTTCTTTCCCAATGAAGATAGATAGATCTACTTTAGTAGTGGCTTGTAGTTATTCAGGACAGACTGAGGAAACATTGGCACTATACAAAGAAGCTATTAGTAATGGAGCGAGATTATTAGTTATAGGCAGTGGTGGCGATCTAGTTAATCAAGCCGATTCTCGAAACGAGATGGTTCTTACAATTGATTTGATATCTGAGCCACGAACAGCTGTGGCATATAGTCTTCTGTTGCTTCTTGGTGCCCTCTCTCGACTTGGCATAATCGTAGTAGATGAGGAAGACGTAAGAGATTCTATTAGTATCTTATCAACGACAGTAGATGGCTTAAAAGAGCATGTATCCTACGGGACTAATACTGCTAAGCAGTTAGCGACCAAATGTCTATCGAAATCACTTGTAATCTATGGCGGTGGCATATTCACTGGTATGGCGCGGCGATGGAAGACCCAGATAAATGAAAATTCCAAGTCGTGGGCATTTTATGAAACAATACCAGAACTATTACACAACAGTATTGAAGCCTATGCGAGTAATCATAATGACGGACAATTCTTAATATTACTTCGCCCTACGCTAGGAGATGCCCGATTACAGTCGAGGTACAATATTTTGGAAAAAATGCTTTCCGAATATGCAATACCATTTCACATTATTGATGGTGATTCGGGTAGCATACTGAGCCAAATTTTGAACATGCTAGCGTTAGGGGATTATGTTAGTTATTATCTAGCATTGGCAAAAGGCGTTGACCCTGCTCCAAATTCAGTAATTAATCGCGCGAAAAGTTTCAACGAATGAACGGAGTATACTTTTAGGGTACATTACATTCTGTCTATTATTTATTACATTATGATTAGGTGAAGGTATGAATATGAAGTGGTCTTCGGCAATCTCTACTGAGTCTGCTATTGAGGATGCAATATCTGAGTGCGTCTCTATGGTCAAAGCTGATATCGGAGACGATGAGGTCAACTTTGCTTGTTTGTTTGTTTCCCCCCACTATTCGAGCGGATACGAAGACATCCCAGATTTGGTGTACGAGCAATTAGGAGATTGTCTGTTATTGGGATGTTCAGGAGGTGGAATAATCGGGGGCGGGGTCGAAGTGGAGCAGGCTCCGGCTGTTTCACTAACTGTAGCGACTCTACCCGGGGTCGATATCACTCCTTTTTACCTGGCCCCAGACAGTTTGCCAGATTTGGATTCGGGACCTGACGCTTGGCAGGACTTGATTAATGTCGCTAGAAGTGCTGATCCCCAGTTTATTATCCTAGCGGATCCGATGAGTTTTCCCTGCCAAAATCTGATTCTTGGTTTGGACTTTGCATTCGGAGACTCGCCTAAAATAGGCGGCTTGGCTAGTGGAGGGCAGCAGCACGGTCAGAATGCTCTGTTTCTAGGGCGTACTGTCTATCGAAATGGTGCCATAGGCGTAGCGCTAACTGGAAATGTACAAGTAGATACAGTGGTAGCACAGGGGTGCCGACCTATCGGGAACACCATGAGGATTACTGAAAGCCGACAGAATATGTTGGTAAAGTTAGATGATGAAACGCCAATGAATGTCTTGAGGCAGTTATTTCAGTCACTCGACGATAGAGACCGTAATTTAATGAGGACTTCTTTGTTCTTAGGTGTAGTGATGGATGAAATGATTGATTTGCCTCAACAAGGAGATTTTCTGATCCGCAATGTCATGGGTATGGATGAAGATACGGGTGTCTTAGCTATTGGAGAAATGCTTAAAGAAGGACAACTGGTCCAATTCCATCTTAGGGACGCTGAAACGTCGTCAGCGGATATATTAGCAGTGCTAGACAGGTATTCATCCGAGAACAGAGAGAACGCTTTGTCAGGAGCACTCCTATTTTCTTGCTTAGGTAGAGGTCAATATTTGTACGGGACGCCAAATCATGACACGGAAATTTTTCACACATCGTTGGGTAACGTTCCACTAGGTGGGTTTTTCTGTAATGGCGAAATCGGACCTGTAAGCGGAACTACTTTTCTCCATGGTTATACCAGTTCATTTGGTATATTTAGAGCTAAAATTCCAGAGTAAACCAAGTTTTTGCCGATAGGTGCCATCAATGCCCGAGCATTCTGAAGATGTCATACTTGTAGGAATGTCTGCATCGTTATCTGGTGACTTTAAGATACAAGGCATGCAAGCGTTGCATGGTGTTACATCCTGGATTCGAGATGTAAACCGGCAAGGTGGTATTTTCGTAGAAGATAAAGGTGCTAGGTTACCTGTTTCTCTGGTTTATTACGATGATCACAGTAGACTGACATCAGTTAGAGAATGTGTCGTTAAGCTTATTGAAGAAGACAAAATAGATATATTGATTGGCCCTTATAGTAGCAGTCTTTCTATTGCGGCAGCCGATGTAGCAAATTCTCACCACAAGGTTTTATGGAATCAAGGCGGATCATCTGATGATATTTATGAAAAGGGTCATAAGTATGTGCTTGGAGTTTTAACATCCGCAGAAGAATATCTTTCGGGGCTTCCTGAGGCTGTCAAAACTTACATTCCTGATGCTAGAACATATGCGGTGATAACTTCTAACAAAGGGAATTTCCCGAGATCAGTTTCATCTGGAGCGTGTCGGTCGCTTGATGATAATGAGTTTTGTAATGTCCTTTCACAAGAATATGATCCTGACAATCCTCAGTTTGACGATGTCGTGAATCGAGTAAAGGAGTGCAAGCCTGACATACTTATATGCGTTGGTAGGATAGAGACGGATATCATGATCGCGAAAAAAATTGTAGACAGCAAATCTAAATCTGCTATTAAGTTGTGTGTTTTTGTAGCAGCAGGAATTAGTCGCTTTGCGGAAACTCTTGTAGTAGATGCTGACGGTTTTGTCGGACCAGTTCAGTGGCATAAAGATGTTGGCTATACTGTGGATGTTGGACCTCGTAATTCGGAGGTGATTGCTTCTTTGCAAGAAACGTCACAGATGCCTGTAGATTATCCGATGGTCCAAGCATATTCTGCTGGAGTAGTCGTTAAACATATTGTTGAGATAGCTGGCTCTTTAAATCAAAACACCTTGAGAGACACTGCAATACATGCTGATTTTACGACGTTTTTTGGGAGATTTAAACTTGACCCTTCGTCAGGTAAACCCGTCGAAAAGTCAATGTCTTTAGTTCAATGGCAGAATGGCTATATGGAGTTGGTCTGGCCTGAGGGTTTATCTTCAGCAACTCTCAGGCCGACCTGTGAATTTTAATTACAGGATACTAGTATAATTATTCTCGCAAGGTTCTGTATTTATTAAGCGAGCTTGATTGGATTGCTTAGTATCCCGATTCCCTCTATCTCTATTTCACACACGTCTCCGTCTTTCATCTCTCCTGGCTGCCCAGGGGTTCCTGTGTAGATCATATCCCCTGCTTCAAGAGTCATATATTGCGAACAGTACGATATTAAGGTCGGTATATCGAATATTAGGTACGATGTGCTCTCATTTTGGACTTCGTTGCCGTTTATTCTAGTCATAACCCGTACATTACTTGGGTCAATGTCGTCAACTATATAAGGGCCCGCTGGAGAAAATGTATCAGAGGATTTAGCCCTCCACCAGTTTCGGTCTTCCCGCTGCCAATCCCTTGCACTCACATCATTTCCACATGTATATCCTAATACGTGGCTCATAGCGTCTTCTTTGGAAACATTTCTACATGTGTCTTTTATTATTACAACCAGTTCACATTCGGCGTCTAGTCTGGCAGTGTCCTTTGGTCGGATTATAGTATCGTCAGGCCCAATGACGGATATAGCGGTCTTAAAGAACACCATTGGCTCAGTTGGACCTGGTCTGTCGTGTAAATGGCTTGAATAATTCAATCCGATCGCAAGGATTTTTGGTGGTATACAGGGCGCAAGTAGTTTTACTTCAGAAAGTTTGTGGGTATGGTCAGTGATGGTGTAATCTTCGAAAGGGCTAGCGCTAAGTTCCTTGACAGAGTCACCTTCCACCACGCCGTAGCTTATTTGGCCGTGCGCTAAATATCGGGCAATTTTCATATTATCTTCTTCTCCCAAGAATATTTGACGTTACATAAACCGGCGTGCCATGCTTGCTTATGTGCATCCGGTATTCTAACCAGTTTGTCGCACTTTGGCTACAATTGATTGACTACCTACGTAGTCTAGTTTTCAATGACGATTTTCCCGAAGAAATTTCTTTCTTCCATTGTATGGTGTGCCTCCGAAACAGACTCTAGTGGAAATACTTGGCTCACTATTCCATGTATAGAACCTTGGTTGATTACTTTCATCATTTCTGCAAACGATTTCCTGCTTCTGCTGCCACTTCCCATAAGATGAAGGGGTTTTCCCTGAAGTATGGAAAGATTCATTTCTGTACGCGCACCAGATGTAACGCCAGTAATGACTAATCTTCCTCCAGATTTCAATGAAAGTAAGCTCTCTTCCCAAACGTCTGCCCCGACCACATCAAAGACCAAGTCGACACCCTTGCCGTTGGTCAAAGCTTTTACTTCTTCACTAATACTTTTAGTCTCTCTGTAGTTTATTACGTCGTCGGCGCCGAGTTCTTTGGCTTTGGCTATTTTCCAGTCGACTCCAGCAGTGGTTATAACCCGCGCCCCTATCATTTTGGCAATTTGGATTGCCATGCTAGCGACTCCGCTGCTAGCGGCGTGTATTAGCACGTCATCCCATGGTTTAATTTGCCCTTGTGTAATTAGACAATGCCACGCTGTGTGCGCTGCTAACGGTAGGGCTGCAGCTTCTGTTAGAGTCATGGTGTCTGGGATGGTATATGCGTTTATTGCCGGCACATTGATGTATTCGGCATGGCCACCGTCTAGGTCTACTCCAAACCTTTGTTGAGTGCCGCAGTATCTATCTGACCCTTGAATACATTCTTCGCATATTCCGCATTTAACCCTATTGTCTAGGATAACTCGATCCCCAGTGTGCAGACTCGTATTTGCGTCCGGACTAATTTGGATTACTTCTCCAGCTATGTCACATCCCATGATGCGTGGAAGGTTTCCGCTATAAGATCTCCCAGCCCGAAGCCCAATATCAAGTCGATTTAGTGCACTAGCTCCAACTTTTATCAATATCTCTCCCGGTCCTATTTCAGGATCAGGGCGGTCTCCGTATTGAAGGGCTTCTAAGCCTCCATGTTCTTCTATATATACGGCTTTCATTAATCATCTCCCATGAACGTTATATTAAGAGTCTATGTTCTCTCTTGATGGGTTAGGTGAATACTAGCTGCTACTGGCAATCAGGTCAAAAACGATTCTGTGGTGACCGATTGACCCCCTTAATAGGATGCAATACACTCGCAATTGAATTTAATGGCAAGATGCTATAGAAGGTGAAACGTATGCGCTTCGGTATGTTTTATGAATTGCAAATGCCCAAACCATGGAGTCCAGATGCGGAATACAACACTTTATGGCAGGCAGTTGAGCAAGTAGCTTACGCTGAAGAGATGGGATTCGAACATGTATGGCTCGTTGAACACCACTTTCTGACAGAGTTTGCCCATTCGAGTGCGCCAGAAGTAACGCTGGCAATCATGGCAGAACGAACATCTAAAATGCGATTAGGATTTGGAGTGGTTCTGTCGCCAGTACACCACCCGTTGCACGTGGCTGCTCGTGTCGCTACCTTGGATATATTTAGCAATGGGCGTGTGGACGTAGGAGTAGGCCGAACGAAAGGACCTTACCAAGTTACTCCATTTGGCGCTGATGTATCACAAACTCAGAGCATGATGACGGAGATGCTCGAATGTCTGCCAAAAATGTGGACTCAGGAAGTCTTTTCTCATGAAGGTCAGCATTGGAGTATTCCTCCTAGAGAGGTAATTCCGAAACCACTACAGAAACCTCATCCTCCACTGTGGATGGCGTGTACTCAGGAAGATACTTTTAGAATGGCAGGTGACTTAGGGCTAGGTTGCCTAGTTAATACGTTGGGTGGAACTGATAAGACTAGATTATTAATAGATGCGTATTATGATGCTATAAAGGATGCTAATCCGGTCGGTCATTTTTTAAATAAACAGGTAGTTGCCTCAACAATCGGCTTCTGTGATGAAAACGGTAAAAAAGCTAGGGAAAAAGGAGCTGATGTTGCCAGCTGGTATTTGAACCAGAGTAAGCAAAGATTTGCTTTAGAATGGGCTGGGGTGGATCCGGACGGAGTTCCCCCTGAATATCAATTTTATGTTAGTGGAGGGGCGGTACGTGGTGGTGGCCCTTCACAAGATCCTCAGCAACAAAGCGCTCCATCTCAAGATGATTTGTTGGCTGGCGGTGGATATTGTGTCGGAAATCCGGATGATTGCATTAGGGTTATTGAAGAGTTCGAATCAATGGGTGTTGATGAGGTTATGCCTATCTTTCAGGCTGGCCATGCTACCCATAAAGAAGTTATGAATTCGATAAAATTGTTCGGTAAATACGTAATACCTCATTTCCAACAGAAAGATCAGAAAGCTAGAGCTGCTGTCGGAAAGTGACGGGAAGATTATGGAGATTTTGACATGAGTTTAGATGTATTTGATGTATCTGGGCAAAAAATATTAATAACTGGAGCTGGACGGGGAATAGGAAAAGGAGTTGCTTTGGCATTTGCTGAGGCCGGAGCTGATGTCGCTGTTAGTGCCCTCACAGAGACTGGTGTTCGGCAGGTTGTCTCGGAAATAGATTCGTTTGGGGTAAAAGGGTTGGCTTTGACTGGTGACGCAACAACATCTGCTGATATGGATGATATTGTAGCTGAAACTCTTAAAGAATTTGGTCAAATTGATACTTTGGTTAATTGCGTAGGAGATGCTATCCGGAAACCGGTTGTACAATTACCTGGAAGCGACGTGGAAGGTATGACTGATGACGAATGGCATTTTATCGTTGATATCAACCTTACTGAAGCTTTTCAAGGGTGTAGGGCTATAGGCAGACATATGTTAGATAGACGGCAAGGAAATGTTATTAATATTTCAGGATGGGCCGCTTTCAGAGGCCGACCTGAATCTGCTGCTTACGATGCTTCTAAGGCTGGTGTTATGCGATTAACCGAGTGTTTGGCTCAGGAATGGGCACCATTTGGCGTTAGAGTAAATTCTATTGCTCCTGGCAGTTTTCCTGACCCTGATCAAATGTCCCCAGCTGAATATCAAGCTCGCGATGACGGAGCTAAGATTCAAGTACCTCTAGGGAGAGTCGGCAGATTAAAAGAGATCGGGTATCTGTCAGTGTTCCTGGCCTCACCTGCTGCTGCATATGTTACCGGTCAGACTTGGGGAGTTGACGGTGGTATCAGTGTTAAACATCCTTAAGTTAGAATGAATCATTGGGTGCTGTGATATGCACTCACTGGTATATAGTTATTGACCGAATATTACAGGTTTAGGTTCCAAAATTTCTTCTAGCACTGGTTTGCCTGATAAAAGATGATGACTGAAAAAGCCATTACAGTTAAAGATCTGTCTAAGACTTATGCGAATGCACCTGTTTTATCACGCCTAAGCGTAGAAATAAACTGGGGAGAGTTGATAGTTTTATTTGGGTCGAACGGTGCAGGGAAAACTACTTTTCTACGCGTTTTATCTACGAGGGTAAGACCTGATACCGGAACTGTCACGATAGCAGGATATGATAGCAGGTACAAACCTAACGAACTCCGGAGGTCTATAGGGGTAGTGGGGCATCAGGGTTTATTGTACGACGATTTGACAGCGGCCGAAAACTTGGTCTTTTATGCGCAAATGTACGGTTTAAGGGATGTTAAAACTTGTGTAAGCAACTGTCTGGAGTTAGTTGGCCTAGAAGGCAAATCTGGTAGCAAGGTTCGCACTTTATCTCACGGTATGCAAAAAAGATTGGGAATAGCTAGAGCCATACTACATGACCCTATGGTTTTATTATTAGATGAGCCAGAGTCTGGATTGGATGTTGACTCAAGAAATAATTTGAAAGAGATATTGTTTAAGTGGATACAAAGAGGCCGAACTGTAGTAATGACTACACACAGTCTCGATATAGGTTCAAGTTGGGCTACTAGAACTCTAATATTATCCGATGGACAGATTGGCGATGGCCATATATAAATTGATAAACTGCTTCTGTGACGTGGGCAATGTGTATTGGGTTTTAGTTACTAATGTCTAGAAATATACAATCTATTTTGATAATGGTTAAAAAGGATCTTTTATTGGAATTTAGAGGAAAGGATATACTTGTATCCGTTCCAATATTTGGATTTTTGTTGATAGTTTTATTTAATTTTGCATTAGATGTTACCCCTAATATAGCGAGTCATGTGGCACCAGGAATCTTGTGGGTGGCCTTTGCTTTCGCAGGTATATTGACCATGAATAGAGCGTTTGTGAGGGAACGTGAACAAGGCGGTTTAGAAGGTCTATTACTGTCTCCGGTCAGTCGAGATGCTATTTTTATAAGCAAGGTAATTAGCAGCTGTCTATTCATGTTTGTTGTTGAAATAGCCTTAGTATTGGCTTTGACAATCATGATGAATATTTGGATGTTTTCCGTAGTGTTAGTCGTGACAGTTTTGTTAACCACTTTGGGATTTACTACGCTTGGCACACTATTTTCAGCAATAGCCGTACAGACAAGGTCTAGAGAAGTGATGCTTCCAGTGTTGTTTTTTCCTATGGTTATACCAATATTGATTGCATCTGTAGAAATAACATCCCAAGTTATCTCTGGTCAGTCGATTGGAATAGGAAAATGGTTGCCATTTATAATAATATTTGACGCTTTATTTTTACTAATATGTCCATGGTTGTTTGGAATCGTGATGCAGGAGTGATGGCTTGTGCCTAATCTACGAATAACAAATGTTCAAACTAAAATATCGTACGTCTTGGCGGGTCTATGTATCATTTTGATGATTGTAGATTTATACCTTATATTCTGGGTGGCGCCTCTTGATATTGTGCTAGGAAATATACAAAAGATATTTTACATACATGTTCCAATAGCAGCGATGGCATTCCTAGCTTTTTTTCTGGTGTTTGTATTCAGCATTCTTTATTTGATCAAGCGTTCTGACCATTGGGATAGAATTGCTCATGCTTCGGGAGAAGTCGGAGTAGTATTTGTATCGGTGACTTTATTAACTGGGGTTGTCTGGGCTAGGCCTGTATGGGGTGTGTGGTGGACATGGGAACCTCGCCTAACAACGACGTTAATTCTATGGCTTATTTATATAGCATATCTTATGGTGAGATCATACGCACCCAATAAATCACAAGGGTCTTTGTATGCAGCAGCTATAGGTATTATAGGTTTCATTGATGTTCCGATTGTTTAT
Organism: uncultured Dehalococcoidia bacterium; assembly: GCA_964629875.1. Classification (GTDB taxonomy): domain Bacteria; phylum Chloroflexota; class Dehalococcoidia; order Lucifugimonadales; family UBA3495; genus UBA3495. The sequence continues at coordinate 9,682 of CAZVRK010000017.1, read as the reverse complement.
TATTCAGTCCAGTGGTGGCGTTCAATACACCCGTCGGCTGTTGTGGGGCCATTTGCTGAATCGGGTTCTTTAGAACCGTTAATGACAAAGATATTATTAGTATCCCTAGTGACATTTACAGTACTATTCGTGCTGCTATTGAATCAGAGGGTATTTGTAAAGAAACAAGAAGATTTGCTGGCTCAGACTTTGGAGGTTTCAAATAAATAGATATTTTATAGAATCTACTTGCCATGGAAGAGAAGAGAAATGCTATCGCTAATTTTACAAATAGGGACTCCGTCATCTAATACTGGATTTTTGTTTGCAGCTTTTGCTATTGCTGGGGTAGCTTTTTTGGGCTACTTGGTGTTAATAATTAGGCGCCAGAGTGAGGTAGCTAAGCGCCTACGGGAAATAAGGGATGCCTCACATAATGCTACACAAGATTAAGATTGAGTAGCATTAAAAGTAAGCATATTATTTTTAGATTAATCGTGATGCGGCTATTATCTGTTGGTTAGCCGAATCCCATATATCATCCATTTTCTCAGCAAGATGGGAGTCCTGCGGATTAGTGTATGTTTCGTCATCTAAACATTGTTGTATACCACTACAGAAGCTATCAATTGGTACTGTAAACTGATTGGGTGACGATACCTGATGTTGAAACAGATTAGATTTGGCGGTCCTGTACTTCTTAGCTGCGGAAATCTCGGTCTGGGTCTCTTCTTTATGCTCATAATGCCATTGCTTTACGTTCAGGTGATAAACTTCACGCTTTTTCTCTGCTAGTTCTGTTGCAGCGTGGCGTACTTCTGCCATCGCATTGATCAAGTTGCTGTATTTATATTCGGGTTCGATTTCCTCTGTCTGATGCTCTTCGGATATCTTATTACTACTTCGTGAAAAAGAACTTATTCTAGGTATATAGCTGATCGCTATAAGGGGTAGGGCTATCAGACTAATTTCTGGAAATGTATGCCGAGCTAGAATAATGGTAGAGATAAGGAGAACTATTAGCCCTCCATATGTTATTGCGTTAACCGCCACTGGTATAAATATCGGATGGTTGTCCATCAGCATGGTTATTCCCCAGAGGGTAATTGCAAGACCAACCATATTGAGTATAACCGTTAGCGCATTGTTGTTCATAACCCCTCCACACATACCCGTTGCTAATTAATAAAATAGCATTCCAAGTAATAAGCTTCTAGGAAGTTAGTTTGCAGATTGTAGCTAGTTTTATATATTACTACCCCGATATGAATCACTCTTATGGTATGCTTAATAGATAGGTATAGACATTACCAGTACTTTAGTTGTGATACGGAGTTGGCAACAGATTGATTGAACGTGAGGATGTTCCGGGTGCTATGAGCGAATCTAAGACGCCGAAAGCTACTTTTATTCGTTTGGCGATAATAGGATTTGTATTAGCTGTTGGTATTGCGTACATGGTATACGCGGCATTTCCAGGGAATACGCTTTATTTTCTAACAGTTAGCGAATTCATGGATAAACAAGAATATCAAGATGGACGTGTACTAAGAGTTTCGGGCAAACTGCTTGATGGATCATTCCATCGTCCGAAGGGTTCTACCAGCGCTAACTTTGCCTTAATTGATTCTTTAAATAGTTCTGATAGAGGATTAGAAGCACGGTATGTTGGAGTAATGCCAGATTTGTTCTTTAACCCTCATTCTGAAATTATTCTTCAAGGATCGTATGGGATGGATCAGATATTTGACGCAGAAACTGTGCTCGTTAAATGTCCGTCTAAATACCAGTCTATGGAAGACGAGTACAACGACGACTATATTTACGATGCAGATATGAGCGCTGAAAGTTAATTAGCAATGTTTCTGTAAAAAGAGAGAGCCTCGAAAACGATCGAGGCTCTCTCTTTTTACTCGTTGTTAGAATTCGTAAGCGTCAATAAGCTGCTGGGGTGTTTGTTCTTTGGCTTTGCCCCAGATGTCTTCTATTCTCTGGTCAAGAGAAGGGCGGCTTTCGTCTTTGTATATAACACCAATAGGCAGGCCACGCTTTTGAATCAAATTATAGGCTGCTGCTTTATCATTAGGTTTGTGATCTTCTGGTATATCCCAAACTAAAGGTTCGATACCCTCTTTGGGTTTGCCTTTCAGAAGCTCATAAGTGTCATTGTAAGTAACACATGGTGACTGTACGTGCACCATTGAGAAACCTTGATGATTCATACCTTCTTTGATTAATCCAGCTAGCTGTCTGGGATTGCCTGAAAATCCGGAGGCTATGAACGACACTCCCATTGTCAGGTATAGTTCTAATGGATCTGCTTCGTTTTCCATTTTGCCAAATGGGGTTGAACTAGTAACTACACCTAGTTTTGTAGTGGGTGAGCTCTGACCTTTTGTCAGTCCATACACTCCGTTATCCATAACTACGGCGCAGATGTTGAGGTTTCTAGCTGCTTGGGGTGCGATGTGTTCGCCACCGATACTTAGAAAGTCTCCGTCTCCGGCCACTACAACTACATTGAGGTCCGGTCGTCCCATTTTAACTCCCATTGAGATGGGGAGGCTCCGTCCATGGATACCATGGAATCCGTAGGGTTGCGATCCTTCCAGAAGATGTACTAGATTGCCGGAGCAACCTATTCCTGCTACGACAACGTTATTCTCTATAGGTAAACCGGTCTCTTCTAGACGATCTATCATCGCGAATTCCAAGGCGCGGCGCACTCCGAAATCTCCGCAACCGGGACACCACTTAAAATCGTATTCTGGGTTTTTTTTGCTCATGATTTGACCGTCGCTTTCTCACTTGCCTGTGCCATTTCAGATATCTTTTGCACTAGATGTCTAACTTTAAATGGCAAACCTGTATATTGCGTGATAGATTTCGCTTTTACGTTCTCTGATCTAAGTATAGACGAGAACTGTCCTTGATAGTTCAGCTCAGGAACTATCACTAGGTCTTTATTTCTCAATTCCTCCAATAACTGTGGAGGTAGAGGGTTCAGAAACATAGTGTAGTACCAGCTTATATCCATGCCTTGTTCTCGCAATTGTGCGTAGGCTTCTTGAGATGGACCTTTAGACCCACCCCACGACATTACGGCTATACTCGAGTCCGTATTTTCGCTTTCGTAGAACCCATCCTCGAGTAGCTTAAGTTTGCTAAATCTTCTTTCGGTCATTTGTATGTGACGTTCTGGTAGATGGGTAGTGTCTCCCATCTCATCATGTTCACTACCGTTCGCTACATAAGCTCCCGGTCCGCCTGGTATGGGCATTGGAGATAGTTCAAATCCCTCATACCGATGATATCCGTTATTACCTTCGTAGACTTTTCTATTCTCTATTTTGAATTCAGACAAATCTGGTTTTGCTATATTTTGTACCCTTTCAGCAATGGCCATTTCTGTCATTAATATAACTGGTCCTTGGTATCTCTCAGCCCAGTTTAGAGCCCATATCGCACCCTGAAATGCTTCTTCAACGGTTCCTACTGCTATCACTGGGAGTTTGACGTCTCCGTGGGCAGGATACATGCAACTGAATAGGTCGGATTGTTCAGTTTTAGTCGGTAGTCCTGTGGCTGGTCCTCCACGTTGTACATCTACCACCACGAGTGGTATTTCTGACATCCAAGCTAGCCCCAACCCTTCACTCATTAATGAGAAACCAGGACCTGCAGTAGCCGTCATAGCCTTTCTACCTGCGAAGCCACCTCCAAGAAGCCCTGTAATAGACTCAATCTCTGAACTGACTTGGTACGCGAACTTGCCAGGACCTACCAGGTTTCTTTCCATCCATATAAGTATTGTGGTAGCAGGGGATATTGGATAGCCAATATAGAAGTTTAAACCGGCAGCAACTGCACCTAAACATAAGGCGTCATTTCCTTTAATCATCAGCTGCTTATTTTCTGGTTTTTTCGGTGGTGCCAAGTCACCCAGACTAAGTCCACTGTCGGATGTGTGGTTTCGTCCTAGACTCATGGCCTGCTTATTCGATGAAATGATTTCGGCGTCATTTGAACGCCCTCTGCTGAATCTTTCATCAACGAAATCATCTAAGTACTCCTGAGGCATATTAACCAGATGGGCTAACGCTCCCATGACGACCATGTTGGCAGATCGGTTGTTACCAGTAGACCTGGCAAGCTCGTCAATGGGTAGTCCGAAACTTTTCGAACCATCTGTCGGAGCGAAATTCTCAAACTCTTTATCGTCAGAGTTATATATAATTACTCCGCCTTCTCGTACTTCTGAAGCGTGGGTTTCATAAGCTTCTCTATTAAATGCTACTAAAACGTCTACATCGTCTCCCGCACTCAAGATGGGCTCATCTGATATTCTAGCTTGAGTCCAAGTAGGGCCACCCATAATTTGCGATGGGAATGTAGCGTACGTGAGCGCGTGGTATCCTACTTGTGTGGACGCTTGTGCTAATCCTTCAGCTGAAGTTACAACACCTTGCCCACCTTCGCCTGCGAAGCGTACCACGAAATCTCGCATTTGCATCTGAGATCCTCCGAGCCATATGGATGGCTACTTATAACATATGAATTTGAGTTATTTGGGAAGGCTGATAATTATCGCTCGACAAGATTGTGATCATGTTGAAACACCTTAAACTAAGGGGGTTTCCTTGGTTATCTGGCCAACCGTGTTTTACTCTTGTCTGAAACCTCTCAACAATTGATCTGCATTAGGTAATTTGTGAGCATAAACGTTGGGCACTATTCAACCCACTGTTTAAGCACCAGACGTGCTGGAAAATATACCATTTTGGCTAAAAGATTGTCAATGAAATTAGTTGCCTATATATGACTGATTTTGAGATCAATTGCGCGCCATTTATAACGTGTATGTATATGGCTTATGTGCTACCGTGGGTGCACCGAATCAGTTAGTGGTGAGTAATTATGGCAAAATTCATGAATATTCGTTGTTAGCTAATTTGAGTGTGTGCTAGAATCGATCATTGTACAGTTGTGTTCTGATATAACTTAGCAAAGGAATATCTATTGATATGGTATCAAAACCTAGGAAAACCTCACCAAAAAAAGCCAGCACTGCTAAAAATGGTGCCCGAAAGAAGTCATCAGCTAGAAAAGTATCTATAGCTGATACAAAGGGCAAGCAATTGGTTATCGTGGAATCACCTGCTAAAGCAAGGACAGTTGGTCAAATCCTTGGTAAAAAGTATGTGGTCACTGCTTCTCAGGGCCATGTCAGAGACTTGCCTAAAGGAAAGATGGGAGTTGATCTGGAGCAGGATTTTGAACCTTCCTATGTGACGATGCAGGATAAAAGGTCTTTGCTAAATCAAATAAAGAAGGCAGGAGACCAAGCGAAAACGGTATTTTTAGCTACTGATCCTGATAGAGAAGGTGAAGCGATATCGTGGCATATACAAACGGCTGCTGGTTGGGACAATCATGACAATCCACCCAAGCGTGTAGTTTTTCACGAAATCACCAAACAAGCAGTTGAAGAGGCTTTTGAACACCCCAGAGATATAGATATGAGTTTGGTAAATGCTCAGCAGGCTAGGCGTATCTTGGATAGATTGGTAGGTTACCAAATAAGCCCGCTTCTTTGGAGACGAGTCCAGCGAGGCACGTCAGCTGGAAGGGTGCAATCTGTTGCGCTCCGAATGGTCACTGATAGGGAGAAAGATATTAATGCTTTCGTACCAGAGGAATCTTGGACCCTAGATGCTATTTTGCAAAAATCTGACCCTCAAGATAGTGATGCTCGTAGTTTTATTGCCACTTTGCATAGTGTCAAAGGAACAAATAAAAGGATCAATGTAGCCACGGAAAAAGATATAAGGGCTTACGAGTCTGAACTGACAGGTGCAAAATTCACTGTAAATGATGTGCGAAGACGTAATGTTAAACAAAGGCCATCAGCTCCCTTTACTACTAGTACAATGCAACAGGATTCTGGTCGTAAACTCAGATTTACTGCCCAAAGGACAATGTCGGTCGCGCAACAATTGTACGAAGGGATATCAGTAAATGGAGAGGGATCTGTAGGGCTTATAACATACATGCGTACGGACTCTGTACAGGTTGCAAGTAGTGCTATTGCCGAAGCGCGTGAGTATATAGAAGATAAATATGGTAAAAATTATTTGCCTGATAAAACGCGTTTCTATAAAACACGTGCTAAATCTGCCCAAGAGGCACACGAAGCGATTAGACCGACGTCTATAATGCGTACCCCGGACTCTTTGAAGGCAACACTGAGTACGGATCAGCATAAGCTGTACACATTAATATGGTCACGTATGTTGGCAAGTCAAATGGCAGATGCCCAGTCTGAAGCTACTACTGTCAATATTGATGCTAAGTGTGTAGGCATTAACAATGAATATGTATTTCGTGCTACTGGATCGGTATTGCGATTTGCGGGATTTAGGGTGCTTTATTTGGAATCATCAGACGAAGATGAAGACGGCGATAATAAGAAAACGTTGCCACCTATAGAGTCTAACGATGGTTTGGAATGTTCTAATTTAGAATGCTTACAGCATTTCACACAGCCTCCTCCCAGGTTTACCGAGGCCACGTTGGTACGAGCAATGGAAGACAATGGTTTAGGACGTCCTAGTACATATGCGCCTACTATCGGGACTCTGCTCGATCGAAATTATTTAGAGAAAGAACAAAATCGTCTTCACCCGACAACTCTGGGGATCACAATCGCAGATTTACTCACAGAGTACTTCACTAAAGTTATGGACGTAGACTTCACGGCAAAAATGGAAGATGAACTGGACGAGGTATCCAGAGGAGAGCGAGATTGGGTCCCTATGCTAAAAGAGTTTTATGGACCGTTTGAAGAGGCACTTACTTCTGCCCAAGAGAAAATGCCGAAGGTTAAGATTGAAGAAGAGACTGACGAAGTGTGCGATTCGTGTGCTAAACCAATGGTGATAAAAACAGGTCGCTTTGGCCGGTTTATGGCTTGTACTGGATTCCCTGATTGTAAAACTACGAAGCCTATCTTAAAGAAAACAGGAGTTCTTTGCCCTGAGTGTAGTGGGGATCTTGTGGAACGTAAGGCGCGTGGGCGTAGGCAACCTTTCTTCGGCTGCGCACGTTATCCAGAATGTGAATTTATAAGTAATAAACGTCCTATCGCAAAACCATGTCCAGAATGTTCTGGTCTAATGGTTGAGGAATCTCGATCGACTGTTTCTTGCGTGAAATGCGCTTGGAAAGAGACAGTTGAAGATGATAGCCAAGAATTGACTGCGGTCGGCGATTAATATACATAGATGCGATGACGAAGGTTTGTTGTTATGAGCCATTGTGGCGCTATTGATTCCGCACAACAAGAAGCTAGTGTAGTTAATCTGTGTCGCTTATATCAGTTGTACCTGCGGGGCCAGCGAGGTTTATCTGATAATACTATTCGAATATATCTGACTGATTTAAAGACCTATATTGCGTACACAAATGAAGACGGCATAGTATTTCCAAAAATGGATCGGAGTATCTTACGTGGATACGTTGCTTGGCTAGCTACTAAAACTAGAAATGGACATGGATATTCCCGAGTTAGCATATCAAGGAAGTTGTCGGCTCTACGAACATTCTACAGATTCTTAGTGCAGCAGGGGCTTTTTAAAGCCAATCCTATGCCGAGTGGTCGAAGCTTCCAGATGAAAATGGAAAAAGCACTTCCCTCATTTTTGAGTCGATCAGAAGTTGCAAGGCTTCTGGACAGCCCAGAGCTTTCGAATGTGTATGGTTATCGTGACAGGGCTATACTCGAGGTATTGTATGCCTGCGGAGCGAGATTGTCCGAAGTAATCGGTATAGATCAAGCAGATGTGAAACTAAGTGACAGAGAGATTCTGGTAAAAGGTAAGGGGGCTAAAGAAAGATGGGTAATATTTGGAGAACCGACAGAACAAGCTTTATCTGAATATTTGCATTGGGCCCGACCGAAATTATCTGATGGGCATAGTTCTGCTCTGTTCCTGAATAGATATGGCAAACGATTGTCTCAAAGAAGCGTACAAAAATTAGTTGAGAAATATGCAACAAAATCTGGTATAAAGAGTGGAGTGCATCCCCATACACTGAGACATACGTTCGCTAGCCATATGCTGGAAGGGAAAGCTGATCTAAGGGTAATCCAGATGCTATTGGGGCATTCGAGCCCAAGCACTACACAAGTTTATACTCACGTAACCAAACAGGAAGCAAGAAACGCTTATTTATCTAACCATCCTAGGTCCTCTGAATGAAATTCGATTTATTAGGTACAATAAAACATTATGAGTAAGATCTTATTCTTAAATGGTCCGAATCTTAACTTACTTGGAAAGCGAAACCCTGATATCTACGGGTCTAAGACTCTAGATGACATAAAGTTACTGATAGAGGAGAGAGCAAAAAGTCTGAAGGTTGAAGTTTTGTTTTATCAATCCAATGCTGAAGGTGATTTGATTGATTGTATTCAAAATCAGAGAGGGGATATTGACGGAATAGTTATCAATCCGGGGGCGTTGACTCATTATGGATATTCCCTAAAGGACGCATTGTTGGATGCTGCGATACCGGTAATCGAAATTCACTTAAGCAATATTCACGGTCGCGAAGAATGGCGACGTTCCATAATCTCAGACAGTGTGACTGGGCAAATTGCCGGGTTTGGATGGAGAAGCTACACATCTGCGTTAGACGTAATTGTGGGAGTAGTTGCGGATAGCAAAGTTAACTAGAATAATTGATTCAGGGAGAATGATGTTATGAGTATAAATTTTGGTGACCTGAATAAAGGGATGGTCATAGAGTTGGATGGACAGCCATGGCAAGTTATGGATTATGAGCGTCATAAGATGCAACAGCGTGCGCCTGTAACTCGAATAAAGATGAAAAATTTGCTGTCTGGATCAGTAGTAGAGAGGACTTTTCAGAGATACGATACTGGTTTTGAAATAGCTGAAGTGGACAATCGCTCATCTCAATATTTATATAATGACACTGCATTTTATTATTTTCTGGACCAAGAGACTTTTGATCAATACGATCTAACTAAAGAACAGCTTGGAGATTCTCTCGACTATCTAAAAGAGAATATGATAGTCGAATTAATTTTCTATAAACAGAATCCTATAAATATAAATGTGCCTACACATGTTGAGTTGGAAGTAGTGGAAACACCTCCTGCGTTTAAAGGAGATACTGCCCAAGGGGGAAATAAGCCCGCTACGCTTGAAACTGGTCTACGTTTAAATGTGCCGATGTTTATTACCCCTGGAACTATCATAAAAGTAGATACGCGCACCGGTGAATATTCTGAGCGAGTAAAATAAAAGCTTGGTGTTTTACACGGTAAATCAGGTCACTACTTATCTACGGGAATCGTTTGAATCAGACATATTGCTCTCTGACTTATATGTGTCTGGAGAGATATCGAATCTTAGAAGATCAGCTTCGGGACACGCTTACTTTACACTGAAAGACGATTCGGCATTATTGAATTGTGTCATGTTTCGAGGCCAACAGGGGTCGGATGTTCTTGAAGATGGTGCTGCGGTATCCACTCATGGGAGAATTAGTTTTTATGAACCTCGAGGAAGTACAGATTTTATAGTCGACCTTGTTATGCCCGAAGGTGCTGGAGCGCTCTCTCTTGAATTTGAAAAACTGCGGACTCAGCTAGAACTGGAGGGTTTGTTTGACG
>CAZVRK010000016.1:33815-40453 GCA_964629875.1 uncultured Dehalococcoidia bacterium | reverse complement strand
TTAGTGAAGGACGTTTTCCTACTATGTTGATGCAGTATAAATTGCCTGTGTTCTGTTGTGATACCAGATTCATGACAGGATAGAAACGCTGTGCCCATTTGCACTGCGGACGCTCCGAGTGTCAGTGCATTATTTATATCATGGCCATCCATTATTGCGCCGGCTGCTACTAATGGGAGATTCGTTACCTTGAGTATTTCCTCAACCAATTGGTTGAGAGGTAAATCATTGTCGGCACTGTCGGTATTAAACACCCCTCTGTGTCCACCTGCCTCGATTCCTTGAGTCACTATAAAATCCGCATTTGCCTTACTGATCGCTACTGCTTCATCAGAGTTAGTAGCGGTTATTCCGACTGCTATTCCCAGTGAATGGGCTTTTTTTATAATACTTTGTGAGGGAATTCCAAAATGGAAAGTTAGTATTTCTGTTGGATTAACCCAAATAGCCTCTAATTGCGTATTAATGTCTGGAAAGAAGGGCTCTTTAGGAATGGATATCGTAACATCTTTCATAATTGGTAGTCTTAGTAATTCCTCTAGGGCCGAAGACTGTATTTCAGGGCTAGGAAGTTCTGTAGGTTGGAAAATAAAAAAATTAGCGTTAATAGGACCATTTGTCAGTGCTTTTGTGGTTGTTATGTCATGAGCAATTTTTTCTGGAGTGTTGTAAGCGAAACCGAAACTGCCGATCCCACCATTGTTCGCAACAGCACTGACTAACTCAGGTGTGTTTGGGCCACCAGCCATGGGAGCTTGTATAACCGGGATCTTTAATGTTGAGAATTGGAACATGATTTAAACCCATCATGAAATATAATAACTGTGATCATACGTGTTCTTTATCACCGAAAATATCATTTATCTTAATAGTTAAGAATCATATAGGATCATCTAATTTAGTGGTGGCTAAATACAGCCAAGTACTACCTAAACCGAATGGTTCCCAATCTAGTGAGCCATAAGCTTGGTGGTTACCAAACCCGGCTTTTTCTAACATTGTAACGAATTCTAAATAAGTATAGAGGCGCTGGGATAGTATCTTCTTCTCTGTTTGTCCGTCCTTTATGAAGGTCCATTCTGATTCTATCCTGCTGGTTTCATGGTCGAAACTGCGTTCTTCTAGAGCGAACAGGTCTCCAACTGGCCACCAGACCCTCTCTTGAGATTCCATTTCTGGGAGACGGGTCTCGATTAAGGGTGTATCTATCACGAAGGTTGCTCCCATTTTCATTGCTTTTGATATGTTTCGCAGAAAATGAGCATTGTCGGATTCATTAAAATATCCAAAACTACTCCAGAAACATATAGCTCCGTCAAAATGGTCATCCCATGGTAAATCGCGCATATCCATTTCTAACCAGTTAATATCAAGCTTTATATCCTTGGCTTTGGTCTGGGCTAAATCTAATAATCCAGCATTTATGTCTATTCCGGTCACCTTATATCCTCTTCGTGCTAGCTCTATAGATATACGCCCAGCTCCACAGGGCACGTCAAGAATAGAAGCTCCGGAATTTAATCCCAATGCTTCTTCAATAAAATACGTCTCATCAAGAGTAGTTTCTAGATCGCGAGATTCGTTGACAAAGTCTAGAACCGGGCCCGAAAAGAAATCTTGCCACCATTCGTGTTTATTACTCATAAATCCCTCTTGTCATTGGTAGGAGTCTAGCAAGAGGCTGTTTGTGGGTCAATCAAGGTGCAGTGATAGTTATTGAAATGATAATATAAGTCCATGGACAGAGAGATCGCCTTTATTTTTGATCTTATTTTCTTGAAAGCTGGAGGTAAACAGTGACTGCTATTTTCCCCGAAGAACGTGAGGCTAAGCGTATAGCATTATTGGACACAGTTGAAAGCTTGCGAGATGTTTTCATTGCTGGTGCCGATGAAGCGGAACAGACAGGTACGTTGCCTAGCGCAACAGTAGATGCGATAGATTCTGCTGGGCTATTTTCATATAAAGCTGCACGCGAATTTGGCGGAGCAGAAGCAGATGCTTTGACACAATTAGATGTTATAGAAGCAGCTAGCCGTATAGACCCGGCTGCTGGCTGGTGCATTATGATATGTTCAGGGTCACAATCAGGAATGACTGCGTATCTAAGCGAAGAATCTCTTAAAGAGGTTTGTGTAGATGGTAAATTGCCTAGAATTGCAGGAGCTCAGGCCCCTAGTGGCCAAGCTAAGGTAATGGAGAATGGATATTGTGTGAGTGGTCGCTGGAAATTTGCTAGTGGAATAAGGCATTCTAATTACCTAGCATTTGGAGCTATGACTGTTGACGACGGCGATCCAAAACAAATTAGAGTTATATTGCCGACATCAGAGGCAAAGATACACGATAATTGGCATGTTATGGGGATGCAGGGTACAGGAAGCTGTGATTTTTCTATAGATGATGTTTTTGTACCAAAAAGAATGACTTGGGAAGGGGAGACAAAACCTTTACGGGGTGGCCCGAATTTCTTTCTTGGTAGACCGGGTATGCAGACCACTGGCCACTGCGGCGTTGCACTTGGTATAGGGCTGAGAGCATTAGATGAAATAATCGAATTGGCCAAGACGAAGAAACGAGGATATCGTGGCACTGAGGCGTTAATCTCTGATAGAGGATCATTCCAGAGATTCCTTGGAGAGTCTGATATGCGTCTACAAGCAGCCAGGGCCTTAGCAGTTCAGGTAATTGAAGAAGCTTGGGTGTTAGTCAGCAAAGGAATAGTTCCTCCTCCAGAGTTGCAGGCCCGTTTACGCGCTTCAAGCACTTATTGCACAGAAGAGGCATCTGATGTAGTTTCTCAGGCATTTCGTTTTGGTGGCGGCTCTGCAATGTTCAGTTCACATATATTGCAGAAATGTCTTAGGGATATACATGCCACGGCGGCTCACAACATGGTCAGCGATAGATCGTACGAAAATCATGGTCAATTCATGTTGGAATTTCCTGATGCTAATCCTATGGGCTGATTTGGCTTTCCCTGAAATCTAGACTGTATTTCATAAGACTGTGATATTATGCTGAAATGGTAGTTTATCTAATACAATGGCTTTGGGAGGAAATTTAGCAAAGGATGTGGAATATACACTCGTATGAACAACTCTCAGAGTATTGTTGATATCATAAAGTCCAGGCGGAACACTAAACAATTTGTTAATCGCAACGTTACCGACGACGAGCTTCGGATTCTTTTAGACGCGGCCGTATGGGCACCTAACCATAGGAATATTGAGCCTTGGCGATTTTTTGTGGTAAGAAAGGATTCGTCAGTGAAATCTGATATAGCTCATGCGTTGATAGATATTCAAGAGAAAGCTGTTGGGAGCCCGTCGTCTGAAATCCAAAAGCAGCGAATAATTGAAGAAGTATCGAATTATCCTTCCTTAGTATTTGTCTATAGTCTCGTTGATGATAGAGAAGAGATGACCGAAGAGAACTACGGTGCAGTCTGTTGTGCAATACAGAATATGCAACTAGTAGCTACTTCGATGGGGCTTTCTGTGGGTTGGTCTACTGGAAAAGTGGCCAAATTACAGAATATTGATACAGTGTTCGGCATAACGGAGAAATTGAAGATGGTTGGAGTTTTGACTATTGGAGAAGCAGAAGATTCTGTGGACAAAGTCCGTACAAGTTATGAAGAATTAACTCAATGGTTTTAGAGAATGATAATTAAGATAACTATAGCCCTCTTATTATTACCTTAACTCTTTGAATTTGGCTCCACAATTTTGATTGACCACACTGCTACTGTTGAGAGCAACACCAGTATTGCTGCAATCCAGTAAGCCAGGTCATAGTTGCCGTTGATATCGAATAGCAACCCTGTCAGTACTCCACCCACTGCTATTCCGATACTTCTGCCTACGTCTACTACACCCATAACAGAACCTAGAACATTGGATGGGTAAATATCTGCTGCCTTTGCTCCGAGAAGTAATCCGCTTAGGCCGTCACTCAAACCTGTTAGAGCTACAAATATTATCAACGCCCATAGATTAGCCCCTTCAGTAAATAGGATGACGACTAGTATTGCAATAAATGTGAGGCCCATAGCGATAGAGAACACTAATTCTCTGCCGATCTTGTCTGAGAGTATTCCAAAAGCTGGCCTTGCTCCTATTCCGAATAAACCTGCGACACCAATAGCGGCAGCTGATTGCATTTCACCGTATCCAGCCAAAACAAAGAACGCGATTATGTGCAAGTTTGTCATTTGATTGGATATCGATGATGCTGCCCGTGATACTAATAGCATCCATACTGCTGGTTCTTTTAACGCATTAAATCTGTGCGCATCACCAGATATATCCCCGAGCTTGCGAGTGGTATCTATAGGTTGTGTATATTCTTCAGGGCTAGTACTTACAGGCGTATCTTCAATATCGGATAATGTGGGGTCTACATTTGGAGGCCGACGTTGCAGCAGAAAATTTAAGGGAGCGGCTATAAGGAAAAATACTACTCCAAAGATCCGGAATCCCGCTCTCCATCCATAATTTGTTACGGCAAGCTGAGCTAATGGTGTGATAATAGCCTGGCCTGTGGGATTGCCTGAATCAGCGATTCCGAGCATGACCCCTTTCGATTTGGGGAACCAAGGAGCTAGGACGGCGGTAGCAGAGAATGAACCAATAGTAGTGTGACCGAGGGCAGATATTAGGCTGTAAAATATAAACAACTGCCACATATGGCTGACCATGCTACTGGCCCACCATCCGATGAGAATAACTATTCCTGCCAGTGGGAACATGTATTTTGGTCCGATGATGTCCAGAAGTTTCCCTAGTATCGGTGCAGCGAATCCACCGAATAGTCCGGCAGCGGAAAATATAGCGGCTGTCATGGCGGCGCTTCCACCGAACCCTTGTCTCAGCGCTGGGAGAAATACGGGCTGACAGTTTTTGACCCCACCTTCGACAATTAAATTCCCGAACGACAGTCCTAGAATTACCCAACCATAACTTCTCTTAGGCTTAGTACTTTCCTGTTGATCCATAGAGTATCCGAGAGACCTTTCTTGACTCTTCTGAACCTTATATCTCACAAATCAAGATTGATCTACGGAATAAGGGATCCGGCATCAAATATTAATAACAAAAATCATAATTTAGAACAATGTTCGGTGTATGATAGGGTATTGTCGTATCGCGTGCTTTGGACATTGTATATGTATTTAAGCCAAAAGCTTCTACGATATTACTATCATCAGGGAGAGTAAATCTATGTTTATTAAAATAGCTACGCTTCGGGAGCGTCTTCATGCTGTTATATTGAATAAGGGGGAACAAGGGTACGTTACGGAAGGTCTGGATAAAGAACTGGATTCTCTACCTGATAGTTATGACAGATTGATTGAATTCGCGGAGGGTCTAGCTTCTTTAGAAGTGAGGCCTGATTGGACGTATGTAGAACCTAATGACCTTGACGGCATATGGGCAGAGGCAGACCCTAGTAGACCGACAGGACAAATAGCAGATGTTGACTTTGATGATAGTACCAGAAGGGTCGAAGCGGCTTTTCTTGGGTCAATCTGCGGATGTGTTTTAGGTAAGCCATTAGAGGCACGTTTTACCGGTCATGAAATTAGAGAAGCTCTACAGAAAATTGGCGAATGGCCTTTGAATCAATATGTTTCAAAACAGATTGAAACTGTACTCCCCAGAGTGCACAGATCATTTCCCGAAACAGCCAGAGAATACATACGCTATGTCGCCCCAGATGATGATATTAACTATACGCTCATGGGCATGCTTATTCTCGAAAGATTTGGACCTAATTTTACTCACGCAAATATGAAAGAACTTTGGCTACATCATTTACCTATCAATACAACATTTGGGCCAGAACGAACGTTGTTATTGCAGTCTGGAGCAGAGTCCTTTGATGTTCAGCATAGAGATTATTTTGCTGATAAGGGGGGTGTAGGATTAAGTGGTGTTTTGGTTCCAGATGAATCTGAAAGTTTCTTAAATGTTTTCAATGACATCATGAATCCCGGAGCGGAACTCTGCGGGGCGGCCATACGGGCTGATGCTTATGGCTACGCTTGTCCCGGTAATCCGGAAATGGCAGCGAGGTTGGCATGGCAAGACGCTAGTTTTACTCATAAAGGGACTGGAATTTACGGTACTATGTTCATAGCGTCGGTTATAGCCTGTGCTCAGGTCATGAATGATCGAATGGAGATAATCGAAACTGCTTTAAGATTTGTTCCCCGTAGGAGTCGTTTCTATGAACGTGTATCCGCTTCTCTAAAAGACGTTAAAGAATCGAGTGACTGGGAAGAAGCTTATTCTAAGATTAATAACAAATTTGGGGAATATGGACATTGCCGTATATATCAGGAAATAGGAATGTTGATTAACACCCTTAACTTTGCTAAGGATGTAGGCCATGGCATCTGTATTCAAGTTAGTCAGGGAGCCGACACGGATAGTTTTGGTGCTACCTCTGGATCTATTCTAGGTGCTTATTTTGGCCCTGGTTACTTAGAACCGAGATGGCTGGAGTTGTTTAACGACGATATACATTCTGGACTAGCATGGTTCTTTGAAAGGTCAGTATCTAAGTTAGGCGTTAGGATGAGTCGTTTGCCTAGTACAGTTAAAGAATGGCTTAACTGAGCTGATATAAAC
>CAZVRK010000016.1:0-33715 GCA_964629875.1 uncultured Dehalococcoidia bacterium | reverse complement strand
TGATAGAATCTGTGACTATAACAGTTGTCTTTGAGCCAAATTTTCCATTAAGGACGAAATGCCAAACTCCCACTGTGGACACTCTGGCGATAAATTTACGGTATTTATCAGATCTCCAAGACACGGTTCTGAGATTGTTACTCGATCGCCGAGTTTATGAGTGAACCCCTCTCCAGGTATATCCCTATCTTCAGTCGGGGCGAATAATGTTCCCAAAAATAGCATGAATCCATCTGGATATTGGTGGTTAGGGCCACAGGTCTGTCTGACTAGATCCGTTGGATCACGGCTGATCTCTTTCATAGAGCTTGACCCACGAAGAACATACCCGTCGGTCCCTTCAACCGTTAATGTTAGTTCAGCAGAATTAATTTGTTCTATCCCGAATCCGTCGTCGAATAATCGGATTAGTGGTCCAATGGAACATGAAGCATTATTATCTTTAGATTTTCCTAAAAGGAGTGCAGATCTACCTTCTATATCTCTTAAGTTGACGTCATTTCCCAATGTAGCTCCGGCGATGATCCCACGACTATTTACGGCTAGGACTATTTCAGGCTCCGGATTGTTCCATGTAGACGTTGGAAGTATACCTATGTCTGATCCATGTCCTACAGACGAAAGCACTGGGCATTTAGTGAAAACCTCTGCGTCAACTCCTATACCTACTTCTAGATATTGAGACCATATACCTTCATTTATAAGTATTTGCTTAATCTCGAGAGCTTGTGGAGAACCGGGGATAATGTTTTTTAAACTATCTCCTATCAGGTCACCAATATTGACGCGGATTTCGTCGGCTTTTTTGGGATCACCCGCAGCTCGCTCTTCTATGACTCTTTCTACCATTGAATTTGCGAAAGTAACTCCGCACGCCTTAATCGCTTGAAGGTCGCATGGGGCTAATAGAGATATGTTTAGATCCTTCTGGATTTGTTCTGGATTTCGAATTGTGTTTTCAATATCAGCTAAGCTACCTAATATTTCTCCCTTACATGTTGTTGCATAATGTTTGGGATGATCAAGTTCTAATAATTTAGTCATTGTGGATACTTCTTTGGAAGTGATGTCCCAAATCATGTTATCTCTGATGGTAACTATGCTTGGACCACAGACTTTGTGGTTCCACACCCGCCCAATAAAAGTACCCTGGTCGTAAATGCTCATGATTTAATCCCGTTATCTATCTGTTAGTCGATAGGTAAAAGCCTCCTGAATTTTCAGGAGGCTTTAAATGGATCCCTGGATACTTATTTGGGAGCGATCCACTCTACTACACGTTCTCCAATCATTATTACCGTCGGATGAATTCCGCCTGAACGTGGTATACGGGGTATTATTGAAGCATCTGCGATGAACAAGCCTTCTACACCTTTCACTTGGCAATATTGATCCACTACAGCCATTGGATCGGAATCAGGCCCCATTTTACAGGTTCCTGATACGTGTCTTGCCGTGCCGACGGTTTGTCTAATCCATAAATCTAACGCGTCATCGTCGTTTAAGATTTCGTCAGTGGGTTGTATACGGTGATCTAATACGTTTTCGTATGCATCTGATTCTAGGACTTTGACCCCAAATCTTATTCCTTCTCTCACTCGGCGTATATCGTTTGGATGCTGCAAATAACAATAGTTGAATGATGGTTGCACACTAGCTTCTTCCGATGCTAATTTTACGTGTCCTGTACCATCAGGTAACCCGAGCGTACAGGATATTCGCGCAGCTCTGTCGGCTGGAACATCCCCAGTCAAGTATTTTGTTCTTACACCAGCTACACGTTCTTCTCTTTCATCAATGACGGTCGTAGTTCGAAGGACCATGTCATTTTTCTGATCTGAACCAGAGGAGGTGTAGTGCAGTCCAAAGTGGGCTGTGTCCTCATTGGTTTCCAAAACAATGCCGTCCTTTACTTTAAAAGTAATCTGAGCACTTAAGTGATTCATCAGATTTTGTCCGACTCCGGGAGACTCCTGTATCTGTGTTATGCCAAATTGCTCCAACTGTTCCTTGGGGCCTATCCCAGACAACATAAGGAGTTGAGGAGATCTAATTGCTCCTGAACTTAGGACTACGCGACCAGCTCCGACTGTAAATATCTCCCCGCCGCTCTCTGCTTCAACTCCAATAGCTTTCTTACCGTCAAATAGTATTTTTCTAACATGGACTTGTCCTCGTACTGTGAGGTTAAGACAATGCCTCATTGGATTCAGATATGCGAGAGCAGTGCTCACCCTAACTCCCTCGAGATTGTTTGTGGGAGAAACTCCGATACCAGCAGGGTTTGCACCGTTAGTGTCTTCGACACTAGGATATCCGGCTTTGGTTAAGGCAGTGTGGAATGCTTTTTGTATGTCTGGTACAGCTCCTGACTGGCGACGTCTCACTGGCATAGGTCCGTCAGTACCGTGGAAATCATCTCTAATGTCTGAATCGTTTTCCATTTTCCTAAAAAATGGTAGGACCTTTGTATAAGACCATTCATCATTGCCTAACGACGCCCATGACTCGAAATCTTCTGGTAGGCCTCTTTGCATGGCTTGCCCGTTGATGGATGATCCTCCGCCAATCACTTTGCCTTGAGCTACATGGATTTCGCCTTGTTCTTCGGTTATCGTGCCACGCAGAGCCCAGTTATGATCCGATTCTGGGGACTCTGCATATCTTGTGTGACCGTACTTCACTTCGTCTGGTAGCGTATCAAATTCAGGATAGTCTGTACCTGCTTCTAATAATAATACGGAGGTATCAGAATCTTCTGCCAACCTGCTGGCTAGAACTGACCCTGCTGCCCCCCCGCCGACTACTATAACGTCGTATTGCATGACTTCACCTCGTCTGTCTTGAATTATGCTGGTGTGTTCTGGCCCGGTATTATACCAAAATTTAGTAGAGGCATTGGAGATAGAGAGTTTTGGTCTACGCTAGGGGAGATTTGCGTGATATCTTGATATATTGTTCTCTAGCGATTATAAACAACTTGAAAGAGATAAATATAGTAGCGTTTGAGAGATACTATGCCTACGATACGAGAAGCACGAATCAATAAAGGCCTGACCCAGTTTCAGCTTGCATACATAATGAAAGTGACTCCTAATCAAATATCTGCGTGGGAACGTGGTATTAACCAACCAAGGCTAGCAAATGTTAAAAAGCTGTGCTCTATCTTAAATCTCAGTATTGATAGCCTTGATTTCCCGATTTCACAAGAAGATGTTGATATATTGTCTGCTATCAAAACAAGTCACTCACAGGAAACATTGAACATGGTCAATGTCATGATTGCGCAGTCAGAATTGTTTCCTGACGAGTCCCACAAAGATCTCGAGATTGTTAATACTAGCAACGAGAAAACTCCAACACGCCGAAGACGGATGGATTTTACCAATCCATCTTACGAAGACACTTGGAATGTTAGATTCGTTGATCCTTACCGGATCGATCATGAAGAATCATAATGGACAGTAATAATTTCGAATCGGATTACACTGTCCAAGATTACTTGTTTAATTCTGATGCGACCCTTTTCTGGAAATCCTCTGCCCCTAGTCTTAGTAAACCTGTCGCGGATACGGTTACAAAATTAGCGCCTAATTTTATGAATTCTGCAACACCCGCAGCATCGGATGGTGAATTACCTCCGACTCCGACGTTTACTCCAGCTGCACGAATTTTTGGTATCACGCTTGCCATGACTTTTCTTACTTCGTCTCTTCCTGGATTGCCCATGCTTTGCCCTAGGTCTGAAGCTGCCACGTGGTAAACATTTGGCCCCTCGATACCTAATATTTGGTCTAGGTTTGACACGGCTTCTACTTCTTCAATCATAGGTATTACCAATAATTGCGAGTTGACCCATTTGGTAGATTCAACGGGGTTTGTCCCGATGCCATAGTCGTGTGCCCTGCCACCTCCAGCCATACCACGGTTTCCTTCCGGGTAATATCTTGCTGCCTGAGCGACTTCTGAAGCATCTTCAGGCGTATTGATATGCGGGACTATTATCCCTTGTAAACCTCTGTCGAGGTACCTGAGTATTGTGGAATCCTCATGATTAGGAATTCGGGCAATTGGAGTGATGTTGAATGATTCTGCTGCTCTTACCATGTGTTCGACTTGATCAAGATTCATCGGGCCATGCTCGCAATCTATCATCACAAAATCGAAACCTATGGCACCAAATAGTTCTACTTGATCTGGCGAATACCTAGAAATAATGGCTCCGAATACTACCTTTCCTTCATTTAAGCTTTTCTTTGTTGTGTTCGTTCTCATATTATCCTAGCCTCTCTACTGCGCTTACGATTACATATGTAGTTTAATAGTTTAATGTTAGACACGTTTAGTGACATCGACCGTATTGTAGAGGCTTAGCGGTTGACTGAGAAGCCCCTAGACAAGATACTGTCGGAAACACGATTTCTGAGTTAAATACATTTAATTATTGGAGGAGTGATATGCAAACTGGAGCCATATTTCCCCAAACTGAGATTGGAGCCGATCCAGTGGCAGTCAGAGACTTTGCTCAGGCTGCGGAAGAGATGGGATACGAACATTTATTGGTGTTTGATCACATCTTAGGAGCTGATGCTAGTCAGAGAGATCACTGGGATAGGCCGTACCAGCATACAGACATGTTTCATGAACCCTTTGTTTTATTCGGTTATTTAGCAGGCGTTACTGAGACTATACAGATGACTACGGGAATTTTGATATTACCACAGCGGCAAACTGCTTTAGTTGCTAAACAGGCGGCAGCTGTAGATGTTCTGACGGGTGGTAGATTGAGATTGGGTATAGGAATTGGATGGAATGATGTTGAATATGAGGCGCTTGGTGAAGATTTTGCTAATAGAGGACGTCGTTCTTCAGAGCAAATAGAATTATTACGAATGTTTTGGACTCAAGATGTGGTTAACTACGAAGGTAAATATCATAAGATTAGTCATGCAGGGATAAATCCACTCCCTGTTCAACGGCCAATACCCTTATGGTTCGGTGGTGGTGCTCCTCAGGTCGTTCGTAGGTTGGCTAGATTAGGGGACGGATGGTTTCCTCAGTTCCAACCGGATTCGGAGGGGCAGGAGAAAATTGGACAGATGAGAGAACTAGTAAAATCTTCAGGGAGAGATCCTGATTCAGTTGGCATAGAAGGTCGTATCAATTATGGTTCTGGTAATGCGGATGAATGGAACAAACTTGCAGCTGCTTGGGATGAGTCGGGAGCTACTCACCTATCAGTGAATACTATGAAATCTGGCCTGAAAGGACCAGACGAGCATATAGAAGCCATACGCAGATTCAAGGAAGCGATAAGTTAGTCCTTACATAGGAGCAATAGTATGGATTTTCAAATGGAACCAAATACCGAAGCTGGTAAAAAGATGGTTGATTTAGCAGAAATGCACGCGGCGGATTTTTTTACGCGATCTTCCAAACATGATCAAGATAAAACTTTTGTTCATGAAAATATAAATAGCATAAGAGAAAGTGGATTCGCGGCATCCGCCATTCCCATAGAATATGGAGGGCTCGGTGTTACGTCCGCTCATGATTGTATGGTTGCTATGAATAGGTTAGGAAGAGGAGACGGGTCAACGTCTTTGGCGTTTAACATGCATTTGTTTAGAACATTGAATATATCGAGGCTTTTTGAAAGATCAGTTGCTAATGGTGATAAACGCAGGCAAATACGTTGCGATGAAATGTTAAACCAGATAGGAGCAGGCCAGGCGATCATATCTGTAGCTAATTCAGAACCTGGATCTGATATTAGAACATCTAGGAGTTTGGCTGAAAAAGTCGAAGGGGGCTGGGTTTTAAATGGTTCTAAGACGTTCGCCACAGGTTCTCCTTCAGCTGATTATCTAGCGGTACGAGCTAGGTATCAGAATGAAGATGGGGAAGATAGAATGGGTAGCGCAATCGTGCCTGTTGACCGGAAAGGAGTAGAGATTCTTGATAATTGGGACGGTATGGGCATGCGCGGATCCGGAAGCCATGATGTTGTATTCTCTGATTATTTTATAAGTGATAACGAATTTGATGACCAAGGAGAATACGGTAAGTTTAATGCGGGATTTCTGGCGAACTCCGGAGGAGCTACTTTGGGTCTTTCTTCAGTATTTCTGGGTATAGCAGAGAAGGCACATTCCATTGTAGTTGAATCTATTATCTCTAGGGATAGGCAACGACAACCCTTAGTCCAGGCACTTGCTGCAGAAAATGAGATTGGCATGGCTGCTGCAAGGGCTATGTTGAGCCGAGGTGCGACGGCGTTCGATCAATTTTATCTTGCTAACAATGGATCGAAAAACCCTGGTTCTGAATCTGTTGTGGATCCCTTTGTAGCTGTTAAAAACGCTGCATGCACGAAAAAATTCGTTAATGAAACTGCTAATCATATAGTTGATCGATGTATCACTATGTCTGGTGGCTCGGGATTTTTAGATAGTAATGTTCTATCTAGATTGTACAGAGATGTTAGAGCAGGGCCACTTATGCAACCTTTTGCTAGCATGCAGGCTATAGAATTTATTGGGAAGGTTTCATTGGGAGTAGATCCAAACGAATAGGGCTTTTTGGAAAATGTATTGTAATACTAGTGGGCTAGCGATTTCCAAGAATTCTTAAGACTCTATTTAGGATTTCATTGCCGACGTCGTATTTGCTCAATATAGGGAGATGTTCTGCCTGCAGTTGGTCGTCTATGATAACAACTTTGTTGGTATCCTTACCAAAGCCACTATCGGGGTCAGTTATATCATTTGCAACTATCAAATCTAGTGATTTCCTGACAATTTTTTCCGTAGCGTTTCTCACAAGATTCTCACTTTCAGCTGAGAATCCTACTTTGACAAAATTTCCTGTAGCTTTTTCCAATATATCTTCTGTTTTAGTCAGATATATTGTCAGGTCAGATTCGGATTTTTTTATCTTTTGCTCTGCAGAGGTCTCGGGCCTATAGTCGGCCACAGCCGCAGACATGATTAGTGCATCACTATTAGTTACTTCTGACAGAACTAGATCACACATCTCCGAGGCTGTAGTAACGTTCTTAACTGTTATAGATGGTGGGTCGGGTAGTGTTGTTGGAGCAGTGATCAATACTACTTCTGCTCCACGGTCTCTGGCTGATTCGGCAATAGCATACCCCATCTTTCCCGAAGAGTTGTTGGTTATTACCCGCACGGGGTCTATAGGTTCTTGAGTCCCACCAGCACTTATCACGATCTTTCTGCCAGATAGGTCACCCATTCTCCCCAAAGCGGCTGAAATGTGGCCCACAAGTTTTATAGGTTCCACAAGGCGGCCTTTGCCCGATAAACCCGACGCGAGGTGGCCTTGGTCAGGTCCAACTATTACCACTCCTCGTTTCTCAAGCGTTTTCAGATTGTCTTGGGTGGCTGGATGGCTGTACATATTTCCATCCATCGCTGGGGCGATAAGTAGAGGGGCTTCGGTAGCCACTACAGTAGTTGTTAGAGGATCATCTGCCATCCCTGCGGCTAACTTTGCAATACAATTGACGGTCGCGGGTACAATGGCCACTATATCGGCTTGCCGAGCTAATGCAACGTGTTCGTTGCTAAACTCAGAATCTAAATCATATAGATCTGTGATCACATCTCTGTGAGTAATACTTCGGAATGCTAGAGGTGTGACGAATTGTGTGGCACCATACGTTAATATTGTGTCTACTAATGCTCCGGCTTGAGTAAGTTTGCTGGCCAGATCAACGGCCTTATAACTTGCTATACTGCCAGTTACACCAAGCACTATGTGTTTATTTACGAGTGGTCCGCTCATGGTTATTCACTGATTTGACTGTTGATTGATTGAGATTATATATAGTTTTCAGGCCAAGCAGAGTTAAGTCTCTATTTATCTCGTCAAATATGGAGGTGTGCTGCGAGACGACATTTATGAGTCCGCCTGTTCCTATAACTTGGGCATCCTGTCCTACCTCAGATTTAAACCGTTCTACCATCGTGGTCACTAATCCAGTATAACCTAGTACTAATCCTGATTGTAATGCTGTTGTAGTGCTCCTTCCTATAGCTGAGTCTGGAGCGATTAACTCTACTCTTCGAAGCTGTGACGTATTGAAAAATAGGGAGTCTGCTGCCAAATTAATACCTGGCGCTATAGCACCGCCTAAGTATTCTCTGTTTTTTGATATTGCATCGAAAACAGTGGCTGTACCTAAATCCACGACTATAAGCGGAGCGCCGTAAAGATCAATTGCAGCAACGGCGTCAGCTATTCTATCAGCACCTACGTCTCGCGGGTTGTCGTATAGAATTGGCAATCCTGTACGGACTCCTGCTGATACAATCAGAGGAGATACTTCGAATAGAGTGTTACAGACGTCAGTAAAAACGACTGTTAGTGGTGGAACAACACTACACATGCATATGGAATCGATATCGGAAGGTGTAACTCCCTTTAATATAAGGGCGTTCGTTACCATGACTCCGTATTCGTCTGCGAGCCTTCTAGTATCAGTTGCTACTCTGAGGGTCGTGACCAATTCGGTATCTTCAAAGACTCCAATCGTTACTACGGTATTGCCTATGTCCATTGCTAATAACATATGTGTACGTTCCTCTAGGGAGAATTATAAGGGACCCCTTAATCAGGAGCAATGTTATTTCTGCTACTATGAATATATTATCTATCTGAAAATAATTTTCATCTTTGGGAGCACCTATGCTAAAATTCGGCATACTTTGTTGTTTATAATCTCAACCTCTATAAATTTGGAGATACCACAATGGCAGATATAGAACTAGTTCAAACGGTTAAGCAAGGGAGAGACGCTGTCGATAAATGGCGTGAGGATCACCCTGGTGAGATATTGGATCTCTATCAGTGTTTTATGAGCCACGTCCGAATTCCAATGGTAGATCTTCGAGGCGCCGATATGCGAGACGGTGACTTCATGGGCGCTATGATGAGGAGAGCAAATTTATCTGGCAGCTATTTAAATCCAGCACATCTTTATCGTAGTGACTTGCGTGAGGCAGATTTAAGTAAAACCCTATTAAACAGTGCTAATCTACGCGGAGCAGATTTGAGAGGAGCAAACCTGGAAGGTGCTGACGCTGACCAGGCTATATTCTCGGATGCGAATCTTGAAGGTGCTAATTTATCGGGAGCGAATTTTTCCAGAGTGAATCTCACTGGTGCGAATCTAACAAATGCTAACCTGACAGGCGCTAACTTTAACGGCGCAGATTTAAAAAGAGCTAATCTAAGTGGGGCTATCATGGATGGAGCAGATTTGTACGAGGCAGTATTGAATGACGTTCCTACAGTGGGTACTAACTTTGCGGGTTGTATTATAGGCTACACAGTTTTCCAAAATTGCGATATGAGTGAAGCAGAAGGATTGGACCTGGTTCGGCACGATGCTCCTAGTACCTTAGGTATGGATACATTCTTTCGATCTTCAGGTAATTTACCAGCGGAGTTTCTGAAAGGTATCGGATCACCCTCGGAGGCGTTGGCTTATCAGAGCTCTATAGGCAATGCAGAAGGTATAAATTCTGAGTATTATATATCTTGTACTGCTTCGGATGTCCCGTTTGCTGAAAAAATGAGAGATGATCTTAGAGCCCAAGGAGTTAGGGTGTGGGTATTTGCAGAGAATTTCCGTGGAAATGCCCTAGTAGATCGTAGAAGTACATCTGAGGAAGAAGAAATAGAGCGCTGGATAAGGCATTACGACAAGCTTATTGTTGTGTGTTCGCAACCTAGTTTTGAAAATGAGATTGTTAGAACAGACTTAACGCAGGCTAAAGATTTGCAAACTCTGCGAGATGAGTGGCTAGTATATCTAGTAGATCCGGATGGTTCATTGGATCAACCCAGCTCTAGGGCAGCACGTAATCTTAAAGCTGAACATGTTGTTTTTGATTTAAGAGGACAGAGCGAAGGATCAGATGTATATCACTCTGAGGTGCTAAGATTGGCAGAAGGTCTGAAATCTGAACAGGCGGCAAAGGCAGGAATTCCAGCATTCGAAGGTGGTGGAAACACTTTACAACTGTAATGTGTTTGTTTTCATTAGTAGGTATTTGGAATATATAAAAAGACCGCGGGCAAAGCCCGCGGTCTTTTTATATATTCCAGGGGTTCCAGGTTAGATGTAATCGCTATCCTGATCCATCATTCCTAGGTTATCAGTGCTGAGAGCAAGCGCTCTTTCCATCTCGGCCTTGAAATCCTCGATCATATCGTTGGTGATCTCTCCGCCAGAAGCCTTGGCTTTCTCTTTGAACTGATCGAATGCCCACTCACTGGCATCGCCGTGAGGCATTGAGCTGAAGAAGTCACTTTCGAACTGAGGCAGTTCGCCTGGTCCGAAGTAACCCTTACCTTCTAATTCATAACCTTCGAGGTCATGGGTACCTTTACCAAGTACTTGACCGGTGGCAGCGTAATGTTCCATTACATTCTTGAGACCATACTTCTGTACCGGGCAAACTTTCATGCAGATACCGCAGCCAAGATAACGAGCCATTACTGGTCGGCAGCGCTTGAAGTAAAGTTTGTTCTTTTCGATACCACGCCACCAGATCTTGTCACGCATAAGTGCGCGACCTGGGCAGCGGTTTACACATACCTGACATACTTGGCAGAATGCGTGGATACCATAGTCTACTGGCTCGTCATAAGTGACGTTGGCATCAGTAGTTACCATCATGATGCGGCAGCGAGCTCCCTCGTGAGGAGTCAATAAGTAACCGCATGCTCCTAATTGACCTAGTCCAGCCGCAACGAACATGGGTATATATGGTCCGGTGTTGTCATTGGGACTGTGTACTTGGGCTTTGTATCCTAGAGCATTGATGTGAGATGACAATTCTAAAGCTGCAGCGCCTTCAGTCCTGTAAGTGCTGGAGTGTACTATCTCAGCGTCTACGCTAGGAATAGTCTGTGTTGGCTCAAAATCTTGTTCATATGCTAAGCATATTACGTGAGGGAATTTAACAAAGTCTTTCATGCTCTGATAAACGTACCTAGGATCGTACTGAGTTATACCAACTTCAAAGAATCCTAATTCACGTGCTTTGGTTTTGATCGACTCTGTTACGTCGTCTCCACTTGCAGTAGTCGTTGGTTCAATATCACCTGTTAATCTGGCGGCCATTATTAATGAGCGGTTTAGCTTATCATGCTCTTTTCTAATTTCGCGCATTTCAGCGTGCTGGTCGCGTAGAGCGTTTGCCCAGTCACGTGATGCCCTTTCTGTGATGTTCATTGTCTCTAAGGGGTATTCGCGAGCGTACCAGTCAACTTCTCTTTGGTTAAGGGGTATTCCAGCGTTATTGCCCTGAATTTCGAGTTCCTCTGGTACTGGAATCGAAATGCTGGCGTCTCCGGGATTTTTACCCGGATGGACTACCTCGTGTCCGATCTTTAGCATAGCTACTCCTCCAATAAATGCTAAGTCTACCCGTCAAGCGGGTCTTAGGGCCAAGATACCGTTTCTGGATATATTTGTCAATACTATGTAAGGGTGGAATATGTATCACATATCGTGATATATATTATTTTAATCGTATCTGTATAGATAAAGTAAAGGCCTGGCTTTTAAGCCAGGCCTTTACTTTAATAGCGTCGTAGCTAATGAGTTAAGACTAGATGTAGTCCTGTTCTTCAGCCATCATGTCAAGAACATCGCCACTTAGACCGAGTGATCGGGTCACCTGGTTCTTGAGATCTTCTAACATATCTTCGGTGATCTCTCCGCCAGCTGCTTTGGCTTTTTCCTTGAACTGATCAAATGCCCACTCACTGGCATCGCCATGAGGCATTGAACTGAAGAAGTCACTTTCGAACTGAGGCAGTTCGCCTGGTCCGAAGTAACCCTTACCTTCTAATTCATAACCTTCGAGGTCATGGGTACCTTTACCAAGTACTTGACCGGTGGCAGCGTAATGTTCCATTACATTCTTGAGACCATACTTCTGTACCGGGCAAACTTTCATGCAGATACCGCAGCCAAGATAACGAGCCATTACTGGTCGGCAGCGCTTGAAGTAAAGTTTGTTCTTTTCGATACCACGCCACCAGATCTTGTCACGCATAAGTGCGCGACCTGGGCAGCGGTTTACACATACCTGACATACTTGGCAGAATGCGTGGATACCATAGTCTACTGGCTCGTCATAAGTGACGTTGGCATCAGTAGTTATCATAAGTAACCTTTGTCGGTTGCCAGCGTGAGGAGTCAGTAAGTAACCGCATGCTCCCATCTGACCTAATCCAGCTGCTACGTGCATGGCAATTATTGGGCCAGTGGCGTCACTGGAGTGAATTACCTGTGCATGATATCCCTCACCGTGTATCAGGTTAGCTAGCTCGAGGGCTGCTGCGGCCTGAGTCCTGTAAGTGCTGGAGTGTACTATCTCAGCGTCAACGCTAGGAATAGTTTGGGTTGGCTCAAAATCTTGTTCATATGCTAGGCATATGGCGTGTTGGTATCTATTGAACCCGCGCTTGCTAGCGTATTCGTACCGGGTGTCGTATTGAGTTATACCAACCTCAAGGAAGCCTAACTCTCTAGCCTTATCTTTAATGGCTTCGGTAATATCTTTACCACTTGGTTGGGCGCTTGGCTCCAACTCAGCGGTTTGACGAGTTGCCATAATAAGGTTTGAGTTGAGCTTGTCGTGTTCTTTGCGGATCTCCCGCATCTCTACGTGCTGATCTCTAAGCGTGTTAGCCCAGTCACGTGAAGCCCTTTCTGTAATATTCATTGTCTCCAGGGGATATTCGCGGGCGTACCAGTCAACTTCGCGCTGATTGGTAGGGATACCTGCGTGGTCGCCTTGAGTTTCTAGCTCCTCTGGTATAGGAATAGAAACGCTGGGCTCGCCATATCGCTTGCCTGGTCGTACAACCTCATGACCGATTTTTAGCATACTGCTCCTCCCTAAATTAGGTTTCTTTTGAAGGCTTACCAGAGAATTTAAACCTTCGGTCAGTAATTGTCAATACATATTACTGACCGAATTTCGCATTTACATAAACAATAAAGAATTTGGTGTACTGGCTGTAACGGATTACGTTATTTTGTTACGAAATGATGCGTATTTTGCATGGATATAGACATTAAATAGCATCCGGGTATCTATCACTAAACTAGTACAGGATAATTAACTAAGATGAGTAGATTATTTTGCGGTTTTTTTAGCTATCATAGCATCGGCTAATGGGCTCGCTCCCGGTCGGACGCTTATATTGACTAGTGAGGGAAGGTTTGAGTCTATTGCCCGCTCAACTGCAGGAGATACATCTTCTGCCTTCTCTACATATTCTCCATACCCACCAATAGTTTCAACTACTTTGTCATATCTGACAAACCTCAAATCTGTGCCTATCGCTCGGTTATAGTAGGCCAATTGGAACGTTTTATCTATTCCCCAGTTAGAATCGTTCCCCATTACTACTGTGATCGGTAGGTTATGTCGAATACATGTATCGAATTCCATGGAATAGAACCCAAATGCGCCGTCCCCTATGAAGGCTAATACTTTGCTTTTTGGGGATGCTACTTTCGCAGCCATTGCATATGGAATGCTTGCGCCTAAGTGGCTTAGAGGCCCAAGCCTCAAGAAATGTCCAGGCTTTCTCGCTGGAAGATAAGATCTGCCCCATTGGACATAATCTCCTCCATCCATGATTAGGAAAGTGTCATCATCTATAAGATGTTCTATATTTGTGTATACGTCCAGAGGATGGAGAGGTTGTGTTCCATTGGCGTGGTTTCTTAGTTCTTGCAGCCATTCCTCTCGATCATCTTTTAAATCAGATAGCCAGCTATCTGATTTTGCTTTACCTGTAACACCGACAGCATCTGTGATTTGTTCTGTTATAGCCCCAAGATGACCGAATAACCCAACCGAGACTCCTCTGTTTCGTCCAATTTCGGCTTCTGATGGGTCTGCTTGAATAAGTTTCGCGTCAGCACTGAAAGACTGTCCGTACCCATATCTATGATCTAAACGTTTTCCAAGAAGGAGTACCACGTCGGCTTCTTTAAAACGGAGAGCAGTCTTATTTAAAGCACCGTCTGCATAACCAAAGCATAAAGGATGAGCGTCGTCGATTAGCCCTCTGCTTTGTTCCACAGTAAATATAGGTGCTCCTGTCGCTTCAACTAATTTCTCTAGTTGCTCTGGTTCTATGGAATACCTAGCCGCGTTACCCACTATTATTACCGGTTTGGCAGCGTTGGAAAGTAATGATGCGGCTTGTTTGATTAGGCTGCTGTCTCCCTGAGCCTTGCCTGTATTCCTGTATTCGCTAGGTAAAAACGCTGGTAGTTCCTCTTCACTAATAATTTGCTCTTGTATGTCTATAGGAAAGGTTAAATGGACTGGACCAGTTCGTCCTGACGTGGCAGTTCTGAAGGCAGTTGCGACAAATTCCGGAATTCTAGTCCGATCGTGTATGAGCCAAGATCCTTTTGTGACCGGTGATGCCATTTCCACTTGATCGATTTCTTGGAATGATGTCATTCCTTTTTCTGGCAATGCGGCTGATCCGGCAATGAATATGACAGGAGATTCAGATGTATATGCTGCTGGTAAACCAGATATAGCATTAGAGAAACCGGGGCCACCGGTAAACATAGCTACCGAGGGCTTTCCAGTTATACGAGCGTATCCTTCAGCCATGAACATAGCTGCGCCTTCATGTCGTACATCTATAAATTCTATCCCCTCATCCTCTGCTGCATCTACTAAAGGAAGTATCGTATCACCGACTATGGTAAACACTTTTTCTATGCCTTCCTGCTTAAGGCATCTTATAAATAAATGGCCGCCATTCAGATTTGCCATATTTGCTCCTTTAGATAGATTCGTATGTAGGGAATAGCATTAATAATAGAAGCTTACAGTGTGGCCCTGATTACAGCAACAGTGGGATTGCATAGGTTCTTCGAGGGCGATTTATTCAAAGATGAATGGATATTAAAAACGCTTTCATCTCACATTTATACATCTACTGTATACTCCCCGTATGGGAACTCTATATATAATAGGAACTCCTATCGGGAACTTAGAAGATTTGACTTATAGAGCCGTAAGAGTTCTAAAAGATGTAGATATTATCGCGGCGGAAGATACAAGGGTTACTAGGAAACTCTTAAGTCATCTTGATATTCACGTTCCTATGATTAGTTATCATGCTCACAATTACATCCAACGTAGAGAAGATCTCTTGCATAGACTGTCTTCGGGCAGCGTGGCACTAGTAACAGACGCAGGCATGCCATGTATAAGTGATCCGGGGACAGATTTAGTTTTTCAAGCGACATTAAATGACCATGAAGTCATAGTTATTCCTGGTGTGTCTGCTGTGACTACTGCCCTCAGCTATGCTGGTTTTCCTGCTGATCAGTTTTCATTTATTGGATTCTTGCCGCGCAAGAAGAAGGATCGGTTAGATCGCTTGAAAGCTATGGGTAGCGAAGAGAATACTGTAGTTTTATTTGAATCTCCACATAGACTGCAAAATACTTTGACAGATATTCTAAATGTTTTAGGCAATTGCGGAGTTACAGTATGTCGAGAAATGACAAAAATGCATGAGGAAATATTTACTGGCACTATCGAAACGGCCATTGGTCATTTCCATTCACCTCGTGGGGAGTTTGTTTTAGTATTACGAACCGAAGCAGCATTAGGGGAAGTCAATGAGCCTATTGACTTCGAGAAGGTTAAAGTGGAATTGCAATCCCTACGGAATCAAGGTTTTAGGGCTAGAGAAGCGGTATCCAAAATCGTATTATCCACTGGACTTTCCAGGAAGATAGTCTATGATCTTTGGCTTTCATCTGGCACCGGAACTTAAAAAATGCTAGATGGGTTTATCAAACCCATATCCTAAAGTTATATCTAGACCATAAGTGACCCTTTTAATGTAGTCCAGCTGTATATGGTCTTTAGAGGTTAGATTGACTGAGTTTATTTCTCTTAGAAATATATATACGAAGTGTAGCCAGGTTTATTATGGCTGGTGGCTCGTAGTTCTTACTGGATTTATCATGACAGTGGCCACTGTGCCTCTTTACCATGCCATGACAGTATGGTCCGTAGCTCTTGAAAGTCATTTTGGCTGGAGTCGTACTCAACTAGGACTAGCTCTCACTTTGACACGAATAGAAGGCGGGATAATGGGTCCCATTGAAGGATACCTGACGGATCGCCTAGGAACTCGGAGAATGGTTCTTATCGGATTGATTTTTTTAGGGATAGGCTTTCTACTTTTCTCGCAGGTTAAGAATTTATGGATGTTTTACTTGGCTTTTGTGGTAATGGCATTGGGACAAGGCTTAGGTAGTTGGCTTCCTCTTATGACCGGTATTAACAATTGGTTCATTCGTAGGAGGTCTACCGCTATCGGTTGGGCGAGTCTTGGTAGCAGACTCGGGGCCTTGATTCTAGTTCCTGTGATAGCATGGGCAGTGGACCCTGAACATGATCGCTTAGGTTGGGATCGTACAGCTTTAGTCTTAGCTATTTTCGTTTTAATAATCGCTTTTCCAATTTCAAAAGCTATTCGAAATAAACCTCAGGATCATGGTCAATCTGCCGACGGTGATTCGGTGCAGGTTTCCGAACATGAGGGCACTCTAGCTAATGATGAGAGCGTTCAAGTTGATTGGACTGCTTCTCAAGCTATTAAAACGTCAGCTTTTTGGTTAATCGCTTTTGGTCATGGATTTACCTCTATGGTGCTATTGGCGATTATGACGCATTTGGGTTTGTTGTTGAAAGATAGAGGGTTCGATATTCAAACTACAGGCTGGGTAGTAGCTGCTTATACTGCAGTAGCAATGGTATTTCAGATAGTCGGTGGATACAGTGGTGATAGAGTCCCTAAGAATTTGGTTCTTTTCGTTTTTACCACTGTACAGGCAGTTGGCGTTGTAGTGCTCACGGTTGCCCATACTTTGCCAATGGTTTACCTTTTTGCCGTTTTGTTTGGAATTGGATTTGGGGGAAGAAATCCTTTGACAGTAGCGATTCGAGGAGAATATTTTGGACGGGCGTCGTTTGGAAAGATCTTAGGTCTGTCGACTGTTCCAATGAATGTTCTGTTATTGATCTCTTCTCCATTGGCAGGGTATTTAAGAGACGTTCAGGGTGATTATACAGACGCGTTTCTTATACTAGCATTCCTTAACGTGGTCGGTGGAGTTTTGTTTTTGTTCTCTAAGAGGCCAAAACTTTCATTGACCTCTTAGAGTGCACGGTGTGATTAATTATCTAGGCTTCGCTACTTTCGATTGCCTCTTCTGATATCTCTATGCTAATTATCTCGACTGTATCTGTTGGTCGAGACTGCTCGCCGCCACCCCCGGCTGTTACCGATATGTTAGCTAGCGTGTCTAGGACATCTTCTCCCGATATAAGTTGCCCAAATATTGTGTAGTTAGGCGGAAGTCCGACGTTTGCTCCGTGTACTATGAAAAACTGGCTTCCATTTGTATTGGGACCTGCGTTTGCCATAGCTAGTGTACCTTTGGTATATGGCCTTTTAACTTCTTCATCTGGAAAGCGGTAACCTGGACCTCCGGTACCGTCTCCTTTTGGACAGCCACCTTGGATCATGAAGTCCTTAATGACTCTGTGAAATCCTCCGCCATTATAGAATTCGTCTCTAGCCAAAAACACAAAATTGTTAACAGTTCGAGGTGCTTCTGCTGGTAGTAACTGTAAAGTCATATCTCCATGATTAGTTTTTATCGTCGCG
Source organism: uncultured Dehalococcoidia bacterium (assembly GCA_964629875.1). Lineage (GTDB taxonomy): Bacteria > Chloroflexota > Dehalococcoidia > Lucifugimonadales > UBA3495 > UBA3495. The sequence goes on along the minus strand of CAZVRK010000016.1, from coordinate 15,937 downwards.
GAATATCGTGACCCTGCGTCTAGTAAAAGTGATGGTTCATTTTGATATTGTTTAGATGGCATTATTCCTCTTTTCTCCGTTTATCGTTTTATTCTATATCTAGATCTGGCCTAGACCTTTGGATATTGGCACGCAAATTATACTCCTATGGTGTCGATGTTGGTCAAACCATTAATTAATCGACTCAGTTGGGTCTCGTCGTGATAATTACTATATACTTTGAATATCGTATCAATTGGTTGGTCTATTGAAGGAGTGACGTATGGAATTATTCGATATGGTAAGCCAATCCGGCCATGAAGAACTTCTAGTATATTCAGATAATTCAGTTGGACTCAAAGCATTTATAGCTATTCACGATACTACCCTAGGTCCTGCTTGCGGGGGTACTAGAATCTGGCCTTATGATTCTGAAGAAGCAGCATTGAATGATGTACTTAATTTATCTAGGGCTATGACCTATAAATCTTCAATTGCTGATATCTCTCTCGGCGGTGGTAAAGCAGTGATAATAGCTGATCCACAAATAAAAAAGAATGAAGCTTTCCTCAGATCGTTTGGACGTTTTGTAGACACTCTCCATGGCCGTTATTTGACTACTGCTGATGTTGGAACAAACAGCGATGATCTTATTTACATTAATCAAGAAACTGAACACGTTGTTGGGTTGCCCGTGAATCAGGGTGGTAGTGGGGATACTTCTATAATGACTGGTTTGGGTGTTTATATGGGTATGAAAGCTTGCGCACAGGCGTTGTGGGGATCTGATTCTCTCGAAGGTAAAACGATTGCTATGCAGGGGTTTGGAAAAGTTGCGTACAATACTTCCGTGTTATTGCTTAAAGAAAATGCCCGTATTGTTGCGACTGATATATCTCCAGATGCTGTAAATAAAGCTGAAAAACTAGGGATACGTATAGTCTCTACTGAAGAAATCTACGGAGTAGATTGCGATATATTTTCTCCGAATGCTTTAGGGGGAGTTCTTAATACAAACACTATAGACCTGCTGAATTGCGAGATAATAGCTGGTGGAGCTAATAATCAACTATCTAATGAAGCTATAGCTGAAGATCTGTACAAAAAGAAAATTCTCTATGCTCCAGATTATGTTATAAATGCAGGGGGAATCATTAATGTGTCTTGTGAGATTGGTTCTCCGTACAGCGCGGAGCGGTCTCGTGAAAAAACTGAGAAAATTTACGATATTATGACCGACATTATTAACGTGTCGAATAAAGAAGAGATTACTACGTCTAAAGCAGCTGATACGCTAGCGGAGAATAGGATAAAGTCAGTTAAGTCAGTTAAGCAGATTTATCGTGGGTAGTGTCAATCCACAGATATATGAGCTTCGCCCAGATTTGTTATCGTTATAGTCGCACTGTCACCTTGTGATAAGTATTTTGGTGTTACGATACTCCCGGTTATTATTACTGATCCCGCTGGTATCGTTTTGTTTTCTGCTGATAACTTGTTGGCTAGCCATACTAATGGCTCAAATGGGTGACCCATTATATCGGCACCAGTTCCATAACCCACTGACTTACCGTTTATGAACATTTCACCACGTACGGTTTGTAGGTTCAGATTCTGCCAATTGTAGATAGCGTCACCGAGTACTACTCCTGCATTAGATATATTTGTAGATATAGCGGTCAGTGCTCTTTGCATTCCCTGAAGGTCGGGTGTTCGGAAGTCTACCACTTCAAATGCAGGCATAATGCATTCAATGGAAGCACCGATTGATTCTAGCGTGTGTGGTGTTGTGTTAGGGGTTATATCTTTGCCCAGGATGACAGCTATTTCACACTCAATCCCTAGTTTTAGGTAATCTCCATGATTTAGAACAGTTGGGGACTGGAATATCGTATCTCCTAGTATGCCGCCTGCGCATGGTTCTGTAAGTCCCGCACGCTCCTGCATAGTTCTTGTAGTGTATGCGAGTTTGTGTCCAGCAGGCTGACCATATTTATGAGAGAGTAGTGAGAGGTATTCGAGTTGAATGAAATATGCTTCTTCTATAGATTCAGGATGGAGTTGTTTAGGCAGAGGAGCCATTTCTACGTTAGCATTATATTGCTCAAACAGAAACTCGCCCGCTAAAACAAATTTATCTGTATCCATTGACCTCTTTTTCTCTCGGTGTACAAAAATTAGTGAGGCTGTGCACTATAGTGTGTACAGGCCTCACAGTGTTAACAAATAAAATAGAGTGATGTTTAGTGAGCTTCGCTCGGGGCTTCAAAACCCATAGAACGGTGTGCGCTGTCGCAGAATGGTTTGTTTTCGGAAGCTCCACACCGGCACAGTGAAACCCACTGCCCTTCCGGTATGTTGTAGGCGTTTCCATCTTGATCGACGATGTCTATGGGACCAGTTACTCGGCATGGGCCGTTTGCACGTACCTCTATCTTAACATCTGCCATTTTTCCTCCCAGAATTGTAGCTGCGTAATCCTTGACCATCGCTAGTCTTACATTCATACAATGTGCATGTCAAGAAATTGTATTCTTGATATATGGCTCGATATTATTATTTATTGTCGGAACTAATGAACTCAGTTAATTGAATCATTTGTTGACGCAAACATCGTTGATAAGGTACATTCGATCTCATAGAAGATTAAGGGAGTTATTATGCCTCTCTACGAATATCAATGTACGCAATGTGCCCATAGCTTTGAAAAGTTGCAGTCTATGAGTTCTACTGGTGCGGATTGTCCTAATTGCGAACAGCCCGCGAAAAGGTCTCTTTCCGTATTCGCAGCCGTATCAAAAGGATCTTCCAATGGAACAGATTTTGCCCCTATGCCCCCTATGGGTGGTATGGGCGGTGGCGGATGTTGCGGTGGTGGCTGCTGTGGGCCTAGTCACTAGGTAGAAGATCTTCCTTGCTACAATTTATCCAACGACGGTAAATTAACAGACCAGCGGATAATGTTGATGTTATACCCGCTATGCAGATAGTGGTTATCGCTATTAGTAACGTGGCATCTAGCCAAAATCCTGTCGGAAACATAATGACCAGATAATCGGTCCTAGGATCTAATTGCCACAGATCATTAGAAAAACTTATTTGATGGAATAGTAGGAATAGAGCCTCAAATTCTAGTAGTGCTACTAGTCCAAATAAACATATTACCCCAATAGTAAGTAGGCTTCCGTAGAGGATCAATTTACCCAGCTTAAGGATGTTATTCCTGGTGATTAATCTGAGGACAATAACCATGGAAATATATGCTGCTGATATGATGAATAGCCAATAAGTTCCTTTTACTAACGATTTAACATCTTTCATGTGGTGTACTTCACGTTGGTTGAATAGCTCTCTATTTTGACCGTATATCACCGCTTTTGTGTCGAGTAATTCTTTGTTGTTATTGAAGTACTGTTGAAGGTCATTAGCTACTTTGATTAATTCGCTGTTAGATATGCCAGTTTTTTGAGATATGCTATATTTTTCAAATCCTCTAGTGTATACAGAATCCGTATTAAACGCGGTTAGGACAGTTGCACTGACAATAGCGACAGGTATACATATCACGAAGCATATTGCTATGAGTTTGTTTAACCAATTAGGTATTCGTATGCGTTGGTGGGACATTATGGTAGTACGTTAGCATTTGCTCTTCTTGTTAGGCAACTATTATGACCATATAATTTGGTGATGGAAAATAATAAATTGCCTGATGGTAACAGAGATAGTTTTGATTTCTTGGTTGAAATAGTTAACCAATTGCGCCGACCGGGCGGTTGCCCTTGGGACAGAGAACAAACTCACTCTACTTTGAAGCGTAATTTACTTGAAGAATCGTATGAAGTTATAGACGCAATCGATAGTGAGGATCGCTCTGCATTAGTAGAAGAACTAGGAGATTTGCTTGTTCAGATCATTTTTCATGCTGATATCGGGCACGAGTTGGGCTCTTTTAGTATATCTGATGTAATTCAGGCGATTAACGAAAAAATGATTAGGCGGCATCCTCATGTATTTTCTGATCTTAAGGTATCCGACGTGGCAGAGGTTGAAAAGAATTGGGATAGGATTAAGGCTGAGGAACGTCAGGAATCTTCTGAGTCAAAATCGATATTGGAAGGAATACCTTCTAGTTTGCCATCCCTATCTGCGGCACAGCTTATCCAAGAGAGAGTCGTTCGCGCAGGGTTTGACTGGGAGAATGTATCTGATGTTCTGGATAAAATAAGTGAAGAGATAGCTGAGTTCAAAGAAGCAGTGAGTGATGCGGAAAAACTCCATGAGATAGGCGATATTTTATTCTCAGTAGTCAATCTATCTCGTTGGTACGGTATTTATGCTGAGGAAGCTCTAAGAAACACCAATAAACGGTTCAGGGAACGATATATTGGTATGGAAGATATCGCTGAGCGAAGAGGGATAGATTTTAATAGTCTAGACTTGAAAGATAAAGAATTATTGTGGCAAGAGGTGAAAAGAAAGGAAATTCTCCCTTAACATAACGTGTCCGCTTATTTCCCGTGGCACCGTTTATATTTACTTCCACTACCACACGGGCATTTCTCGTTTCTCCCGATTTTGCGGTTTTCTGTTCGATTTATCAGTTTCTTTTCTTCACAAGGGACGCACGTGCAAGCGGGTGGATGTTCTGATATCCAATTAGATCTTACCAATATTTCCTCTCAGTAAATTGACTCTCAAATATCACCCGTAAGCTGATTTAGAGACCTGATTATTGTAGTCTTATCTAGTAGACCAGGCGATCGATAGACCAGAATTAGTTTCAATCATCGATCGCCTGATAAATGTGCTTATTTGAAGGCTGGGATTACTTTTTCACTTATACATTTAATTGTATTCATACATACTTCTCGAGGTACAGACGATGTCCAGTTTATTTCGAACATTATTTCATCTGTGGTGAATGCCTCGCGAAACATGTGAATCTTTTCGACTACTTCTTCAGGTGTTCCGAAAAGATTTACTTCTTCGGTAGTATCAGGGCTAGCTGCTCCTGCATCGGTACTTCCAATACCCTGTCTACCAGAATAATATGCCCTTGCCAGTTCCATGAGTTTTTCAGTGTGGCGTGTTGCCTCGGCTCGTGTTTCAGCAACTAATGTTGGAACTCTTACTACTGTGGTAGGATCCCCTGGATGTCCCGCGTCTTTCCACGCTTTTCTATAACTTTTGACATCGTCTCTTAGAACGGAGTGACCTCTCAAGTTGTGAGGAGAACTACCTGCTCCTATGGCTATTCTATATCCATGGGTCCCCATAGGTATAAAACTCTCTTGGCTATCAACCGGTAGTAGCATTGCAGGATATGGTTTCTGGTATGGTTTTGGTATACCTAGATAGGGCTCATAGAATGCTGGGTAGTTGTAATATTTGCCTTCAAAGCCTGAAAAATGCTCTTCCGTCCACAGTTGCTTCATTACTTCTAGAAACTCAAAGAAGTAATCTCTCCGCTCATCAGATCCTCTGGATCGCGCGCCAGCTCCGTATATGAATCTACCTTCGCTCACTTGGTCCACTATAGACACTTGCTCTGCAATTTGAAAAGGATCATCTAACATCAAATTATCAAATGCATATCTCTCGTGAGGCAATGCCGTTGGCCTTAATTCTTCTCCAGGCAATTTCATTAACGGTCGGTGGATTGATGTTCCGATTTTGAGGTTTTTGGTACGTTCGGCCAGTATCCCCGCTAGCATAAGACATTGAGGATCCATGCTGGCCTGAGTTGAGAAGTGACCACCTCCGAGCCACACATAATCCCACCCCGCTGATTCTATAGCGTCTATTTGAGCAAAGTTAGCTGCGTAGGCTTCTGTTTGTAGAAGTTTCCCGCCAGCGTATTCGGGGTCCCAAGGGACTTTATCTCCCTCGTATACAGCATTCCAGGTGTCGAAAAGTCCGAAATCCATAATCGCCTCCTATGTCAGCTTTTTTTAGGAACGTACTAATCCACAATGAATATGTTTAAGTATTTTAGTCGGAAGCTACTGATGCTTCAGGTATGCGATTCTCAACCAAATCAGTAGAACACGCTGTGTCTGTTAACAAACCCCACCGTGTCATCCAATTGTATGTGTCTTCTACAATCTCATCACTGTATGGAGTGGGTTTAATATAACGTAGTCTGGGTAGATGGAAATCTTCTGGTGTTAGACCTCCATACTTCTTTATGATATCAGCAATTCGTGGGTCTTCGATCATATAGTGCAAGTATTTTCTTTTATCACTATTGAGCATATCTATTGCTTTTTCAACGGCTTTGTTAATTGCAGAAAATGTTTCTGCATCCATGTCATCACTAGCGTTTTCTGCTCCCAGATAATGACCTTCGCAAAGAGTTTTGCAGCCGAGCTTTTCGGCCAAGCTTATCCATGGTTCCATAACTAGGGCTGCATCTACTTCCCCATTCCACATGGCTTCAAATCTGTTTTGCGGAGAACCGTAGTGGACTAGCTTAATTTTTTCAGCAGGAATATATCCTTCTAACAGTCTTAAAGCTACGTAATGGGATCCTGCGTGAAATTGTACTGCTATAGACTTGTTTCCTAAAGTTCCTGGGTAGTTGTGTTCTGAGTCTGGTCGAGTAATTAGAGCCTGACTTACTACGGCTGACCTTAGGGCGATTACCTTTGCCCCTTGCTTACTCTCATAGGCCCGACGGACCTGACCTTCTTCTCAAGCGCGGTATATAGAGACTTTAGCTTCTTCGAAGGCTGTATGCTGCAAGACTGGATTTACTTCTTCTGGGTTTTCCGTATGTTCCACGTCCCCTGTTGGCAGAGTACGTACAAATTCCATATCAATGCCTTGCTCGGTAAATAGCCCATTATCTTGTGCGATCAACCACGGAAGGCTAAATACGGTTCCGCTAATTTCACTAACTACCTTTTTCATAATCTATTCTCCACTACTGATCATATTCTGAGTATAGGGTGAATTTCAGGAAATTGTATCTGTAACGATATTAGAAAGCAATTAATTAACACAGCGGGCAAACTAGGATTCTACTCAGGCTTAATGAGAACTATCTCGGTCTGGACCGGAGATGTGGCGTAGGGTCCTTGGGCTGACATATAAGCATCTATTTCAGATCTAACTCCAAACTCTGCTAGATAAATACCCGGTTCAATAGAAAAACCTATTCCTGGGATGATGTGTCTAGTGTCATGAGTTTCAAAATCGTCAAGATTAACTGCTTCTCCGTGAACGGTATTATTGATACTGTGACCGAGCCGATGGGTAAAGTGATCTGCGTATCCTTGCTCGGATATATAATTACGTGCTATAGAATCTACTTCCCAGCCTTGAATTTGTTTCCCTGCAATAAACGAATCTTTTAGATATTGGAGTGCGGCGTCTCTTGCTGATATTACTATGTCAAAAACTTTTTGTTGTTCTTCAGGAACTTCATTTCCTACGTACGCCGTCCAAGTTATATCGGCGTAAATACTGTTTGGAACTTTAGAATTTCGTGCCCATAAATCTATAAGTACCCAATCCCCTAATTTTATTGGACTGCTTAATTTTAAAGAAGGTTCGTAGTGAGGATCAGAACAGTGTGCGTTGACTGACACTATGGGGCCATCTGGGGATTCAAGAGCCTCTTCTTTGAACCTTACTCTAATGTATTCAGCGACATCAAATTCATTAAGGCTACCGATCTGCTCGGACTCTTTTGTACTTGGACCACTGGTGTGGAGTCTAGTTCCTATAAAATGAAAGGCTTCTTTTACTATTTGGCCAAGTTTCTGTGCCGTTTCGATATGTCCCTGTAGCTGCTCATGTGACCATCTCTGAGTTGCATACTGCATTAAGTTCTCAGACGATGTTACTTCTACGCCAAGCGTTTGGATTAATTCAATAGTGCCAGCGTCTACTCTAGAGACACGCGGCAGTTGACTTAGGGGAGAATATTCCATGGCGACTCTAGATGAACCGGATAAGAGAATCTCTAGTAACTGTATGAAACTAGTTCTATGGGAATAGACATGTATTTTCAGTTCTGATGAGGAGCTGGATCCTTCGACCTCGGTAGAGAATTTACCTGCATCTACGTGGTGGCATAGTAGACTAGGGGATCCAGTGGGAGGTATAAATAACATACATGGGCGGGTTACATGTCCGTTGGGAGTGATTATTTTTCTGAAGACTGGATTACTTGATAGGTAGTCGTACACTAGCCAGCCGGATACAGTTTCCTGTTGTAGGAATTTTTGTGCTGACTGGACTATCTCTGTCTTTAACACTCTAATATTTTATCAAATAACTAGTCTGATTTGAGAGCTACTTAAAATGGATGGTTAGCTAATAGTTATTTTATACCCTGAAATGCGCCGCCGTCAGCGACTACACTTGTTCCCGTTACAAAGCCAGATCTATCAGATGCCATGAACGCGACTAGATCCCCTATCTCTTCAGGTTTTCCGATTCGTCCCAACGGTATATTGGATACTATACCTTCAACTAAGCCGCTAGTGTCACTATCCGATGTAGATGCTTGTTTCTCAAGTCGCGTTGCAAACTGTTCTGTATCAATATCTCCGGATATTATATTGTTAACAGTGATATTGAACGGTCCGAGCTCATTAGCCAGAGTTTTAAAATAACCCATTACGGCTAGTTGAGTAGACTGAGATAGGCCCGATTCTTTCACGGCATGTAATGATATGGGAGACAGTAAATTTATTATCCTGCCCCAGTGTTGCTGTTTCATATGCGGTATTACTTCTCGGGCTAGTCTAACTGAACTAAGCAAATTGGATTCAAACGCCTGCATGATAGTTTCATCTTCGAATTCAACACTTGGGCCACGTTCGGCATTCCCAACGTGAGTAACTAAAATTCCTACTTGATCAAATCGGTTGAATGTATCTCTAACGACACGCCGTATGTCACGTTCTACTGATAAGTCAGCAGGAATGGCTAGCACATGGTGCTGTGATGCGAGTCTGGCTAATTCAATCTCTGTGTTTCTTAATGCGGGTTCGTTTCTGGCACAGATTGTGACATTAGCTCCCTCTTTTGCTAGTGCAATAGCTATTGCTCTTCCAATTCCTCTACTAGAGCCACCAACTATCGCTACTTTGTCTTTTAACCCTAGATCCATATGGGATCTTTCCTCCAGTAAGTGAAAGTTCCGGCTGGAATAATAAACGCGTTGGATATATTAATCAAGAGGCTGGGGGTTTTTCATATATTAGTTAGTAAGAGTGATCGAGATTTTGTAGTGTGGTTAGGCTTAGTATAGATGGAGTCAGTGGTGGGAATTGAAATATAGGCTAGGAAATACAGGCTATATTGATATCATTTGTACACTATCATAAACATACGAGTAAATGGGAAAATAGTATTCCCGTTGTTCCTTTTAACGTAGTTCGAGGCCAGTTCTGATTTGTACTTGTCTATGAAAAGTCTTTGCTCCTGATTACTTAGTTGAGAAAATAATGGGGGCAGCACTGTGCCTTTTGTCCACTCAAGAACTGGATAATCACCTGTTAATACTTGCATATATGTGGTCTCCCACATATCTATTGATTTACTATACGGGGACAAAAGATCGTAATAATCTAAGGGTTCTGAAACAGGGTTTTCCATAATGTAAGGTTCTAATCTCTCATTCCATTGGGGTTCTCGTGCTATTTTGCAAATACTGGCATGACTCGGCTCTCGCCAGTTTTTCGGTAGCTGTATTGCGAATATACCGTCTTGCACTATGGTTTCTAACAGTCGTGGTAGTAGGACTTCATGATTCGGGGTCCATTGAAAAGCGGCGTTGGAGTAAATGAGATCCGGTTTTGTATCAGGCTTCCAAGTGTTTAGGTCCGATTGCTGCCATGTTATTTTAGGGTGGTCCTGTGATGCTTTATCCAGCATATTTGGGGACGAGTCCACACCTGTTACGTTAGCATCAGGCCATTTTTCTTGGAGTATTGCGGTTATAGACCCTGTGCCACAACCTAAATCATAAATAGTTTTAGGTGACTCAACATTTATCCTATCTATCAGCTCTATTGCTGGACGTAACCGTTCATTGCCAAATCGTAAGTATTGGGTCGGATTCCAGTCGCTCATTGGCTTGTGTCCTGAGGAGTGATTATGTGACCTCTTATATATGTTTTTGACAAAACTATATTACAGAAGAATTTTTAAAGTCTTGTATCGCACTTTCTGAATATCCTAACTCTCGTAAAATTTCCGAGTTATGCTCCCCTAGGAGTGGCGGATGTTTATCAATACCACCAGGAGTATCCGAGAATTTTATTGGTAGTCCTGTTTGTTTAACTTCTCCAAGAGTGGGGTGGGGGATGCTTAGTAACATTTCTCGGTGCAATACCTGAGGATCAGTAAAAACATCTACAAGATCGTTTATTGGTCCTGCAGGAACATTTGCAGATTGCAGGTCTTCCACCCATTCAGTAGATGATCTTGATAGAAAATGTTCTTGCAGCATTGGTACTATCGTAGCTCGATTACGAACCCTGTCTCCATTGGTTGCGTATTCTGGGTCATTTTGAAGTTCAGGTCGGTTGATCCCCCCGCAGAATCGTTCCCAAAGTCGGTCTGATCCTACCGCTACGTTGAAATATTTCCCGTCACTAGCCATGAATGCCTGGTATGGGACCAGTGTGGGATGAGCTTTTCCTAATCGCTTTGGGGCTTCGTCTGTAGCAAAGTAATATCCTGCTTGATAGGTTAACCATGCAACTTGAGCATCTAACATTGCTAGATCAATATGTTGACCTTTGTGGGATGTATTTCGATGTTGAAGAGCTGTTACGACTGCGAAAGCGCCCCACATACCGGCTCCAATATCGGTGACAGCTATCCCGATCTTTTCTGGTTCACCGTCGGGAGTACCGGTAATACTCATTAGTCCTCCTACGCCCTGCATGATCTGGTCGTATGCTGGTCGGTCCCGATAAGGTCCATCTTTCCCAAATCCAGATATAGAACAATAGACGATCTGGGGATTAATCTTTTTTATTTCGTCGTATCCTATTCCAAACCGCGTCATAACGTCTGGTGTAAAGTTTTCAACGATTACGTCGGATGTTTTCGCCAATTCCTTGAAAATTTCTACCGCTTTAGGGTCTTTAAAATTGAGCGTTATGCTTCGCTTATTTCTGTTCACCGATAAAAAGTATGCACTTTCGTCACCAATGAAAGGTGGGCCCCATTTGCGGGTATCATCCCCAGTGCCGGGTATTTCTATCTTTATAACGTCAGCGCCGTAGTCTCCTAGCATCAATGTGCAGAATGGTCCGGCCAGTGCACGGGTCAGATCAAGAACTCTTATACCATCCAATGGTTTCATAGGTTATGGGGCCTCCGTATTTTAAACTATTTTATTTATAAACCAGATCTCAGGGTAAGTCGGTATTTGCTCTGTGGCATTTCATATTACCACAGCTTCGGGAGGGTAATGGCTAATCAATTGTTCGACGGCATCTTTCGCTGTTTGTATTGCAGTGTTGTATATCAGAGATTAAAATGCTTTTCATAATGCGAGTCATATTCTACGCCAAAGGGGATGTGCTATGACAATAGTAAAATCGGACGCAACCAATAAATTCAACAAAGAATTTGGAGAGCCTGGAGAAAGAGCAGCTACCAAAGTTAAAGACTATATGACTGATTATGTTCAAGGATTTATACGTAACTCACCGTTTGCAGTTATGGCTACTAGTGACTCTGACGGTAATTGTGACGCTTCTCCAAAGGGTGGCAAGCCGGGATTTGTGAAAATATTGGATAGTGGACATTTATTATTCCCTGACATCGCTGGCAACAAATTATTTCAATCTTACAAAAATGTCGACGGTAACCCATCTATAGGGTTGTTGTTTATGATACCTGGAGTTGACGACACTGTAAGGGTAAATGGCAAGGCTTCTATCGTTGATAAGTCGGAACTTGAAAGAATGGATGTAGAAGTTTCACTATACGAACCTGATGATAGATCGCAGCATTTGCAGGGATTAATTATTAAAGTAGAAGAATCTTATGGTCATTGTCCGCGAGCTTTCACATTCTCCAAGTTGTGGGATACTGAAACAATAGCTGTTAACCAAGCAGAAAGACCTATAGCTGACAGATCTACCCAATTTGTTTCATAATATTAAGAACGTTATTTTATCCTCGATATAACAGGAGGACATCTCCACGTGAGATGTCCTCCTGTTATATCGAGCCCTAACGAATGTTAGAATTACCTTTCAAATTGATAAGGATTTGACGGTGGACTCCATGCAATCTATTGAATTTAAGAAAACGACTCTTTCTAATGGATTAGACGTAATACTACACAAAGATACTGCGATTCCTGTTGTCGGGGTTAATGTTTGGTATCACGTAGGATCAAAAGATGAGGAACCTGGAAAAACAGGATTTGCGCATCTTTTTGAACACGTAATGTTCGAAGGATCAAAAAATCATAATGAAAGTCATTTTGATCCTTTGCAAAAAGTGGGTGCCACGTTAAACGGTTCGACTACTTCTGATAGGACCAATTATTGGGAGGATATTCCGAGCAATGCGTTAGAATTAGCTTTATGGCTGGAATCAGATCGTATGGGATTTCTCTTGGATGCCTTAGACCAAAAGCGTTTCGATATCCAAAGAGACGTAGTTAAGAATGAACGCCGCCAAAGTTACGAAAATCGCCCGTACGGAATGGCGAGTTGGAATATCCAAGGTGCCTTATTCCCTTTGCCTCACCCTTACCACTGGATGACTATAGGATCTCAAGAAGATCTTGATGCGGCTAGTCTAGATGATGTCAAAGATTTCTTCCGACGTTTTTACAATCCTAGTAATGCAAGTTTATCTATAGCAGGAGATATAGATTACGATCGAACACTAGACATGGTGGAGAAATATTTTGGCGATTTAGCTCCAGGAAATCCAGTCCAGAGATTTGGGCAATATACTTCTAGTTTGCCGGGTCGGATAGAATTAGAAATCAGCGATAATGTTACTCTTCCACGAGTATACATAGCCTGGGCAACTCCTCCTGGTTTTACAAAAGACGATCCTGCTCTTGAGTTGTTAAGCGATATTCTTTCTGATGGTTTAAGTTCCAGATTGCACAGATCGTTGGTTTATGAACAACAAATAGCTCAAAGTGTGGGAATTCGATATCACTCTTCGGAAGTAGCGGGACAATTTGTGATAGATGCCACTCCGTCTAATCCGGAAGATATAGGAAGATTAGAGGCAGCTGTCGACGAAGAATTGAAGAGAATATGGACTAATCCTCCTACTGATGATGAAATAGCGCGCGTGAAAAATAGATTGGAGGCACAACATTTCCGGCAACTTACTCGGATAGGGGGGTTTGGAGGACGGGCGGATGCTCTCAATTACTATAACGTTTTTGCGAAAGATCCTAATCTAATTAATACAGAGATTAACGAATATATGTCTGTAACGCGAGAGGATATCTTGCGGGTATACGAAGAAGTTCTCAATGATAAGCAAGTTAGATTAAAAGTATTACCTGAACCTGTTCTGAAACAGCAAATATCTAAATTAGATAGGACCGTTAAACCAGATTCAACAGGCCGCATGGACTTTGTTGCTCCAATACCTCAAAAACAAACACTATCAAACGGGCTAGGAATAACAATCATCGAAAAACCAGGGATGCCAGTTGTATCTTTCGCTGTAGTATTCGGTTCGGGAACTACTTCTGATCCGCAGAATCTTGCGGGCTTGTCGAGTTTTACGGCGCAAATGCTAACCGAAGGAACGCAGAGCAAGTCCAGTCAGCAAATCGCCGAGGCATTTGAGTACATTGGATCTCGCCTAAATACCGAGACCAGGAGAGAGAGCACAGTATTTTCTACGGAAACCCTCACAAAACACTGGCCTACGGCTCTTGCACTTCTTGCGGATATTCTCAGATTTCCTACGTTTCCTCAAGATGAATTTGAAAGAGTCCAAAGAGAGCATTTGACTGATCTAATGAGGGCCAAGGATGATCCAACGTTCATAAGCGAACAGAATATGAGTGCTCTTATATTTGGTAAGGACAGCGGATATGGCCATCCAGCACATGGTACGGAGGAATCCGTACGGGCTTTTCGTAGAGAGGACTTGTTAGAACATTTTGAGTCCCAATATGCTCCTGACATTGCTAATCTCATAGTAGCAGGGGACGTGTCTTGCGCGGAGGTTGTAGACCTAGCTGAAAACATTTTTAAATCTTGGAGCAATAGGTCTCAGCATAATGAAATTCCTGACCCTAAGAATTATAACGAGTCAGAACGACCATCGACTGTATTCTTGATAGACAAACCAGGAGCTGCTCAATCGGTCATTCGAGCTGGGCACGTTACGGTTCCACGGGATCACGAGGATTATTTTAGTCTACAGATATTAAACTTTATTTTTGGAGGTCAATTTTCTGCCAGATTGAATCAAAACCTTCGGCAAGATAAAGGTTATAGCTATGGATTTCATTCTTCTATATCGTGGTATAAAGACCAATCTATGATAGTGGCTGGCGGGAGTGTACAGACAGATGTAACTAAAGAATCAGTGATCGAAGTATTTCGGGAATTCAGCGATATTACACATATAAGGCCGATCACTGAAGACGAGCTCGTGTCTGCTCAAGGAGGACTATTACAGGGTTATCCTTCGGGATTTGAGCGATCAGGACAAATTCTAGGTAAGTTAATCCAATTAGTCACATGGGATAGGCCAGATGATTATTTCAGCACTTTACCATCTGAGCTCCAGAAAATTACTCTATCTGATATTCATAGGGTAGGGCTGTCGAGGATAAATCAAGACGGTCTATCTGTATTGGTTGTGGGTGATAGAGAGCGAATTGAAGAGGGACTGCGTACATTGGATGTTCCGCTTGTTCTACTAGATGTGAATGGTGATGCTATATAGCAGTTATTAAGAGCTCTTACCGATGGTGCTTAGAGAATCTCTCTGCGCTCTGAATAGGTCTTCGGCTCCTTTGAACGCTAAAGATAGTATTTCTGGGATGTATTTTCTATCAAACGGATTAGCTTCGGTTGCTCCTTGTAATTCTATGAGTTTCCCGTCGTTATTTAGGACTACGTTGAAATCCACATCAGCTTTAAAATCCTCTTCATAGCACAAATCTAGGAGCAGTTCCGCATCTATAATCCCGACGCTAGTCGCAGCTACCTGCGACAATATAGGTGTTTGAGTTATTTTCCCCATGTCTAACATGGTATTTGTAGCTTGATTTAATGCCACGTATGCTCCAGTGATAGCAGCAGTTCTGGTACCGCCGTCTGCTTGGATAACATCACAGTCGATGTGTATAGTACGTTCTCCTAACATCTCCAAATCGATGATTGCTCTGAGTGAACGACCTATCAGCCGTTGAATCTCTTGTGATCTACCGTTAATTCTGCCACTAGTCCTATCTCTTGTAGATCGGGTGTTAGTAGCCCTGGGAAGCATGTCATATTCTGCAGTTACCCAACCTCTTCCGGTTCCTTTTAAGAACGCTGGTACTTGCTCTTCGACGGAAGCTGCACATAGAACTTTGGTGTTGCCAGTCTCGATCAATGCTGAACCATCTGCAGATAGTTGGAATGAAGGAGTTATTTGTATTGGACGCACCTTATTCCAGGCTCTTCCATCTGATCTCGTGATGCTCATTGTATTTACCTGCTTATTTTCTTTATGTAACTAGTATATATTACTCTGTATCAAGGCCTAACGAAGTCAAGTATGCGTATCATCGATCGCATCTTAGGATATACAGATTCAAGCTTTCTGATATAATTTGACTCCGTTACAGGAATGCAACTAAGTATTTCTATTTATAACAAATAAGTTTTGAGATTCGGTGAAAGAGGTTCCTCTGTGAGTACAGGTCAGTCTATCACGAGCGAGTTATATGCATTTTTCAAAGGTAATATAGTCCCTTTAAGTGAAGCAAAAG
>CAZVRK010000015.1:8047-48903 GCA_964629875.1 uncultured Dehalococcoidia bacterium | reverse complement strand
ATACTCAGCCACAGCTATAACTCGGCACTCAGTTTATTATCTTTTTAAACCCGACTAACTGTCGGGTTTTTTAGTCCCAGGATATGGGGTAACTCCTAATATACCAAACGAACTCGTCGAATCCCCTTGATGTGAATGTTTTAGATGCTATAATTTCGTGGAAATCAATATAGTTCTCTTAAACGAAATTTTGGAAAAGGGGGTTTTATGGTAGATCAGACCAAATATAGAATTAAAGCTGATTATATTGAGGTGTGTAATTGCGATCCTGGCTGCAACTGTAATTTCGGAGGGTTTCCTGATCATGGTAAGTGTGAAGCCTTCGCTGCCATGAACATTAGGGAAGGGATGTTTGGCGAAGTAGACCTGAAAGGAATGAAAGCAGTCGTAGCTGTTAAGTGGCCAGGAGCGATACATGAAGGTGACGGTACTGCGGTCGTCTTCATTGATGATTCGGCTAATCAAAGTCAGGTGGAAGGTTTGACCAATATTCTGACAGGTCAATCTGGAGGAATGCCTTGGGAAATTCTGGCATCAATGATTTCTTCGGCCGTTGGACCGATCACCACTCCAATAAATATGACTATTGACGGTAGGAACAGCCATTTTAGGATTGATGGAGTATTGGAAGCTCAGTTGACTCCACTGAGAAATCCGGTGACAGGGGAAGAGAATGAGGTGCATATTGTTTTCCCGAGCGGAGGAATGATATGGGATGACGGAGATATAACCACTACGACGGTAATGCAGATAGATCACGAGGTGATCACGTTCGATCACGGTGGCCAAAGTGGAATAGTTACTTCTGTTGATTGGAGTAATTAACCAGTTAATTTAATGCCGACTGGGTGAAGATACGTTTTTGTCGTTGAGGCCAATAAATTGAGGTGAACGATTAAAAGTTTCTACAACAACTGGCACCAAATAACGCGTAAGGAGTACAAGGATGAGTACTAGCACTAACTGGGAAATTAGAGGTAACTACTTCGAATCTTGTAATTGCAATATAGCGTGCCCCTGTGTTTTCTTGGAGCCACCAACCACTGGCGATTGTACGGTATTGATCGCATGGCAAATTGAATCTGGTGATTATAATGGCACGAATCTAGATGGGTTCAACGTTGTCCTTGCGGCCCATTCGCCGGGAAACATGATTGAGGTTGACTGGAAGGTGGCTCTATATGTGGATAATCGTGCTAATGATGCCCAACAAGAAGCCCTAACACTGATATTTTCTGGACAAGCTGGAGGGCATTTTGCTGGGATCGCACAGCATGTGGGAGAGGTTATGGGAGTGTCTTCTGCTGACATAGAGTATAAGTCTCAAGGCAAGGACCGGTCAGTGAATATAAAAGGCGTTGGTCATATGGATATACGAGGTTTGGATGGCATGGGCGGCGCGGATGTGACAATAACAAACAATGCTTTGGGAGTAGTTCCAGATGAACCTACCGTAGTAGCAAAATCCAGTTCTCTTACGTATCAAGATTATGGGATGGATTGGAATTTATCTGGGAAAAATGGGTATTATTCCGGGTTTACTTACAAAGGGGGGTAAGTTTCATTGAAGAATGGCTTTTTGGGGTCTATCAACCGCGATCAGATCGCGGTTGGCGGCGGCCTAGTGATCATAGTAATAATTGCTTGGGCGTACATGCTCCACGTAGCAGCTAGAATGGATGATGCCATGCCTATGGCTATGCAACATGTGATGTCATGGAACTGGATAGATTGGTGGTCTATGTTATCAATGTGGTCAGTGATGATGGTTGCAATGATGGTTCCAAGCGCTACTCCTACCATACTCATATATTCCAAGGTAAATAGCAGTCGTAAGGAAAAATCATTACCTTATGTGCCTACCAGTATTTTCCTATCGGGATATATAGTATCGTGGATAGCCTTTTCTGTGATGGCAACAATCGCTAATTGGGCAATTCATACACAAGGACTGCTCACGGGTATGATGGGGGCAAGCACCAGCAGCATCCTTGGAGGGTGTCTTCTTGTAGCTGCGGGTATTTTTCAGTGGACTCCTTGGAAATACGCTTGTTTGAGCCATTGTCGTACTCCGATGGGCTTCATAATGACCGAATGGCGAGAAGGTCTATTCGGTGCTATCAGAATGGGCCTGAAGCATGGAGCTTATTGCGTAGGCTGCTGTTGGCTGCTTATGTCTTTATTGTTCGTATTGGGAATTATGAATCTGATTTGGGTGGGTGTTCTGGCAGCTTTTGTGCTCGTCGAAAAGCTATCTCCTAAAGGAATCTGGATTAGTAGGGTATCCGGGCTAGGATTCTTTGCGTGGGGGAGCTTAATAGTTTTGCAGCCTTACCTTTAATTGATGTAAAAACTAAATTATATATGGTGCAAGGAGATAAATATGCCTGCATGTATTCTGAACATAATTCGAAGGCCTATTCCGGGTAATTACCGTGATGTGTTAAATGGGTCCATAGATCGGATACAAACTCGAGAAGTGAAAGAAATACGAACATATGTCACGCGCAGTATAACCACTCAGACGGAAGGTTTAGATGTTACTACGGTGCGACTTTTTAATTCTTTTGGTGAATTTGAAGAGCTTCTTGATGGTATGGACGGTAATGAAGGAGCTCAACAAAGTTTTGACGAGTTAGCCAGTAAATGCCGGTCAGTTGACTTCGTCGTTGGTGAGATAATGACCCCGTTACGAGAACACAATAGTGAGCTCAGATACATGACTAGGAATGTATTCACTGCTAAACCAGGAAAAAGAACGCAACTACTTGATACATTGATGGAAATAAGAGAGTCTCATATGAATAGCCGTGGGGCTATAGTTAGGCCGATTGGAAATTTTGATAATGTGCGATTAACGATCCCTCACAATAGTATGGAGGATGTCAGAGCTGCTTTGGCTTTTATACAAAGTCCGGAAAATCAGGATGTATATGAACGCATCTTCTCTCTGACTACGAAAACGGAACGCTTTGTCAGTAAGATATATTACCCAGGAGGATAGGTGTCATTTCTATAATTCAATCATAATCGTATTAAGGAGAGTCTTATGTTATTTCACATAACTGCACAGCATGATCATTTGACCTGCGGAGGAGTAAAGGCAAGGAAAGAGGGTAGAACGGACTACCAGAAAGAATCTGGCAGATGGATGGAAGGGAATGATAAGGTTAAAGTAATAGCAGTATTCCTTAACCAACCTCATCATAGAGTTTTTGCTGTGGTAGAGGCTGAGACTTATGATGATTTAAATAGTTTTACCAACCATTGGAAGGATACTGGTAAATGTGACGTACAACCAGTTGGAGATGGGATTGCTCAGCGACGTTCGTTGGGATACTGGGGTCAATAATTCTTATAGAGAGGAAAAACTGATCAGAAGAAGCCCTGAATTAAGTGTCGGGGCTTCTTATTTTTCTGAGCGTGGAAAAACATGAAAAAAAGAGTTTGGTTATAAATCGGTTATAAAACCATCAAGATCAGACATTAAAAAAGACAACAAAAAAGGCGCAAAAGGGCTAATGTTGTGCTTAAAATTGGGTGGTGCCGAAGGTCGGACTCGAACCGACACGAGGTTGCCCTCACTGGTTTTTGAGACCAGCGCGTCTACCATTCCGCCACTTCGGCTAGTCTAGTGGAGCAGCAATTATAACATGATCGATAAGCGTTGGTTGTTAGGTCGCCAGTAGAAAATTCTTGACTGTTATTTCTATAGAGCCCTATAATTCGAGTACTGGAGAATTAATTTTCAATGCCAAAACGTACTTATCAACCAAAGAAACGTCGTCGCATGAGAGTGCACGGCTTTAGATCACGCTCAAGGACATCAGACGGAAGGGCTGTATTAAAGCGACGCAGGTTCAAGGGTCGCCACAATCTGACCGTTTAATCGTCCGTTAAAATGCAAAGCAGGTTTCGCTTAAGTGAAGATAAAAGATTCTCGGAAATTCACCGTGAAGGTCTGAGCATAGCGAATAAGTTACTAGTGGTGAGGGTTCTTGAAAATGGTCTTTCCCACAACCGTTATGCGTTTATGGTGAGTAAGCGTTTGGGGAATGCTGTCACCAGGAATAAAATTAGACGTCGCTTGAGAGAAGTAGTCAGGAATACTTGTGTGAGAAGTGGGTGGGATGCAGTGTTTATAGCCCGAAAAGGTGCTGAATCTGCTGATTTTGCCGCTTTAAAGCAATCGGCTCAGAACGTCTTGAATAGAGCCAAAATTCTAGATAATGATTCAGAAAAGGGGACGCTTTGATAAAAAGCGGATTGCTTTTCATTATAAAGGGTTATCAAACTGTGATTTCACCGTATCTACCTTCAATGTGCAGATATACGCCGTCATGTTCTAGTTACACTTCAGAGGCCATAGAAAAATATGGTGTCGTCAGAGGAGTGGTAATGGGGGCTAGACGAATAATCCGATGCCAACCATGGGGAGGCAAGGGCCACGACCCTGTAATATAACTTGATCAATAACGTAGATTCATCTAACTCAAGGCAAATTACTATCTCTAAATCCTTTGGAAAACCCACTGGAAGTTGTCCTGTCGGGCGTTACTGTTTGATATTGGTCTCGCTTCTAATTGTAATGAGTACTATTGGGTGTACCCCCCAACTTGGTTCAGATACTAGAGGATGGACTCCTGTTACTGCTGCAGATGATGTAGTTTACGCCGGAACGAGGGAAGGGAAGGTTATAGCACTTTATGATGATGGATCGGTCCCCACTGTAAAATGGGTGTTTCCGTCTGGTGATGATACGACCGTATCTGGGACATTCTACACCCCAGTAGTAGGTAACGATTTGATATATGTTACTGCGGTTGATGGGTTTGTATATGCACTGGAAAAAGATACCGGACGTTCAGACGGAAGAGGATGGAAAAGAGAGCTAGTAGATCCAGATGAAGGCCAAAGTCTGGTCGCTGGTCCTGCGTTAGACACGTTACGACAGATATTAATTGTTGGTTCAGAAAACGGGTATCTATATGCGTTAGATGCTGTAACGTCTGAAGAACTATGGCGGTTTAAAGCCAATGGAAAAATATGGACCACTCCCGAGATTAAGAACGGGACGGTGTATTTTGGTTCTCACGATAAGAGTATATACGCTCTCGATATAAGTACTGGAGAAGAGAAATGGAGGACCCCCACGGACGGAGTTATTGTGGGGAAACCGTTCGTGTGGAATGATCTAGTGATCGTTGGTTCTTTTGATAGAAAGGTTTATGGATTGGATTCCAGATATGGCGAAATACGGTGGGAATTTGAAACTGATAATTGGATTTGGGCCTCTGCTATAGGCAATAACCGCTCAGTGTTTGTGGCTTCGATGGATGGAAGTGTCTATGCACTGGATAACAATGGTGTCTTCCAGTGGTCTCATGACTTAGGCTCTCCACTAGTTTCTACCCCTGTGCTTGTTCCGAGGGGTCTAGTAGTTGCGTCAATAGATGGTAAATTAACTCTACTGGAGACCAGTACAGGTGACACTGTAACAGCGTCTCTAACACTTCCAGACGACGAGATAAAAGCGCCGCTATACACAGTTCCGTTGGATGAAAATGACTTGAGCACAACTGGTGTGCAAGCCTCAGGAGGCAATCAGCGAGAGTCAGTCTTCATTGGTAGTCAGGATGGTACTATTCTCCGCATACAAATCAAATCAGTTCAGAGTCAGTTGTGGTGTTTTGATACCAAAGATAAAGAGCCATGTGGGTAAAATTTTAGCTTGGGGTAGGAATCCTTGGAAATTTTCTTAGTTCTGTGGAACGAAGGCATTATAAGACCGATGCTGAATACCTTGTTGGTGTTCTACGTATTGTTCTTCAATCAAATGGGTATTGCAATTATCGTGTTTACCCTATTGATCCGTTTGATTACGCTCCCGCTCACTTTGAAGCAAATTCGGCAGATGCGAGCGATGACAACGCTGCAACCGAAAATGAAAGAGATTCAAGAGCGATATTCAGGAGACCGGGCGCGAATATCTCAGGAAACCATGAAAATGTACAAGGAAGCTGGAGTAAGTCCTCTGGGTTGTGTCGGCCCCCTTATAATTCAGCTGCCTATACTAATCGGGTTATTTAGAGTTCTTATACAGGTATTACCAACCAATCCGGATGACCTTGTTGGTGTTGCAGATAGACTCTATGCGTGGGTGACATTCGTACCAATACATCAGGCTGCACCTCTAAATGATAACTTTTTATGGTTAAACCTTGCAGAACCTGATCCAACGAATATAGTATTACCTGTCTTGGTAGCTGCTTCCACCTGGGTTCAACAGAAAATGACTATGACCCCATCAATTGATCCTAGACAGCAGTCTACGCAAACTATGATGCTTTGGATGATGCCAATCTTTCTAGGGGTATTCTCACTAGGATGGCCAAGTGGATTGCCTCTTTATTGGATAGTATCCAACGGGGTAGGAATTGGTATACAGTATTTTATAACCGGCTTTGGCCCGTTATTTCCATTGTTCCCCCCCAAACCTGAGCCGGCAACTAGTCGATCACAGTCAAATTCTCAGCAAAAAAGAGATAAGGCTCCAGAGGAGATAGATGATGATGGAAGAACCAGTAATACGAACCGCCAGAACCGTAGAAGAAGCAGAAGAACTGGCTCTGAAAGAACTAGGCGCCGACCGCAACGAGGTAGAGGTAGAAATACTAAGTAGGGGGAAAGCTGGGTTCCTTGGCATTGGAGCGGAACTAGCAAGAGTTCGTGTCCGAAGGATTACAGAAGGTGGGGATACAGCATCTTTTGCACTTAATACAGTTAAAGAGATTCTAGATCTTTCTGGTATGAACGTGGGTATAAATATCCGTTCAGCCCATGACGAGGATGTGGGTGGACCAATTATAGACATAACAGGTGAAGACGCAGGGTTACTCATTGGAAGAAGAGGCCAGACATTACAGGCTCTGCAGTTTATGATCAATATGATCGCTCGCAACCGAGATGACGACAGTACTCCAGATGGAGCACGAATAATGGTGGACGTCGAAAGATATAGGCAGAGGCGAGAAGGTTCTCTAAAGGATATGGCGCTAAGGGTCGCTTCTAGAGTGACTCAAACGGGCCGCACAATTGTGTTAGAACCAATGACAGCTGCTGATAGACGGGTTATTCACATGTCTCTATCGAACAATTCTGGTGTGTCAACAGAAAGTGTAGGCTATGGTGACGATCGGAAAGTCCAAATTATGCCAGCGTCCGGGAATACGGAAGACTAAATTTGGTTAGTTCTCTAAAAGATCGGAAATAACCTGCCATAGAATCAGTTAGCACGAACAGATGATGGTGAACTGTGTTATATATGACGTTGACCATCCCTAATAATCGATTTAGAATAGCGCCGTGAGAAACGAGAGTTGCGAATCTAGCCCATATGTTTCGTACGACCACCCCAAAGAGGAATGTGGAGTTGTAGCGGTTCATATGCCAGGCGAAGAGGCCAGTCGGTTCGCTTTCTTTGGTTTGTTCGCTTTGCAGCACCGTGGTCAAGAGAGTGCCGGAATAGCTACTTCGGACGGAGAAGTCATCAACGTTCACTCTCAAATGGGTTTAGTCACCCAGATTTTCCGAGAACAAGATTTTTACCCGCTTGTCGGCGATATGGCGATCGGACATACTAGATATTCGACCACTGGTAGTAGCTTATTGTGTAATGCCCAACCTATCGTGGTGGAAGGATACCACGGCAAGTTAGCGCTTGCTCATAACGGCAACATAATCAACACATTGCAGCTAAAGAATCAGTTGAAGGAGCAGTCAAACTGCTCCTTTTCTTCTACAACGGACTCAGAAATAATCGCGCTGCTTATGGTTAATGCTCCCGGCAATAGTTGGCATGAAAGAGCATTCCACTGTATGAATGTCCTAAATGGGGCTTATTCCTTCGTAGCGCTTACTCACGAATCGATTATTGCAGTGAGAGATCCTCTTGGCATCCGACCTTTGTGCTTAGGAACAATTAATGGTGGATGGATAGTGGCATCAGAAAGTTGCGCTCTGGAGCACATTGGGGCGGAATACGTAAGAGATGTAGACCCAGGTGAAGTCATATTGATAGACAAGAATGGGATGACGTCAAAGCATTGGGATGGTGGTACCGGTCAAAGAGCTGCGTGCGTCTTTGAGCTTATATACTTTGCTCGCCCCGACAGTATCATGGAAGGCAGTTTGGTGTACGCATCTAGGCAACAAATGGGGGCTGAACTAGCCAAAGAACATCCAGTTGATGCAGATCTGGTCATAGGTATTCCCGATTCTTCTACGGCTGCGGCTGTAGGTTACGCTAAAGAATCAGGAATACCATATAGCGATGGGCTGATTAAAAATAGGTATGTGGGCAGGACATTTATTGAACCGGAACAGCGCCTTAGGGATATAGGAGTCAGGCAAAAGTTTAATCCGCTATCGGAGGTCATATCCGGACAACGTCTAGTTGTCGTAGACGACAGTATTGTCAGAGGCACTACAACGCCACATGTTGTTAGTTTGCTTCGCAAGGCTGGCGCTAAGGAAATACATATGAGAGTTTGTGCTCCTCCTATAAAATATCCGTGCTATATGGGTGTGGATATGGCCAGTCAAGACGAACTAGTCGCAGCGAACACAGACCTAGAGGGTATTAAACGAATGACTGGTGCCGATACATTAGGTTATCTTAGTGTACAGGGCCTCCTAAAAGTAGTTGGTGGGCAGAAAGGCGGGTTCTGTGATGCATGCTTCACAGGGAATTACCCAGTGCCAGTTCAACTGCAGCTTAGCAAACTGTCATTGGAGAGTACTGACGCTACCTCTCGGTGATATTTTCATGGATTAGAATGTGATGCATAAAGCGGTGTTTGTATATAAATATGTCTCGTTACGAAATATTTGTTAGCCACAGTTAATCAAGACAGTGTAGGAGTTAAAATTGGACAGTAATACCTACTCTTCCTCAGGGGTAGATCTAGGAAGCATGGATGCATTAAAAGATCGGATAAAGGCTTTTGCTTCCCTCACGCACGGTCCAGAAGTTTTGGGATCTGGCGGTAGTTTTGCAGGCTTATATACTCTTTCGGGATATAGTAATCCTGTTCTTGTTTCTAGTACTGATGGTGTTGGCACCAAGTTGAGAATCGCGGCTCAAATGGGGCATTTTGAGTCTGTAGGTGAAGACCTGGTTACCCTTAACGTAAATGATATATTGACTAAGGGGGCCAAACCTCTTTTCTTCCTTGATTATATATCTTTTAGTCATCTGGATAACCATAGGATGGAGATGTTGTTGCGCGGCATAGTTTGGGGTTGCAAGGAAGTGGGGTGCTCGTTGATTGGAGGCGAAACTGCGCAAATGCCTGATATATATTCGGACGAAGATTTTGATTTGGCGGGTTTTGTAGTGGGTGCAGTGGAGCAAGAAAATGTGATAGACGGTTCGAATGTTAATCTGGGGGACGTTCTTATTGGGTTTCCCTCAAGTGGTTTGCACACAAATGGCTTCTCCCTTGTCAGAAAGGTGTTTTCGACCGAAGAAAATCCCAGCATATTATTCCAACATTTTAATGAACTTGGCCATTCTCTTGGCGAGGAGATGCTGATACGTCATCGATCCTATTACCCAATGCTTGAGCCGGTATTGTCCCTTTGCAAAGGTTTGTGCCATGTGACTGGCGGTGGATTGCCAGGTAAAATTCCATCAATGATTCCCGATAATGTGACGGCAGAGTTCAACGTTGGAGCATGGATTGTCCCTGCTATCTTTCAGCTAATTCAGGATGTTGGGCACGTA
This sequence comes from uncultured Dehalococcoidia bacterium, assembly GCA_964629875.1. Lineage (GTDB taxonomy): Bacteria > Chloroflexota > Dehalococcoidia > Lucifugimonadales > UBA3495 > UBA3495. The sequence goes on along the minus strand of CAZVRK010000015.1, from coordinate 39,116 downwards.
GCCCCAGAGGAGATGCATCGGGTGTTTAATATGGGATTAGGTATGGTTGCAGTCACAGATCAGGAGTCGGTAGCCACTATATTGGATACTATTCCTGATGCTCAGGTGATAGGTAGTATTGTTCCTATGACAGATGAAAACCAAGTACGATTAATTTATTAACCTAAGTTTAAGGAATGTTAAAACGTGAAGGCTTTAATTAGTGTATACGATAAAACAGGTATAACAGATTTTGCGACTAAATTAGTTGCCGCGAAATTTGATCTTATAAGTACAGGGGGTACGTTTACAGCGATCTCTGATGCGGGGCTTCCTGTTAAACAGGTGTCGGATGTGACGGGGTCTCCAGAGATATTGGATGGTAGAGTGAAGACTTTACATCCAATAATACATGGGGGGCTTCTTGGTCGTCGGGATTCTGATGCTCACGTTCAGGAGATGGCGGAGCATGGCATAGAACCTATAGATGTTGTGGTTGTTAATTTGTATCCATTTGTCGAAACTATATCTAAACCAGGGGTATCTCTGGAAGATGCTTTAGAGAACATAGATATTGGTGGCCCGACAATGATACGAGCTGCCGCTAAGAATTTCCTATCAGTAGTTGTGATTGTTGATCCCGAAGATTATGAGTGGGTATCAAACAAATTAAACAATAATGATCTGACTATAGGCGATAGAAAATCTCTTGCTGCTAAAGCATTCGCACACGTCGCTGTATACGATTCTGCTGTGACTGGATATTTATCGGACAGTTCTAATGAATCGGAAATGCCTGAGTCTATTCCGATTGGCCTTAATAAAATCCTGAGTTTAAGGTATGGAGAAAATCCTCATCAAAAAGGAGCGTTATATGGTGTCTCAGGAGTTGCCGCTTCGGGTATTGCAGGGGCAGAGCAGTTACATGGTAGAGACCTATCTTTCAACAATTTAATGGATGCTGACGCAGCATGGCGGACAGTGTCCGATTTTGAAGAACCAACGGCCGTTGTAATCAAGCATACTAATGCATGTGGTCTGGCCAGTGATAATGATCTAGTTGTAGCTTATAGAAAAGCCTATGAGGGCGATTCGGTGTCAGCCTTCGGGGGGATAGTGGGCTATAACCGAGCCGTTACAGCTGAGGTTGCTGAGGCAATGGACCCGGTATTTTATGAAGTGGTAGTTGCTCCAGAATATGAACCAGATGCATTGGAAATTCTCAAGAAAAAGAGGAACCTTAGAATACTAACTACTGGGACAAATAAAAACGCCGAAGGGACTGCATACGACGTCAGGCCTATCACAGGTGGGATATTGGTGCAAACTCCTGATTTTATAGAAGAAGACTCTAGGTCTTGGAAGATTGTTACTGAGCGAACTCCTACCGATGAAGAGCTTCGCGACCTTGCTTTTGCTTGGAAAGCTGGGAAGCATATCAAATCCAATGCGATTGTCTTAGCTAAAGGGCAAGCGTTGATGGGAATGGGAGCAGGACAGCCAAATAGGGTTGTTAGTGTCCATTTGTCGCAACGTGTAGCAGGAGAAAAGGCAATTGGAAGTGTATTAGCATCCGACGCATTCTTTCCATTTCCAGATAATATAGAACTGGCGGCAGAAGCAGGAGTAACGGCTATTGTTCAGCCCGGAGGATCGATACGGGATGATGAAGTCATAGAAGCAGCTAACAAGCATAAGTTAGCTATGGTCTTTACGGGAGTGAGACACTTCAGACATTAACATCCTCAGGCAGAATAGTTTTTAAGTTTATTAATAAATGTAGACCCCTAAATTCCAACCGTATATAGCTACTACAGGATATGCATGAAACCTACAGTTACCATCGTTATACCAGTCTATAATGAGGAAGCTGATCTTCCGAATTGTATTGCTAAATTGGTGGGATTCGTATCAGAAAATCAAACCTATCAATGGGACATATTAATAGCGGATAATGCTTCTATAGATAATACACGTGAGGTGTCTGAATCTCTTTGCAGAGACCACAACTCAGTGGATTATTTTTACGTTCCCCAGAAAGGTCGAGGGCGGGCTTTAAGGTTAGCGTGGCTCAGGAGCACTTCCGATATTTTGTGCTATATGGATGTAGACCTTTCTACTGACTTGCGTCACCTGCCTGAGATTATAGATGCAGTAGCTGGGGATTATGATATCGCTGTCGGCAGCCGGTTGAGTAAAGAGTCACAGGTGAAAAGGTCTGTGCGTCGAGAGATCATATCTCAGTCGTATAATCTGATTGTCAAAACTCTCTTTCTCACGAAATTCCCGGATGCCCAATGTGGATTTAAGGCTATAAGTAATAAAGCAGCAGGGCAAATTGTGCCACTCATAAAGAATAATTACTGGTTCTTTGATACAGAATTACTGCTTATCGCAGCTAAACGCGGATTTCGTATACGATCTATTCCTGTTAGATGGGACGAAGATCCCTCTAGTAGTGTCCGAGTATTGAGTACAGCGTGGGAAGATATTAAAGGTCTTTTAAGGTTACGTATTGGTGGTATACCGCGTATAGATAACTGACGTTAACATAATGACAATTAACAATAAATTGATGCGTAGGGAGCTAGCGTAATGGAATTAGGGCTTAATGGAAAAAACGTAATAATAACGGGAGGTGGGTCGAATATAGGGCGATCAATAGTTCATGCTTTTGCCAACGAAGGTGCCAATATTGCCATAGCAGAGCTCGCACCTGAACAAGGAGAAAGGGTCGCAGCAGAAGTGTCTAAGTCTGGTATATCCGGAGATATTAAGGTGATAGCGACCGATGTCACGGACCCGACGAGTGTAGAAAAAATGGTTAATGAGACGATAAGTACTATGGGTAGTGTGGATATATTAGTTAACAATGTCGGCTGGACTGTCGATAGATTATTTCTAGATAAACCACGGGCTGAATATGAAAAGGAAGTCCAGGTTAACTTATGGGGCGCTATAAATTGTATTCATGCTGTCCTACCGCATATGGTCGAAAGACAATCGGGTTCCGTAGTGAGTATTAGTTCGGATGCGGGAAGGATGGGAGAATATCGTGAGGCTGTTTATTCAGCATGTAAAGCAGGTGTTATAGCGTTGAGTAAGGCTATTGCGAGAGAAACTGGACGCTATGGGCTGAGGTTCAACATGGTTTGTCCTGGGTTGATAGTTCCTCCGAAGGACGAAGATATAAGTTCGGAAAGTATGTGGAATGAGATGCGTGACATTTTCACTGAAGATGTACTAGAAAAAGTCGAGCGCAATTATATTCTTCGAAGAATGGGAACATCTAATGAAATCGCGAATGCGGTGGTGTTCCTGGCCTCAGATGCCGCAAGTTTTATCACTGGTCAAACACTTAGTGTTAGTGGTGGATATACCATGATGTAATAGAGGTCTTGGAATTTAAACAGAGAGGCTCTTATTCTCAGGAGGATGAAACAATGGAAATTGGATTAGGTTTACCACGGCTACCTGATGCTGAAGGTATTCGACATTTTGTCGAGAGAGCGGAACAGTTAGGGTTTGAATCTGTATTGTCAGGGGATCATATCGTACTGCCAACAGATGGGACGGACCAATACCCTTATACTGCTGATGGATCTTTTTCTAGGCCTCCTGACGAACCATTTTTTGAGACTATGACCACATTAGGATTTATAGCGGCCTGCACTAATACCATAAAAATAGGGAGTACTGTGATTATACTTCCTTATCGTAACCCTGTTGTACAAGCCAAAATGTTTGCTTCCCTTGATGTGCTAACAAAGGGCAGGATGATTTGTGGCGTTGGAGTAGGGTGGCTGGAAAAAGAGTTTCAAACCTTGGGGTTGGAATATGCAGATCGCGGACCTATGACAGATGAATTTCTAGAAATATTTCAGACACTTTGGAGAGATGACAATCCGGAGTTTCACGGAAGGTTCTACGATATAGATGGAATTCAGTTTGCTCCCAAGCCTGTTCAAAAACCCGGTGTGCCAATATGGGTTGGAGGCCATACACGAAGAGCTCTAAGGAGAACGGCGAAATACGGAGATTGTTGGCATACGACTAGACAAACTCCTGATTTCGTTGCTCAGAACCTTCCCTATTTGAGGCAAGAAATTGAGAAGGCAGGGAGAAATCCTGAAAGTATATCTATTTCTCTCAAGAGGAGTTTGCATTTTACTGATCTGGGATACGACGAAAGTGCGAATGCAGTAAGTGGCGGGACTGTTATGGGGACCACTCAGGAAGTCATCGATGATTTGTATTATTGTAGGGAACTAGGAATAGATCAACTTACTTATGATTTCCGAGTAGAAGGGACAGTCGAGAGTGTGAATGTTATGGAACATCTGGCTAATAATGTATTGCCAGTTGCGCAGCGTCTCGGATAATACGTAAGCAGCATTCCCCAGATATTTCTGGGGAATGCTGGGATATTAGAGACCGCTCTCTTTAAATAACTTTGCGTGTTCTACCAAGCTTAACGCCGTTCGCTTCATTGTCTCTGTTTGTGTATCGCTAACTTGTCGTTTGATTTCTCCAGGTATGCCTGTAACAAAAGAATTATCAGGTATATCGACACCCGCTAATACCACTGAATTAGCTGCTATCAAGCATCCCTTACCTAATTTGGAACGGAAAAGAAAGGTGCAGTTGTTTCCAAGCAGCGAGCCTTCGCCAATGAAATCTCCGTGTACGACAACGGAATGCCCTATTGTTACATAATCTTCAATAACTAGGCCGCTACCATGTATAACTGCCCCTTCCTGAGCATTTACATAATTGCCAATTTTGATGCTTTGTTTTCCATCACCTCTGATCGTAACACCGGGCCAAATGCTTGAGTATTCCCCAATTTCCACGTCACCTACAACATAGGCATGTTCGCTGACCCAAGCAGTATCTGCAATTTTAGGGGTTTTATCTCCAAGGCTCCTGATCAAGACCTACCTCCTGGCAAGAAAGTATTCTGGTTCGCTAAATACAAAAAGCAAAACCTTAAGTTGCCATCGGTGATTATAGACTAAAGTAAGGTATTGTGGGGGACAACATTATTCGTAGGCCCGCATCGCCCTGCGCGCGGCCATATCCATTTCCCTGTTCATTATCGCTCGGCGCTTATCGTATTGGCGTTTGCCCCTACCGACTCCTAGCTGTACTTTTGCGACTCTGTTCCTAATGTATAGGCTGAGGGCTACCACAGTCAGTCCCTTTTGGGATACGGAAGCTTGTATTTCAGTAATTTGATCCCTGTGCAATAACAATTTGCGAGGTCGTCTTGGGTCATGATTGTAAATGCTACCGGAATCATATAGGGCTATATGAGCGTTTACCAACCAAAGTTCGCCGTCTTGTGGTCGAGCGTATGCATCTCTTAAATCAACTTTTCCTGCGCGGATAGATTTTATCTCTGTACCCGTAAGTACTAGGCCGGATTCAAATTTTTCTAGAATTTCGTAGTTAAACAGCGCACGTCTATTTAAGGCGATCGTGCGCCCGTCGTTATTAGTATTTGCCCCTTTTTTCTTCGCTTTAGCCAAAATCTGTACGCTTCTGCTTCAGTATTTCTAGTGCTTTTTCCATTTGTATATCATTCGTCGAGTCGACCGGAATGTCTACAAGGACATCTGGTTTTATACCCGAACCTTCTATCAACGTGCCGTTAGGTGTAAACCAATGCGCTACGGTGAAATAGATCCCTGATCCATCACTTAATGATCGTAATATATTAACACTGCCCTTACCAAAAGATTTAGTTCCTATTACTGTTGCTCGTTGGTGATCCATTAGTGCCCCACACAAAACCTCACTTGCACTCGCACTAAATTGGTTTATAAGGACTACCATAGGGTAGTCCTGTTTGTTTCCTGTACGCCGTACAGGCCAATCTTTTCTTGCTCCGGAGCCATCTATTTCGTAAAGGACAAGGCCGTCATCAATGAATAGGCTCGTCACGTCCACAACTGAATTTAGCAAGCCACCGGGGTTATTTCTCAGGTCAAGTACCAGTGATCCTGATGCAGTTGATTCCTTGAATGCTTTAAGAGCTGTCTCTACTTCGGATTTAGTACTTTCCGTAAAATTAGATATATAAATATATCCTATGTTGTCCGGCATTAATTGAAAACTGACACTGTCTATCTGTATCACCCCGCGTCTGACGGTTATAGTTACTGGGGCAGTCTCATTTACATGTAGTATTAACAGATCAACTGTAGTGCCTTTTTCGCCTCGTATCTTAGATACGGCTTCAAGAAGTGTAGTGTCTGCAGTACTACTGCCGTTAATGCCCAATATGACATCTCCAGATCGTATACCTGCTTTTTCTGCTGGAGAATCCGGCATTGGAGCAATTATGGTTATTTTTTCATCCCTCATTCCTACGTGCGCTCCGATTCCTTCGAAGGAACCGTGCACGTCCTGTGATTCCATTGAGAATTGCTCGGCATCGAGGAATGAAGCGTACGGATCATCGAGTGATTCCAGCATGCCTCGTATGGCAGCTTCACTGATCTTATCTGAGTCCAGATCACTACGAGTAATGTGCTGTTGTTCTAGTAGTTGCCACACTTCTTCAACTCTCTCAAAACCGGTGGTTAGAGATCGACTGTTTGTAGCTTGTTCTTGTATTACAGGTTGAGATACACACGCTACTGTAAGCAGTGCTACTAGTATGGTGGACATCACAACTGACACAAGTGTTAGGTTTTTTATATGGATCAATAAATTTAGGCTGAGGACAGATTAATGTACGCGGGATACACTCTATAAATTTAATTGTAACATAGGCTTAGTCGTATACTCTGTTCTGCAAATTGACATTGTTTGGATATGCTTGATAGCATTGCCGAAAAGTCTAGGACGGTGAATATTTGGTCGGGATAATAAGTTTTGGTGGATATGTACCAAAATATAGACTAGGAGCCGATACGCTTGGTTGGCATTCTAGTCAGGAACGATCTGTAGCAAATTTTGATGAAGATACCGTTACCATGGGTGTTGCTGCGGGGTATGAATGTATTAAAGGGTTTGATCGAAAACAAATAGATGGTCTGATATTCGCTACTACTACCCCTCCGTACTCAGAGAAACAGTGCGCTTCTATAGCGGCAGAAGCGTTAGATCTCAGTAATAGCTTGTTTACTTCAGATGTAACGGATGTTTTGAAATGTGGGACCAGTGCTCTTCGTTCGGCATTTGATGCGATTTCTGCAGGGTCATGCAATCAAATTCTAGTGATAGTGTCAGATAGTAGACAAGGGCCGCCTAGAAGCGAAACAGAGCGAAATGCCGGAGATGGAGCAGTTGGATTCTTGGTCGGTGCTCACAATGTAATAGCAGAATATGAAGGGTTTTACTCGGTTAGTAGAAATATACTTGATAATTGGCGATCGAGCGGTGATCCCTTCGTAAGGACTTGGGAGGATCGGTTTGCTGTTGAAGAGGGTCTTGAAAGCGTCCTAGACGACGCTATTTCAGGATATTTGTCTAAGTATAATCTGCACCCAACTGATTTTGCTAAATTGGCTTTGTACGCACCGGATGCGCGTCGCCATACGGCATTAGCACTAGGTCTAGGATTTAATCAAGATCAAATAGAAGATCCTATGTTTGGTCAGATAGGAAATTTAGGATCGGCTTTTGCTCCCCTGTTGTTGGCTAAAGCGTTGGAAGACCGCCTTGAAGGAGATCGCATCTTGGTGGCTTCATATGGGGACGGGAGTGATATTCTTGGTTTCAAAGCTACCAAAGACACTAAACTCGCTTCGGATTTGCTAGGTGTAACTGGTCATGTTGAATCTAAAGAGATTTTAGAATCTTACGAGACGTACGCTAAATGGCGGTCAGTGTGGGATGTTGATGGTGGTTCTAGACGACCGGACCCTCAATCTCCGTCAGCGACGGCATTATGGAGAGAAGGCGAAAAAAACATTAGGCTGTACGGAAGCAAGTGTGATAGTTGTGGCTACATTCAATATCCAACTCAGACGGTTTGTGTAAACTGTCAGAGTAGGGATGGTCATTCATCTGTTAGGTTCAGTGACCAGACTGGAAGTATCTTTACTTATTCTATGGATTATATTGCTGGTAGCGTCGACGTCCCGCTGGTGATTACGGTGGTGAATTTCGTCGATGGTGGACGGATTCTTTGTATGATGACCGATAGAGAGATTGACGAAGTCCATATCGGTATGCCTGTACAGATGAGTTTCCGTAAGCTTCGAGTAGTGAATGGCATACATAATTACTATTGGAAATCGATACCAATGCGAGGTGTTGTTAATGCGCGGAATTAAGGACAGGGTTGCTATAGTAGGTATGGGGTGTAGTAATTTTGGGGAGCGATGGGAGTCAAGTGCTGCAGATTTAATGGTCGAAGCCGGATATGAAGCATATGCTGATGCAGGTTTGGAGGCTAAAGATATCCAAGCGGCTTGGCTGGGAACAGTAAGCTCTTTTAGAACAGGCCAACCACTAGCGGAAGCTCTTAAATTAGACTATATACCAATCACCAGAGTGGAGAATGCATGTGCAACGGCCACAGATGCATTTCGGAATGCTTGCTACGCGGTAGCTGCGGGGATATACGATATTGTGTTGGCCGTTGGGGTGGAAAAACTGAAGGACTCGGGATTCTCAGGGCTTGCTATACCAGAAGCTCCTGGTGCTGATGTGGCTCCTCCGACGCCTCCCCCATCTCAGTTTGCTATGGCTGCAACTCGTTACTTCCATCAATATGATATACCATATGATCAGGGTAAACTTACTTTGGCTGAAATTGCAGCGAAAAACCATCATAATGGAACTCTTAACCCTAAAGCACATTTTCAACGCGAAATAACAACCGATCAAGTAGTCAACGCGCCCATGATTGCGTGGCCTTTGGGTCTGTTTGATTGTTGTGGCGTTAGCGACGGTGCTGCAGCTGCGATAATCACGACACCAGAAATAGCCCAGGGACTCAGGAAGGATTATGTATTAGTTAAGGGTCTAGGCTTATCAGTAGGGGCGTTTGGTGTTCTCAGGGATGATTGGGATTTTACGCATTTTCCGGAGACTGTTAAGGCAAGCCAAGTTGCATACGAAGAAGCGGGCATATTGAATCCGAGAGAAGATATAGATCTAGCGATGGTACATGATTGTTTTACAATTACCGAGCTGATCATTTATGAGGACCTCGGATTTAGTGCTAGAGGTAAGGCATCAGATGATGTGCATGCAGGCAGCTTCACTTTGGAAGGCGATTTACCAGTTAACACCGATGGAGGTCTTAAGTGCTTCGGTCACCCTGTAGGAGCTAGTGGTATTCGCATGATTTATGAAGTGTACAAACAATTGCAGGGCAAGGCAGAAGGCAGGCAGCTTAAGAAGGCTGATGTCGGATTGACCCATAACCTAGGTGGCCGTCCTGGTTCATTTACTTGTTCAGTAGCTATTTTTGGATCTGCTGAATGATAGTCAGGAACGATACGGAAGTTTTGGAGTATAGCTAGTGGGTAACTTTCTTCAGACAATATCGAGCAGATTTCTAATAGCACTACAGTATCAGGATTACAGGACGTTATGGACAGCTAATCTATTGGCTGGTGCCTCCGCCTGGGCCTTAATAGTCGCACGTGCCGTTTTAGCATTTGAGATCACTGGATATTATTCCTGGGCAGGATTGGTTGTATTTGCCGCCATGATTCCTCGGTTAGTTGCCACACCGTTGATCGGGTTTATAGCCGATAAGTTTGATAGACAGACAGTTTTGTCATGGACGTATGCTCTGAATCTGTTGCATAACGTTGCACTTGCTATTCTAGTTATGACAGGTTTAATAGGCCCAATATTATTGGTCGCCCTAGCTTTCTTTAATGGGACCCTTAGGGCTTCGCAGATGACGGCTACTCAGTCTTTAGTTCCTAATTTAGTTCCGAAGGAGCACTTATTAAACGCGGTTGCTCTAAACCAAGCTACGCAGCAGGGTTCTAGAGCAGTGGGTCCTTTAGCGATTACTCCAGTAGTTCTTTACGTAGGGTTGGACTGGGCGTTTTGGGTATGTGCCCTCTTCTATTTGATAGGCCTTATTCAGACTATGCGTATAAAGACTAGATCGACTGGAGAGATAGACCAACGGAAGAGCGTAGGAAGAAACATATTTGATGGGTTCGCCTATGTTTATACGACTCCGATCGTGTTAGCCATGATAATGTTTGCGGTATTTCATTGCACCTTGACTATGTCTTATGAATCTCTATTGCCTGCTATGTCTGAAATAATGAGTAAAACTGGCAATCCTAATCACGCGGTATTGTTGATGTCAGGTATAGGTGTCGGAGCTTTGATATCATCTGTACTCCTGGCGGGAGTTAGGACAGACGCTGTTAGAGGTCGAGTTTTCCTGTTTGTGGGGCTGACAAGCGGCCTTACATATGTGGCGTTAGGATTGTCTTCCCTAATGGAGATGGCTTTGCTATTTGCGGTTTTATTGGGGGCGAGTACTGCCGGTTTTATGACGGTTACTCATACAGTAATACAAGCTGTGGTTCCGGACGGAGTTCGTGGACGAGTGTCCGGAATATACAGTATGCATGTCGGTGGTAGTATGGCTTTTGCTAATTTGTTCAATGGCGTATTGGCTGACGTTTTTAATGCACCTTTGATAATGACCATAACAGGCAGTGCTTTTTTGGTACTATCGATTTTAAGTGTTGTTTACAAACCTGTCAGAGCTCTCTACTTCCCGCGAATATTCAGTAATGAACCTATCAGCGAAGGTTGAGGATAATCAGCTAGGTTTAGGGTATCACTCAGTCTTGAAGGGTAACCTTGATTTGGCACCTGCTTAGTGCTGCTTAAAGAAATTGTAAAAAATGGGTATCCTTTATCCTTGACTTAAAAAAAGTGATCTTGATATAAGTTAGTTGCAACGTAGTGGGAAGTGTGTACGTCGGGTGGTTGCAACTTTGCAGGTTATTATTGTCCTTTCGCGTATGGTAACTCCCAAGTAACAGTGTTGCCGGTTGATTTAGTATTATGCTAGAAACAAGTCTAGTTAAAGTTATTGGTCGCGGGAGTACAGTTAATCTTACAATAGATGATATTGAAGATATTTCTGTCGTATATCAGCACCTGAATGACCATTTGGCGAATAACCGATTTATGTATTCGACTGGGATTATAAACGTAAACGTGGGACGCAGGATCCTTGTTAAAGAAGAGATACAGAAAATAAAAGAGATTATTGAATCGGAGTCTAATGTAACTGTAGCAAGATTTTGGTGTGATCCTTCTACATTATCTGAGGCACTCTCTGAGAGTAATGGATTTGGGGTAGATTTGTCTGACCCTTCGAGAAAATCACAACCACAGCAGGCAATTGTAATTCAACATAATGACCCAGCCACATATTCAGATTCTGTTAGCCCTATAGATCAGGATGATATTGGTGACCCGTTGGTATCGGATGATGACTTTAAACCTGAGCCGCACGATGCTCCGGAGTATCTCGACGTATTGATTAGGGCTACGGGCAATTCGGATGAAGAATTGCATTACGACACTGAATATGTGTCGTCAGACATTTCAGAAGTTATCGATGAAGATAGCCTAGATGATCTTGTGGGGTTTCCTGTAAAGGACACGCCTGAGTCTGGTGATGTTCACTTAACAAACAAAACAGAAGAACTGATAGATGCTTATCGTAGAAATGAAGCACTGTTCATAAAGACGACTTGTCGTTCCGGAGAGGTGATTAAATATCCTGGGGATATCGTGGTATTGGCAGATGTAAACCCAGGAGCCGAACTAGTTGCTGATGGGGACATAATCATTTTCGGAAATCTTAGAGGATTTGCCCATGCAGGTGCTAGTGGAGATATACAGTCAGTTATAGTGGCTTCAAATTTGAACGCGCACAGAATCCAAATTAGTGATTGCGTCGGAGTTGCACCAGGGAAATCTAAACAGAGTAAATCGAGAGGAAGTAAACCCAAAATAGCCTTCATTAGACGGAATTCAATATATGTTGCGACGTATACGGGGAGGTTTGCTGGGTATAGTGGAGGGGTATTGTATGAAGGGTAGAACCATAGTAATCACATCAGGAAAAGGTGGAGTTGGAAAAACTACTACAACTGCCAATATTGGTACTGGCCTGGCAATGCGTGGGCATAGGGTGGTTGTAATTGATACTGACATTGGATTACGAAACCTTGATGTAGTGATGGGGCTGGAAAATCGTATTGTATATGATTTAGTTGACATAATCGAAGGCAACTGCAAAATGCATCAAGGTATGATCAAGGATAAAAACAATCAAGATTTATACTTAATACCGGCTGCGCAAACGCGAGACAAAAATTGTATAAATGAAGAACAAGTCAAGGAGCTTTGCGCTAAGCTTGAAAGTGAATTCGACTATGTTTTGATAGATTGTCCCGCCGGTATAGAACAAGGATTTAAGAATGCTATTGCTGCAGCTGAAGAGGCTATCATAGTAACGACCCCAGAAGTTTCAGCGATCCGCGACGCTGACCGTGTAATTGGGTTGTTGGCGGCTGCAGAAATCCATAACCCTAAGCTGATAATTAATAGGATACGGCCTGGGATGGTTAAACGCGGTGAGATGATGGATAAGGATGATATAGTCGATTTGTTGGCAGTTGAAGTTCTAGGAATGGTTCCTGCCGATGATAAATTGATAACTGCAACTAATCAGGGAGTCCCGGTAATACATGATAAACGAGCTGTTTCTGGAGCTGCGTTTTCTCGTATTACTGCAAGAATAGATGGAGACGACGTTCCACTTATGGATCTAGACCCTAAGACAAGCATTATGGGGAAAGTAAAAGAAATCATGGGAATGAATAGAGGTGCTTACTCACATGCGTGAACTAATAAAATGGGTAATTGCCAAGAGAGATCAAACAAGGATAGTTGCTAGCAAAATCTCTGCAAGAGAACGACTACAGATGGTTTTGATGAGAGACCGTATGGATGTGTCACCAGATATTATGGATGCTCTAAAAAATGATATGAAAGATGTTATGGCTCGCTATCTTGTGGTAGAGGATGATTTTCAAGAGTTTGCGATACATAGGTCAGACGAATCGGTATTCTTGGTATCAAATATATTGGTAAAGGAATTACCTAGAAACACGGCCACAACTTAGAACTGTAAATATGAAATGGCCTTTAAAGGGGTAGATGGGTTTGGGGTGCTACGATTGTGCCTATCTTATCTGCCCCTTTAGTATGTGGGTATTCGGGTAGTATAATCGTGGCCACTTATTATGCGGGCGTGGACATTATGAACTCAACTTATGATGAATTGTCCAAATACTTGGAACTTACACCTAAGAGCAAAGCCGTTTGGGATAACTCTTGTGAATATTTGCCCGGCGGAGATAGTAGGAATTCTATCTATTGGAGTCCATACCCGATTTTCATTAACTCCGCAAAAGGATCTATAGTCACGGATATTGATGGATGTGATCGGCTAGATTTCATCAATACTATGACTACCATGATACTGGGACATGGATTTCAGCCGGTTATTGACGGTGTGCGAGGACAGTTAGACGATGGGGTTGGGTACAATGCCCCAAACACTCATCAAGTTGAATTAGCTCAACGTTTATGTGAGCGCATACCAAGTCTTGATTTAGTTCGATTTACTAATTCGGGTACCGAGGCAACACTGAACACCATTAGAGCGGCGCGAGCTTTTACAGGCCGAACTTCTATTGCAAAAGTTGAAGGTGGATACCATGGGACCCACGATACTGTATCGGTGAGTGTAAGAGTTAATGTTTCAAAAGCAGGCAGCGCGCTCTCACCGGAGCCGCTAGCAGCGAGTGAAGGTATACCGAGTGAAATATTAGACCAAGTGATCGTATTACCCTTCAATGATATAGAAGTAGCATTGAACATCTTAGAAACTCACCATAGTGATCTTGCTGCTGTAATTGTAGAACCAGTCATGGGGTCTGTTGGCATGGTTCCTGCGACTCATGAATTTTTGTCTATGCTACGTCGCTTCACCCAAGAACATGGGATAGTCTTAATTTTCGATGAAGTTATTAGCTATCGTGTCTCTTCGGGTGGATGCCAAGCTCATTATGGTATAACTCCAGATATGACCGCTCTCGGTAAGATAATCGGTGGAGGTTTTCCTGTCGGTGCTTTCGGTGGCCGGAGGGATATCATGGAGTTGTATGACCCTAGGTTAGGTCCTAGAGTTACTCACGCAGGAACGTTTAATGGAAATCCTATTTCTATGTTGGCTGGCGTTATCACACTGGACAACCTTACCCCAGATGTCTATCAAGACTTAGAGATACACGCTCAAGTATTACGCTCCGAAATACATGACATCTGCATTGATCTCGAGGTTCCAGCACAAATTACTGGTATTGGATCTCTATTCGGAATCCATTTCGTTGACCATGAGATACATAACTATCGTGATATAGCTAATTGTGATACTGAACTGCGGGATCGGGTGTTCCTAGGAATGATGAATGAGGGTATATTAGTCGCTCCAAATCTAGTGGGTGCTTTGTCAACTGAGACAAAGGCTGAGGAGGTCAGAGTGTTTTGTGAAACTTTTAGAAAAGTCTTGTCGCGCAATATTTGAGCGGAACTGACTCAGAGGTACATTTATATTCTAGAGTATGAGTTCGCTCTATTAACGTGACCATAAAAAAGATGGGCTGAAAAGCCCATCTTTTTTATATTTATGCCTAGACTAGTCTACCGGAGAACGCTTTTCCCATTTCTCTGGCGGTGGATAGACTGGTGTTGCTAATCTGCGTACATTTTCAGTAGCGAACCAATCTTTACATTCTTCTCTCCATTTAACGTAGTGGGGAGCATTACGGTGTGCTTCAACGGCTGCGTCATCCTGGTAGATCTCATATAGATGGATCTGGTTCTCGTCTTCGTTATCTTGAAGAACATCAAATCTTAGGCAACCTGGTTCGTCGTTATTTGAACCTCGCGCGTCTCCCATCATTGATGCCATAAACTGATCTTTAAACCCGGGTTTGATATTGATTGTTACGACTAGGGCTATCATCTTACCTCCATGTATCTTATGTATATTCGGTATAG
Source organism: uncultured Dehalococcoidia bacterium (assembly GCA_964629875.1). GTDB lineage: Bacteria > Chloroflexota > Dehalococcoidia > Lucifugimonadales > UBA3495 > UBA3495. The sequence goes on along the minus strand of CAZVRK010000015.1, from coordinate 24,047 downwards.
CCAGCGATATTATATCTAGGCACTTGATTGGATACAAGAAAGCATCTATGGTGACACGTCTGGAAATAGGATGTAGAATCTCCGAAACTAATGGGTTTGGAGATATTAATGGCGGATATACCAATTGTATACACACTGACAGTTTGTCCTGCATGTGACCTTTTGAGGGATACATGGCGTCGTGAGGGAGTCCAGTATGAAGAACGGAGAGTTGATCAAAGTCAAGATACACTGGATGAAGCATTGGATTATGGAGATTCTGTCCCAATAATTGTATATCCAGACGGAAAAGTGGAGATAGGATTTCAAGGGCATACTGGTTGAGAAATAGGATAACCGATCGTTGATCGGTAAAACAGCAAACTACCTACAGCTTTAGTTTAAAGGAGTACTGAAATGGCACGTGAAAATACAGTTGTTACATCTCAGAGATATTCAGAAGGATTTGAATATTCAGACTACATCGACCAAATAAATGTTAACAAAGCGAGATTCCAGGAATTCTATGATAAATTTCAGATTAATGATCAAGAGTCAGCCACTTTAAAAAATATTGCAGCTAACCCAAAGGGACCATCCAAAATGATGGTTATTGGTGAAGACTGGTGTGGAGATGTGGTAAGGGGACTGCCGGTTTTGGCTAGAATGTCAGAGACTGCTGGCTGGGATATGAAAATATTCCCACGGGACTCACATGAAGATATTATGAATGAGTTTCTGAAAGAAGGAAAATACATGTCAATTCCAGTAGCGGTTTTTTATACCAGTGAGCATGAATACATATGTCACTGGATAGAGCGTCCAGAAGTGGCAGCTCAGGAGCAAAGACTCATCGAACAGCAGATACGGGATGAGAATCCTGATATTACAGACCAAGACTTTGGCCGAGAGCGACGTAATAGAACTGGGGCTAAATCTGAAGAATGGCAACAAGCTACCGTAACGGAAATAATAGAGCTCTTACAGGCCAATCTGTAACTATTGTTTTGCATCACAAGATTGTTCGTATAATCAGGGGCCCTGCATAATCTTACTGGTTTTCTATCATCCTACTGCTAGGGCCCTGACCTCTTTGGCATTGTTGGGGAGAGGATACGCTTTCCACGTGTTCCCATCATCCTGAGAGCCGAATGCTTCTCCTGCCCGGGCGACGCAAAATACATTATGAGGTGCCCTAGGATCGTTTCTAATAGCCATCATTGTGCTATTAGAGTTTATTCCACTGCCGATCGTTTCAAAGGACCGGAATAGGTCACGGCTCCTAAATACAGCTCCTTTGTCGCTTATAGCTGCTGCGCCAATTGATATATAAAGAACATTAGGCATATGTGTGTCTGACCAAAGGTCCCGAGTGTATGTGATCTCCGAGAATTGCCCGAAATTTATGGGTATCCAGTCACTGCCTCTGTCAGGCCCTATAAACGGGCCTTGTCTAGTAGTTATAAAGACAGTACGTGGTGAAGCTGCAGTACAGTGGATGCCGTGTAAATCTAGGGTGTCTTCACTAGGAGCGAGTGATCCAGTAATATCTTCCCAACTATTTCCGCCATCTAGGCTTCTTATTACTCCGGCAACTTCCAATGCTGCGTATATCTCATCCGGTGCGTTCGGATCTGCCGTCATTGCAATAACTCGAGTCGGGAATGACATGGCACATTCATTGGATCCCATTACTGCAGGTGTTTTATGCCAAGTATCACCACTATCAGTACTTTTATGCACTTGTCCGGGAGCAGTTCCGAGATACATGGTTGTGGGGTCTCCAGGTTTGAATAAGAAAGACCATACACCTGGTCCGTCCACAGGATAATTCAACCGTGTCCAAGTGTTGCCATGGTCTTCGCTTCTGTAGGGACCGTCATGGGTCCCAGCAAATAATGTTTCAGGTTTATCAGGATGAATAATGAGCCCGTGGACCTGAACTTTATCAGGTAGTCCCGCAGTTAGTTCTTCCCAGGAGTTGGAACCTGGTGATAGGCGATATAAGCCATAAGTCTCTGCTCCTACATATACAAAGGTGCTCTCTTCAAAAGCCATAGACAAATGGACTCCTTTTCAGGTTTTTAAGCCTAATCTGCGGATAGCTCTTCTATTGCATAAGTGAATTCTTCTATGACTGGATTTGAAAGAAGCTTTTCAGCCATGTCATTCACTTTTTCTTCAGCTATTGTTTGGGAGGACTCGTCGATCGTTATCTCCATATATTTTCCAACACGGACGTCTTCAACCGATTGAAAGCCTAGGTTTCTTAACGCTCCCAGAACTGTTAAACCTTGTGGATCATTAACCATGTTTTTTAAGGTTACTCGGACCTTAGCTAAATACATAATGCAACTCGTCTGTATTAATGATATGTTGATCAGGTGATAGGGTCAGCTATTTGGAGGCGCCATTACGCCGCTTTCTGTGCAGACTAACCTTTCTGGTCCAAGGTTGCCTGCGTAAGTGTCAAAAAACTGTTCTAGTCGTTCCTTATCAATTACTGTCATAGTGTCTGATATGCCCCATGCAGCGGCAACGATGGTGCCAGATGGTATCTGTTTATAGGGACGAGCAACACCCCACATTTTGGAGGGGCCGATATCGTCAAAGACCTTTCGAAGTTGATCAATTTGATCGCTATCTTCTAGGTTGTAGCTTATAACGATATTTCCGTGCTCCAAGTTATGTACTATCCGCTCATCAACTAATTCAAATTCTTCGAATCCACATTCTGCCCATCTTGCGTAGTGGTCGCCAGAGGTTGGCGGGACAGTGTTATATTCTACCTTTGTGCCCTCGCTTATGTGCCTCCTAGTTGGCATTATTTCGTGCTCTATACCGATTCCTTTTACGTAGGTCTCTGAATCTCCACCACGTGCACCAAAAGATGCACCGCCTACCACGAATCCGGCTATCACAAGAAAAGCTATGATTGCCGAGGCTGATATATACCACCAGTTTGCTTTTGGCTTAGGTCGATTTAACGATAAAGAGGCGTCCGAGCTTCTACTACCGGGTTGTATTCGTCCACGACGACGACGATGCTTTGATAATGGCACTATGGATCTCCTATTCAGTTATGATCTTATCTATATAGATTCTTCAGTAAGCAGATTATATGCTTCCGTGTAACGCTGTGTTGTTTTCTCAACTACATCATCTGGTAGCTCTGGCGCCGGTGGCTCTTGATTCCAGCCCTGATGCGATAGGTAGTCTCGTACAAACTGCTTGTCATAGTTAGGTTGAGACTTTCCTGGAGCGTATCCTTCTGCATTCCAAAATCTACTAGAGTCAGGTGTTAATAACTCGTCTATTAGGATTAGTTTGCCGTCAAGCAATCCGAATTCCAGTTTTGTGTCTGCAAGTATAATCCCTCTCTGCCTAGCATGCTGGTCAGCGAAAGAATATACCTGCTTGCTCAAAACTTCGAGTTCTTTCGCAAGTTCTTTTCCCACTATATCTTCTACTTGGTCTTGGGTAATGTTCACGTCATGGCCTTCTTCGGCTTTATTTGTCGGTGTGAAAAGGGGTTCTGGAAATGGTGTGCCCTCTAGCATGTCAGATGGCATAGACAGTCCCCAGACTGTACCGTTACGCTGATATTCTAACCAGGCTTGCCCTGTAATATATCCCCGAACTATGCATTCAATATCAATACGTTCGGCTTTTCGTACAATCATTGCTTGGCCAGCTATCTCTGATGGTAATGTAGTCAGCAGTGGATTATCCCCGTAGTTGGATTTAAGATCTGGAGAGTCCGCTAAACAGAGAAAATGGTTAGGTACTATATTCTTTGTTTTTTCAAACCAGAAGGCAGATATCCGGTTGAGCACTTCGCCTTTTCTTGGAATACCTGTAGGCAATACTACGTCGAACGCTGAGATCCTATCAGTAGCTATCATCAGTAAAGTCTCGTCATCAACGGTATAGGTATCCCTAACCTTTCCTTTGTGCAGGATATCCGGCAAATTGGTGTTTATAATCATTAACCTTCTCTTGTTTTCATTTATGACTAATGTGTTGGCAATTACTACTTAGACAATCCGATCCTTTCGAACGTTTCGTCGATGTGTTTTGTATAGTAACCATAATCAAATATTTTTTCCATATCATCTATTGATAAGCTGGCTAGTGCATCCGTATCGTTCTTTAATAGCGAACGGAAATCTTCTCCTTCGTCCCAACTTTTCATGGCGTTTCTCTGAACTATCTTGTATGAATCTTCTCTTGAGAGTCCTTTGTCTATTAAAGACAGCAGGACTTGCTGACTAAATATAAGCCCACGGCTGCTCTCCACGTTAGCCCACATTTGTTTGTCTAGGACGCGTAGGTCTTTAACAATACCGGTAAAAATGCTCAGAATATAATCTAGTGCCAAACAAGAATCTGGCAATATTATTCGCTCAGCCGACGAGTGGCTTATATCTCGCTCACCCCATAAGGCAACATTCTCCATAGCGGTCAAGCTGTTTCCTCTTATCAACCTTGCCAGGCCACATATGCGTTCTGCTAATTCTGGATTTCTCTTATGCGGCATAGAGGAAGAACCTGTCTGTCCATGTCCGAAGGGTTCTTCCAGTTCATGTATTTCGGTTCTCTGGAGGCCTCGAATTTCTGTTGCGAACTTTTCAAGTGAGGCTGCTATGAGGGCAAGAGTCGTCATGAAATGAGCATGTCGGTCTCGCTGTATTATTTGGTTGGATACGGGGGCTACCTGTAGGTTAAGGTGCTTGCAAACATTATCTTCTACCCTTGGCGGGATGGTAGCATGAGTTCCTACCGCACCTGAAATCTTCCCTACCCTGATTCCATTACACGCGTCAACGAGTCGGGCGCGTTGGCGCTTCATCTCTTCCCACCATAAAGCCATCTTGAGTCCAAAAGTGATAGGTTCTGCGTGAACACCGTGCGTTCTACCCATCATTAAGGTATCTTTATGCTTGAGCGCTTGTTCAGCTAGAGCTTCTATTGCTTTATCCACTTCGCCAATTAATAGTTCGCCGGCTTGGACCATCTGCATTGCCTGCGCTGTGTCTAACATATCGTTGGATGTCATTCCCAGGTGTAACCACCGACCCTCCGGTCCTAGAGTTTCAGTTATTGATGTTAGAAAGGCTGTAACGTCATGACGAGTAGTCTCAAATATTTCCATCATACGGTCGTGGTTGTATGTGGCAGTTCGCAATAATTTCATGTCAGATTCTGGGATAACTCCTTCCTCAGCCCAAGCCTCTGAAACGGCTAGTTCTACATCTAGCCATTTTTGATATTTATTCTCGTCAGACCAGACTTGTTTCATGGCTGGCCTGGAATACCTGTCAATCAAAACGCTCTCTCCTATTTCTAATTGGCATATGGTTGGATTTCATGTTTTGTCTTGTACTGATCTCAATGCTGTCAGTACATCACCAAAATCAGTAAATGGAATAAAGGGTATGTTTTGCTGCTCACATTCTTCGGCTAGCACGCTATGTGCGAAAACTATATCGGCTTCGACTGCCGCCTCAAAATCGGATCTCCCGTCGCCGATGTAATACACTATGTGCCCTTTCTTTTGGTACTCATTTACAATAAGTCCCTTTGAATTTCCGAGAGATTCTTTGCCAAGTCGTACGTAATCATATTGGTATGCTATTGCGTCTCCATTAATACTTGTATTGACTGCGAATACAGGAATAGAACCGTATCCTTCACAGTCCAGCAATGCTTGAATGTAAAAGTCTAGACCTTGGCTGACTATTGCCATAGGATAATCATTAACGCAGCAGTATTCAGCCAGTTCTCCGAAATGAGGCCGCAAGCTGGCATTTTCCTGTACATGCTTTTGCATGGTGGGTATATCGGTGGTGATATTGCGAAACACTATTTCCTGGTAGTCCTTCAGTGTGAGATTTCCCTTTCGGAAATTATCTCGAATGGTTGTCCATGTGGGGTCTCCGAATTTGTTCAATAGTAATTCAGCCACGTTTTGGTGTGCCGCTGTGTCGTCAAAGTCACTTAGTACGCATGGCTTCAGTTTAGATGGTTCTGCATTTGAATGAGTAATGTTCATACGCCTTTCTGATAGTTAATGGTTAGACCTTGAATTCCTGTTGACAAGAATATTGCATGCCCAGTATCTTGGTCCAACTATATTATCAGCCTTAGCTCTTCTTTTATTGCTTCTAACAAAGCAGTTTCAACTGCCGAGCGGTCAGATCTTATGTCTATTTCATTTACCTGTAGGTAAATACCATTCATGGTCATTCCAACATCTACGGCGATCTCTCTCTCTTGGTCGCCTTCGGTTGGCTCATCCCAAGACAGTATAACGCTTATATAATCTGGCCCAGCACCTTCATCTTCCACTGCGTAATCGGTGTCCTCGTTTAGAGTTTCCCAAGACAATTCAGTGGATATTGTTCCCTGACCGTCTAACACTAAGGTGTTTACGCCCTGTAACATCTCTGATATCTGCAGTTCAGATACCACTTTGCTAATGGTAGTGCGATCTTCGTTTGTTTGTTGAACTTCTTCCCGTATATGTGTTTCCCGTTCCTGGCGAATTTGGGCGAATTCAGGTAGTAGAGTCTTTATTTTTTCTATCCAATCCATTATGCGCTCGTTTTTGTTGTATTTGATTTGACGTCGGTAGCCATTGGGGAGAACCGTGTTAACCAGTAATTAAATTGATCGACGGCAGACAGGTTGGGTAATTGAAATCGAGATTGAACCCGGTGTAGCAAATCTAGCATGTCAATGTATCTTATACCCCAGGGTCCCTTCCTTAAATTAGTTGTGTACCAGCCTAAGAGCTTCAACGCGCGTTCAGATGATTGATTCCAAATCCCAAACAGCGAAGGATCTCTCAAATTCAGGAGATAAGATACAAATTCTTTGCTGGCCCCAAGAAGTTTGTAAGCTCCTATATCTGATACACATTCGTCAAATCTACCTTCCAACTTTATGGTGTCGTACAGCAAAAAATCTATAGCATCCCGAATATCTTCTATACTGTTCTCTTTGAATTGCGGAGTTTTTCGACCTCCGGAGGATTTGTATAAATCTAAACTTTGTTCGACGGAGAGGAGTGGTAGCATATCTTCGGTTAACCATTTGGAAAACTCAGAACATCTCCCGAATTTCTTTTCTGTATAGTTATGCAATATGCCGTTAGATAGATCTTTTTCAAAAGCTGATACTAAATCGTATGTAGATGTTGATTGATGCATGGCCATAGTAATGATATTCACTAGTCGCTTATGTCAGTTCGGCAGTTAGATCCATCAAAATGAATAGTATTCACTCTAGTATACGCGTTCGATTTGGCGTCATCTATTGATTCGCCCCATCCTACGACTGTTAGTACTCTTCCACCAGCCGTGACTATCTCTCCCGTATCTGAGTTACGTTTTGTGCCGGCATGAAATACTAAACTATTTGGACTTTCGTCCTCTAGCCCCGTAATGGCTTTCCCTGTTTCGTATTTGTCTGGATATCCTGCTGAGGTCATTACAACTCCAACGTGAGGTTCGTCATTCCATCTGACTTCCATGTTAGTGAGAGTTCCATTGATACAAGCCTTCATTACTTCAATGGGGTCAGTTTGTAATAATGGGAGTATTACTTGGGTCTCAGGATCTCCAAGTCTACAATTGAATTCTAATACCTGTGGGCCCGATTGGGTCAACATTATCCCTGCGTATAAGATGCCTTTGTACGGTATATCCTTCTCTGCCAATTTACGTATGGTCGGTTCCATAATATTGGTCATAATTTGGTTTTCGAGATCATCTGACCAGAACCTAGGCTGGGTATAACTGCCCATACCACCGGTATTAGGGCCCTTGTCTCCGTTCCCTACTCTTTTATAATCACAGGCTGCTATGGGTTTTGATACAGATGTTCCGTCGCTGAATGCAAAAACACTGACCTCAGGGCCTGACAAAAATTCTTCTATGACTATTGTGTCCCCTGCTGAACCAAAGACCCGATCAGACATAGTTGTAATAACAGCTTCTCTTGCGGACGATTGGTCCATGCATATAAGGACGCCTTTACCGGCTGCTAATCCGTCAGCTTTTATAACAAGTGGGCACTCGTGTTTCTCTATGAAAGCCAAAGCCAAGGTAGGATCTGTGAAAGTATGATACTCAGGGCCAGGTATGTGAGCATCGGTAATTATTTGGCGTGCAAAGGATTTACTAGACTCGATCTGAGCAGCATTCTTACTTGGTCCGAAAGCAGGAATGCCGACTTTGTATAGTCTGTCCACTAAACCTGAGGCTAAAGGAGTTTCTGGCCCCACGACTACCAAATCTACATCTAAATTTTTGGCTAATCTTGTGACTTCTTCTGTATTGAGAGGATCCACGTTAACGTTAGTCGATATAAGAGAAGTTCCTGCATTACCGTTAGCAGTCCAGAGATTATGACCAGGGTCTGACTGTCCGATGCGCCAAACTAGCGCATGTTCTCTGCCTCCGGACCCTACGACCAATATATTCATAACTCTGAATCCGACTGGAATATGCTCTTGTACCACATGTAGCTATAGTTTAACGGTCGGTTGTGTTGCACCGCTTATTCCCATTCGATGGTTCCCGGAGGCTTGCTAGTAATGTCATACACTACTCTGTTCACTCCGGTTACTTCATTGACGATCCTGCTCGATATCTGGGCCAACAAATCATATGGCAGCCGGACCCAATCAGCTGTCATAGCATCGTCACTAGATACTGCCCTTATTGCACAAACATAACCGTATGTCCTGTAGTCACCCATTACACCTACCGTACGGTTATCACTTAATACGGCGAAGCTTTGCCATATGTCCTCATACAATCCGGCGTTACGGATTTCTTCGAGAACTATAGCATCACATTCCCTGAGTAAATGCAATTTATCATTAGTAATGTTTCCTATGATCCGTATAGCTAGTCCAGGACCTGGGAACGGCTGTCTATATACCATTTCTCGGGCTAATCCCAACTCAATACCTACGTCCCTGACCTCGTCTTTGAATAGGTACCTAAGAGGCTCCACTAGTTTGAGTTTCATGTCCTCTGGCAGCCCACCGACATTATGATGGGTTTTGATTCTTGCTGACGCCCGGTTATCCGGAGTTTCGCTCTCTATTACGTCCGGATATAAGGTACCCTGCGCGAGATACTCGGCATTGCTGATATCAGATGATACTTCTTCAAATACTCTAATGAATTCTTCTCCAATGACCTTCCGTTTCTGCTCGGGATCTGTAATGTTTTCTAACTTTGCTATAAATCGGTCAGCAGCGTCGATATAAATAAGATTTAGACCTAGATTGTTCCTAAATGTGGTCTGAACTGCTTCAGCTTCGCCTTTTCTCAGGAGTCCGTTATTGACAAAGATACACGTTAGTTGATCGCCAATTGCTTTGTGTAGGAGCAAAGCAGTCACTGATGAATCTACTCCGCCTGACAGTGCACAGATTACGTGTGCGTCGCCGACTTGCTCTTTTATTCTTGCAGTACACTCTGAAACAAAATTTCCTGGAGTCCAATCTTGTTTACAATGGCACACCTTCTGTAGGAAATTATCTAGTACATTCATTCCTAGGGGTGTGTGCGCTACTTCAGGATGGAACTGTAGAGCGAATATCTTTTTTCCGTCACCAATAGCGGCCATGGACGAGTTATCTGTGTGGGCTAGTGGGGAAAGGGTTTCCGGTAATGTTTCCACCTTATCCCCGTGGCTCATCCAGACTTCAAGGGATTCAGGAATACTGTCAAATAGAATACAATCGCCTGTATCTTGGCTCAAAATGGCGTGTCCGTATTCGCGTCTGGTGCTGGGTGCAACTTTTCCGCCCATTTGGTGCACTAAAGCCTGCATTCCATAGCATATTCCCAGTATCGGTAAATCACTGGAGAAAACCCATTCGGGAATGGAGGGAGCGTCGTCTTCGTATACGCTTGATGGTCCACCAGACAGGATAATGCCTTTTGGTCTCAGTCTATTTGTCACCATCTCCCAGGTTGACGATGGAGCTACTAACGCAGAATAAACGTGTAGCTCACGGATTCTACGGGCTATTAAATGGCTGTATTGAGAACCGAAGTCAATTACTACGATACCTTCGTCAGTTACTACATGTGAGTCGGTATTATCTACTGTGGCTGCTTGCGAATATCCCAACTGCCCCGGCCCCCTTTAATCCCAGTTTTCTGTTCGCAGATATGTCCGTATTTGAGTAAGATATTATCCTTCAAATTTAGATAATAATCTAGACCAAAGCCGTGAGTAAATCATTATTGATATCCGGATATTATAATGGAAAATATCGACCCTTTTAGATCTACGTGCTAAACTCGTTCTGCTATGGAATCCGTAGGATATTTTTGTGCTTTACATAGATCAAGACTCGAATGTGCTGATGAGATAAACAGCGCAGCTAATGTGGTGTCTAAAGGTGGAATAATCGTTTACCCAACTGACACTCTCTATGGCCTCGGAGCGGATATTTTTAATGAGGAATCGATTCTACGGATATATGATATTAAGGGGCGTCCCAATGCCATGGCATTGCCGGTACTAGTAAGTAGTTGGGAAATGGTTGGCTTAATATCGGATGACTCAAATTTGACGGGTGAAAAACTAGCCAGGAAATTCTGGCCGGGCCAACTGACTCTGGTGATACGTGCAAAGGAAAATCTCTCTAAAATACTTACCGGAGGCAAGGGAACAATAGCCGTCAGGCAGCCAAATCACTGGATAGCTCAAGAGATTATTGAGCAGGTTGGGAAGCCAATTGTGGGTACTAGTGCCAATCTTAGTGGCTCTCCAGATTTAGTGGAACCTGCAGCCCTGGTTTCTCAATTGGGCAATTCGGTAGACCATATAATAACTTGTGGGCCAAAGCCATTTGGTATTGGTTCGACAGTAGTTGACATAACAGGATCAGAACCAAAACTCTTGAGGGAAACTTCTATTTCCATTGAGGACATAAAATCGGCATTAACATAAATGGAGTCGTGAGATTTTTACGTTAGATAAGTTACCTGAATATAGATCATCCGTTAATGAAGAATTGAAAGAGTCATTTTCTGGGAGAGAGGGTTTTCTGTATGATTTGTTACGGTATCACCTTGGTTGGACTGACCAGTATGGTCAAGCACAAGATACTGTTGTAAACATTAGATTTCAGTCAATGCTGGCTCTCTGTATTGCCGATCTATTGTCAGATGACATTGACCCAGCGTTGCCAGTAGCAGCAGCTGTGCAATTAATATGTGATTTTATGGACGTACACGGAGAAGTTCAGGCAGGTAGACTTGGTTCCGATGTGGAAAGACCGACTATTTGGTGGGTTTGGGGACCGGCTCAGGCAATAAATGCAGGGGATGGGCTCCACGCACTTGCCAGATCAGCGATGATGAGACTATCGAGCCGACGAGTAGATCCTAGTAAAATCTTAGAATCAGTGCGTTTACTGGATAATACATGTTTAACCTTGTGCGAAGGTCAGTACATAGATTTGACCTTCCAAGACCAAGTTTTGATCAGAACATCAGACTATATGGAAATGGTCTCCAAGAAATCAGGTGCTTTGTCGGGTTGCGCGGCTAGAGTGGGAGCTCTAGTGTCCGGTTCCAATGACGACATTTGTGAGGAAATTGGAGAGTTCGGCACTAAGATAGGATCTGCATGGCAGCTAAAACAGGATGTCGAAGGGCTTTGGGGTGATTTAGGAAATGGTGTAACGCCTGACAATCTATTAAACAAAAAAAAGACCTTACCTCTGATACATGCTCTAGAGACGGGATCAACAGCAGTAAAACGTGAGATAACAGGGATCTATATGAAGCGGGTCCTGGAACCGTCAGATATATCTCGTGTTCTTGAACTCTTAGATGAGGTGGATGCTAAGAATTACGCCCTACATGTGATTGAGGACATTTTAGTTAAAGCAAGAGACAATATGCTCTCTTGCGGGATTGATAGAAGTAAAACTGACGAGCTAATTGACTGGGTAATAGGACAGAAGTAGAACAGTATCCTATCTTGGAATACTGCAGGAGTTATCGTTACATATGCCAAAGAGAGCTTTAACTGATATAGATGTTGAAGGGAAGCGGGTTCTTGTCAGGGTAGATTTTAACGTTCCTATTGAACAGGGCCTTGATGGTATAGCGTTATACGATCAGAGATTACGGTCCACTTTGCCTAGCATAGAATATCTCCGGAGCCAGTCTAGTATAGTGATATTGTGCTCACATTTGGGCCGCCCAAAAGGGGAGGTTGATGAGTCGTTAAGACTTGCTCCAATAGGCGAGAGGCTAAGTCAGTTACTGGATTACCCAGTAACTAGTCTGTCTGAGTGTATCGGCGACAAAATCTCAACCCGTATTAGCCAGTTGAACCCGGGAGATGTTGTTCTTCTAGAGAATCTACGTTTTCATTCAGGAGAAGAAAAAAACGACGATGAGTTTAGCAAATCCCTAGCTAGCCTCGCAGATGTCTTCATAATGGACGCTTTCGCTGTAGCTCACAGAAGCCATGCTTCTGTTGTTGGTGTAACGAAATACCTGCCATCCGCTATGGGGTTCTTAGTGAAGAAAGAAGTTGATGCAATGAGCAAAGCTCTGGATGATCCGGATACACCAATGGCAGCACTTCTGGGAGGCGCCAAAGTTAGCGATAAAATTCTGGTTATAGAGCACTTGCTGGATAGGTTAGACCACCTGATTATTGGTGGGGGGATGGCAGTTACTTTTTTGAATGCTTGTCATAAGTCAACTGGAGCCTCCAAGGTCGAAACTGATCGTATAGAATTTGCTCAGTGGGTTATGGAAGAGGCTGGGAAACGGGGTACTCAAGTGCATCTTCCTCAGGATTTGGTTGTAGCTAGTGAATTCAGTCCAAGTCCATCCTATTCAGATACAGTTGATATTGGTGAAGTGCCAGATGGCTGGTTCATTATGGATATTGGGCCAAGGTCCGCTGCATCGTTTTCTAATACTCTTGGAGAATGTAAAACCATTATATGGAACGGTCCAATGGGTGTTTTTGAGATGGACAATTACAAGCAAGGTACAGTTACAATAGGGGAAGCTATTGCTAATATGGCAGGAGTTACTACTGTGGTAGGAGGAGGCTCGACTGCAGAAGTTGTGGAATCTATGGGAATATCTGATAAATTGACACATGTATCTACCGGAGGAGGAGCTTCACTTGAATTTTTGGAAGGTAAAGTACTCCCTGGTATAGGTGCTCTGCCAAATCAATAGAAATCATTCTAGCGGAAGGGATTGTGGGTTAACTATGATAGACCTCGAACAATTGCATGATTGTTATGTGACAACGGGTAGCAAAATAATTCTTTTAGTTGTAGATGGATTGGGAGGGCTAGCCCATCCTGACACTGGTAAATCTGAACTGGAAACTGCCAATATACCGAACCTGGATGCAATGGCACAGGAAAGTGCGTGCGGTTTGACTACGCCAGTAATGCCAGGAGTGGCTCCTGGTAGTGGCCCTGGTCATTTGGCTCTATTTGGGTATGATCCTCTCAAGTATCTTATTGGGAGAGGGGCATTAGAAGCATTGGGTATTGACGTGGAACTTTTGCCTGGCGACGTCGCTGCGCGCGGTAATTTCTGTACGGTTGATGACAACGAAATGCTCGTGGATCGCAGGGCAGGTCGCATTCCTACAGAGCTAAGTGCGCCGCTGTGCAAACGACTTGATCAAATCGAGATTGACGGTGTACAGATAGACGTATTTCCTGTTCAAGATTACCGTTTTGTTTTGCGTTTAAGAGGACTGGGTTTGTCTGAGGATGTGAGTGAGACGGATCCACAAATCATTGGGGTTAAAGCTCTCAAAGTGAAATCACTCGTTGATGCTGCGGACAAGACAGCAAAAATAGTTAATGAATTTGTTGAGAAGGCGAGAAATGTATTGAGGGAAGAAGAACGGGGTAACATGATATTACTCCGAGGATGGGCGCAACTCCCTCAGCTACCAGCAATGGGCGACGTTTATAAATTGAATCCAGCGGCAGTGGCGGCCTATCCGATGTATAGAGGATTGGCAACTGTGGCGCAGATGAATGTTATACCTACTGGGAAAACGTTTTCTGATGAAGTCGACACTTTGCATAAAAACTATGAAGATTATGATTTCTTTTTCATTCACTACAAGCCTGCTGATGCTGCCGGCGAGGACGGTGATTTTGATGCCAAGGTTAAGACTTTAGAAGATTTAGATCAGTTGATACCTAGGCTACGGGAACTAAACCCAGACGTATTTATGGTAGCTGGAGATCACTCTACCCCTGCCATTATGGCTGCACATAGTTGGCATCCTGTTCCGTTCATGCTTCATTCAGCCTTGACCAAGGGTGAAGGGGTGTCAGGATTTAATGAGAAGGCGTGTAACCTAGGTGCAATTGGCCGTATACCAGCTACAAATATTATGTTGCTGGCACTATCCCATTCCGGCAAGCTAACAAAATTTGGACCGTAGGATGGCTGCTTGGAATGCGTAGACGCATCGTAGTTGGCAACTGGAAAATGAACCAAGTTCACCAAGAAGCGCTTGAATTAACTGCTCAAATTAAAGCTTCTTGCGAAAATATATCTGGTGTTCATGTCATCTTGGCGCCTCCTTTTACATCTTTACTCGGGATGAGAGACCTTCTGGGCGACTGTCCGGTATCGCTGGCTGCCCAAAATATGTTCCACCATGATTCAGGTGCATACACTGGAGAGATCTCTCCGGTGATGCTTAAAGGTGTTTGTGAATACGTCATATTAGGGCATTCTGAGCGGCGGTCAATGTTCCTGGAATGTAACGAGGTAATAAATAAAAAGATGCTATCGGCGCTGTCTCATGGTATCAAGCCGATACTATGTGTAGGAGAAGTATTAGAAGATAGAAATTCAGGATTTTCGTCGAAAGCAGTCAAATTACAGATGGAAGAATCTTTACAGGACTTGACCAGTATCAATGGGTTAATGGTGGCTTATGAACCTGTATGGGCGATTGGAACTGGCGAATCAGCTACTCCCGAAATAATTGAAGATATGGCTTCGGATTGTATTCGTTCAACACTGGTATCATTGTTCGGTGATGATGGGAAAACGATCCCAATTCTGTATGGTGGTAGTGTCAACGCTCAAAATGTGTCCGCATTCCTCAACTGCAATCAGGTTGATGGCGTTCTCGTAGGTGGAGCTAGCCTTGATCATACCCAATTTATAGATATTATTAAGCAATCACAAATTTGGTCCTAGTGGGGGTATGGCCATGCCCGATATGGTAGTTATCCTAGGACCTACCGCCACAGGCAAGACTAAACTCGCTATAGAAATCGCGCTGGCTATAAATGGTGAAATTGTTAACGCAGATAGTCGTCAGGTTTATCGATTTATGGACATTGGTACTGCAAAACCAACTCAGGACGAGTGTGCGAGGGCGAAGCATCATCTCATTGATATTTTAAATCCAGACGAAATGTATAGCCTTGGGCAGTTTATATCAGACGCTAATAATACGATAAACCAAATAAGGGAAAGGGGAGCCGTTCCGATATTAGCCGGTGGTACAGGCCAATATATATGGAGCTTGCTTGAAGGTTGGAATGTGCCAGTGGTCCCACCAAGTAGTGCGTTTCGAGCGCATAAAGAAGAGCAAGCAGCCCTGTATGGGTATCAGTTCTTACATGATGAACTCCAGGGTTTGGACTCAGAACGAGCTAGCCAACTAGACCCTCGTAACGTGAGGAGAGTTATAAGAGCTCTGGAAATTATTCATGTTGGAGGGATTAAACCATCAGAAGTCCCCTCCAGGAGGGATCAAGATTATTCTCCTCTGATAATAGGGCTTACGATGAACAGACCTGATCTATATGCTCGGATTGATCACAGAGTTGATGAAATGATGGAGATTGGTCTGCTGGATGAAGTTATAGGTCTGAAAGCAATGGGATACAACTTGGGAAATGGAGCGTTGGATAGTCCTGGATATCGTGAGCTTGGGGATTATCTAGCCGATT
>CAZVRK010000015.1:6864-7947 GCA_964629875.1 uncultured Dehalococcoidia bacterium | reverse complement strand
ATTCTGACGTATCAGTTAAAGCAATACGTTTGCTTTCTACGACTTATTCCTAAGTGTCTCTATGATACAATTACCCTCTCCCCCGTTTATTTATTCGGAGTGAATTCATTGTGAAATTTACGAAAATGCAAGGTGCGGGTAACGATTATTTGTACATTGACGCACGCTATATGGAGAAGGATTGGGGACGCCTAGCCATTGATATGAGTAATAGGCATTTTGGCGTGGGGAGCGACGGGATAATTTTAATCCAAACCTCCGATATAGCCGATTTGAAAATGCGTATGTTTAACTCAGACGGATCTGAGGGCGAAATGTGCGGCAACGGTATAAGATGCTTCGCCAAATATTCGCTGGATAAGGGGATCGTCCCCAGTACGGAAGGAAAACTACAAGTCGAGACCCTGGCTGGTATAAGGGATATCGTACCGATAAGAGAAGATGGGATTGTCGTAGCAGCACGAGTATCTATGGGTAAGCCTATATTCTCACCACACGATGTCCCCGTAGTTGTGGATATGAATTGTATAAGTCCGGTCACTAATTATCCTGTATCTATCAGCGGCCGTAATTTTCACATGGGCTTTGTATCTATGGGTAATCCTCATGCTGTGACGTTCATTGAGGAACCTGTACGGGATTTTCCTCTTCACAGCATAGGTCCTGTAGTAGAGCACAATGATATGTTTCCTCGGAGAGTCAATTTTGAAATAGTGAATATCGTTGATGAGTGTAATTTGACTGCGCGTGTCTGGGAAAGGGGCTCAGGAGAAACATTGGCTTGCGGAACAGGGGCATGTGGCATAGCTGTTGTATCTCGGTTATTAGGACATACCGCAGACAGGGTTAACATAACGCTGCCAGGTGGTATTTTGACGATAGAATGGGATGGGGTAGGCGAAGTATTTTTAGAAGGTCCTGCTGAGGAAGTGTTTAGCGGAGATTGGGATTAAAGTCATATTTTGATTAAAGGAACGGGCAAATGGAGTTCTCTAGTCGACTAGGAAAATTAGCACCTTATCCGTTTGTAGAAATATCAAGGATTATTGCTGAGAAAAGAGCTGCGGGAGCTGATGTAGTTAC
>CAZVRK010000015.1:0-6764 GCA_964629875.1 uncultured Dehalococcoidia bacterium | reverse complement strand
GGATGGTTGCCGGTTTATAGTGATATACCAGAAGAGATAGCTAAAGCTGCTAAAGTTATGTGGTTGAATTATCCAAATAACCCTACCAGTGCAGTAGCATCAATAGAGGAATTAGCCGCTGCGGTTGCATATTGTAGGGATAATGATATAGCTCTTCTACACGATGCCGCTTATAGTGAAGTAGGTTATGAAGGTTATAAATCGGTTAGCCTGTTGCAGGTTGAGGGAGCAAAGGATATCGGGATAGAATTCCACTCCTTGTCAAAGACATACAATATGACGGGATGGCGAGTTGGGATGGCGGTAGGGAATGCAGATATGATAAAAGCGCTATTTCAAATCAAAGCCAATCTGGATTCTGGAATTCCGCAAGCAGTTCAAGAGATGGCTATGGAGGCTCTAACAGGACCACAGGACTGTATTGACGATAATATAGCTATCTATGAGCGACGTCGCGACAGGGTCATCAAGGCAGTTAGGTCTATTGGCCTATCGGTTGATGTGCCTGAGTCTAGCCTATATATATGGGCCAGAATTCCAGAAGGTTTTACCTCAGCAGAGTTTGCTGCGAAGTTGTTAGAAGATATGGATATAGTTGTTACACCTGGGTCAAGTTATGGAGAGTTCGGGGAAGGGTACATCCGATTGTCCTTAACTACACCCGATGAACAAGTTGAGAAAGGATGTCAGAGGATCGAAAATTGGACAGTGCCGACGCCTAAGGGAGGTTAGGTTATACCTAGGAGAACGATATCAACATCCCGTGAGAAAGAAAAAGCGGTTCTAGTGGCTGTCGAAATAAAAGATAGAAGGCATTCGTGGGAATTGACAGACACTTTGGCTGAACTTGCCTACCTGACTAACTCTGCGGATGCTGAAGTAGTCGGTCAGATAAGTCAAAAGGCTGATCGCCTTACTACTACTTACGTCGGAAAGGGAAAAGTAGAAGAAATACGAGATCTGAGGGAAGAACAAAACGCTGATGTCGTAATTTTTGACGACGAGCTTACCCCGACTCAACAAAGAAACCTCGAGTCGGCATTACAATGCAAGGTGATAGATAGGACGGCTCTGATACTTGATGTATTCGGTCGACACGCGCAAACACATGAAGGTAAATTGCAAGTGGAATTGGCCCAACATCAATATTTGTTACCTAGACTTGTCGGACAGTGGTCGCATCTGGAAAGACTGGGCGGGGGTATAGGTACGAGAGGCCCAGGGGAAACCCAGTTGGAAACAGACCGTCGAATCATAAGAAAACATATACAGAAAATCGAACAGGAATTAGACAAAGTTAGGCAAAGACGTGACCTGCACATGGAACGTAGGAAACGTGCGGGCCTCCCTATGGCAACCCTTGTTGGATATACCAATGCTGGTAAGAGCACGCTATTCAATGCGCTTAGCTCTTCAGATGTAATAGCACAGGACCAACTGTTCTCGACTTTAGATACGGTGACCAGAAAGCTTAGATTAGCATCTGGAGGAGATCTGCTTCTTAGCGATACGGTAGGTTTTATTCAGAAATTGTCTCCGACTGTCGTAGCCGCTTTTCGGGCTACCCTGGAAGAGCTACAGGGTTCTGACGTATTAGTGCATGTTATAGACGTGACCCATTCCAAAGCACCAGAACAAGCACAGGTAGTAGATGATACCCTAAATGACCTAGGGCTTGGTGGCAAGCCCAGAATACTAGTTATGAACAAAATGGATCTGGTAGAATCCAACGCGACGGATACACAGGCGTCCTTTATACCAACCTCGGACAAATACCCTACTGTTTTCGTGTCAGCCAGAAAAAAATGGAATCTAGATAGATTGCTTGATGAAATCGAGGGGTCACTTCTTGAGCTTGACGATATGATTGATGAAGAGCAAGAAGTAGAACAAGCTAGCGACTGATTTGAAATTTCAGATTATTTGGTTCGCACAACGTACGTTATGTAAGCTTAGCCCTGATGGAGTTGTTTACATAATATAAATATACATATTTTTGAGTAACCCACAGGTTATACTGACTTTGTTCGATGAATCTGTCATTTCGAGTTGGTTTGTCGTATAGTTCGTGGAGTTACAAAATTGCAAGGCTCTCAGATCGCCATAGCGCGTTTTGTAGCTTTTAACGAGGTGCAGGTGCCCGTAAAATGAATTTACGGCTTTTCGGTGCGGATGGGTTTTTTGCTCAATCCAGTTTTGTAGTATTTGGATACCGGGAGTATCGGTACTTCTGGATAGCAGCAGCTTTTTCTAATATTGGAATGTGGGCCTTGGTATATGGTCGCTTGTGGCTGATGCATTCGCTGACCGATTCTCCTCTATTAGTGGGTCTGACTAATACGGCTACATTGGCTCCCGTGCTGATACTGTCGGTTTGGGGCGGAGCACTTGCTGATCGTGTCAACCGTCTGAAGTTACTTCAATTCACCCGGTTCCTGTTTGCGGGATTGGCTTTTCTTACGGGCGTTCTGATAGTTATGGATGTCATCGCGCCATGGCATGTGATAGCGATCTCAGTGGTTACAGGTATATTGCTGTCATTTGATATCCCTTCCAGATCTGCCATGATGCCTAGCCTGTTGCCCAGGGAGCACCTGGCTGGTGGCATTGCCATGTATTCTTTCGTGTTTGGTGGCGCAGCTGTGATCGGTCCGGCATTCTTTGGGTCATTGGTGGCACTGTGGGGTATCGAGGGAATCTTTTTCATAATAGGGGCCGCATATATTTTAACGGTGGTTTTTCTTCTGGTTATGAACCCTGCCTATCATGTCCAGATTCCTAATACCAATAATATTGCCCAGGGGGTCCTGGAAGGTCTGAAATACGTTTTGGGATATCGGGCGCTGTTGATTTTGATACTACTGGGGATAGTAATGGGAATGTTCGGCACTTCTTTTGAGGCGCTGCTCCCTGCATTTGCGGATGATGTACTAACTGGGGGAGTAACTACGTATAGCCGGATACTCCTGGCAGAGGGTATAGGTGGTATCTGCGCTACACTGACGATCGCTATATTGGGTACAAGAGTCAGACCTTCGTACAATGTCTTTGTTGGTGTCATAGGGTTTGGAATAACGTTGGCTGCACTGGGGTTAGTATCAACGGTAGTGATGGCCATGATATTGCTGGCGTGTCTAGGTGGCCTAAGGGTTGTGTTTGGCACTATGAATACTACGATGATGCAAACCCTGTCTGAAGACCAATACAGGGGCAGGGTGATGAGTTTACACCAACTCACCTGGGGTTCTACAGCAATAGGAAGCCTGATGATGGGGGCCCTTGCAGAAGGTATAGGGGTTTCACTAACCATTGGTATATGCGGAATTATAGTAGTGCTTTTTGCCTCATCGGTTGCTCTATGGATGTTCCGAAATGGTTATGTAAAGTCCAGCGGATTGGAACTGGAACAATAAACAATGGTGGGTGTGAGTCTCTGAAGTCTACACAGGGTTGCTAAGGTCTATGGCGCTCCCTATAATTGTTCAAGCCTGAAAAGGGCGGTTAGCTCAGGGGTTAGAGCGCCTCGTTCACACCGAGGAGGTCGGAGGTTCAAATCCTCCATCGCCCACCATTAATATATTGATGTTCAGGATGTTATACAGGCCGAGGTGGCGAAACGGCAGACGCGCTGCGTTCAGAGCGCAGTGTCCATTACGGACGTGTGGGTTCAAATCCCTCCCTCGGCACCAATATAGAGACGTGTAACATATGGACTCGGGAAGTATAATGTAAAGGTATTTGGTTTATGCGCTTGTAGCTCAGCGGATAGAGCGCTACCCTGCGGAGGTAGAAGTCGTGGGTTCGAATCCCGCCAAGCGCACCATTTTTTGTATAAGGGCGGTTAGCTCAGTTGGTTAGAGCGCTTGCTTTACACGCAAGAGGTCACTGGTTCGAATCCAGTACTGCCCACCACTTTATTATCGACGAGGCCTGCCACGGTAAAAGTCGTGAGTGAGGAGATTGGAATGTCTACGAATGCTGGGAAAGAGGGGAAACCTTCAGTTGGTATAGTTGGCGGCAGCACTTCTGATTTCCCAATTTTGAGAAAGGCTGTTGATCTTCTGGAAGAACTTGAGGTAGAGAGCGAACTCAGAGTTGTATCCGCTCACCGAACCCCTGACTGGTTATTTGAATATGCCGAATCTGCTGAGGATAGAGGGATAAAGGTAATCATAGCTGGGGCGGGCGGAGCTGCACATTTACCGGGTATGCTTGCTGCCAAAACCATCCTCCCGATAATCGGAGTACCAGTACCTTTAGAACATCTCAAAGGAATGGATTCGCTACTTTCCATAGTGCAGATGCCAAGAGGCGTCCCTGTTGCCACGGTTGCCATTGGAGGCGCTGAGAATGCTGCGATTCTAGCGGCCGAGATACTGGCTGTTCAGGATGACGAATTAAGAGAAAGGCTGAGAAATTGGCGGACCAACCTGACTGAAACTGTATTATTGAATCCGGAGTCACGGGGATCGATTTGAAAACCGGAGATGAAAGTTCGATCATTCCTTTAGGTAGTACCCTGGGAATGCTTGGTGGTGGTCAGATTGGAGGGTTTTTTGCTGAGGCTGCTCTACGGTTTGGGTACAAGGTAGCAGTCTGGGACCCATCACCAAATGCACCGGCAAAGAGATTTGCCAGCGCGTCATTCGACGCACCCTTTGATGATCCAGACACCCTAAAATCATTTTCAGAAGTGGCTGTATGCGCTTCCCTCGAATGGGAAAATGTACCTGTGAGCTTAACTGATGGCCTGCAACAACTAATCAGGGTCAGACCGGGAAGCCGAAGTTTGGGCCTTGCGCAGGATAGGACCAAGGAAAAACACTTCCTTACAGAACATCATATTCCAGTAACAAAATATGCTGTTATTGAAAAACCTTCGGAATTAGGATCAGTTCAGTTAGAGCTTCCCTGGATAGTAAAAACTGCGACGTTAGGATATGACGGTCATGGGCAATGGAGGATATCAAATACGCAGGATATCGCGAGTACTGAAAATATTCTGAAGGGCGATGGTCCCTGGGTTGTTGAGCAGGTAGTCCCTTATAAAATTGAGCTGTCAGCTGTGGTGGCCTTCGACGGTAAGAGTAACTTTGTGACATTTCCGCCAACTGAGAATATTCATGAAAATGGTATCTTGAGAATAAGCATATCCCCAGGCAGGATGTCCACAGAAATTGCAAGAAGAGCTCAGGATCTTGCCGAAGAGGTTATAAGGAATATCGGAGAACCAGGAGTTTTCTGTGTGGAGATGTTTTTGCTGGAAAATGGAGAACTTCTCGTTAATGAAATTGCTCCGCGGCCGCATAATTCTGGACATCACACAATAGACTCTTTCACAGTGTCTCAATACGAACTTCAGATCAGGGCTCTGGTAGGGTTACCACTTGTAAATCCTGAGCAGGTTACCCCGTCGGTCTTGTTGAATGTGCTGGGAGAAGAGTACACAAATCTAACTGACGCAGATACAACAAATTGGATCATGAAAAACCGTAATGCACGAATCTATTCGTACGGGAAACCTGATGTGCGTCCTGGTAGGAAAATGGGTCATATACTGTTCAGTGGACCTTCCCAGGAAGACTTGTTATCGGCAGCTCTTGAAACCCATAAGGTTTTGGCTAAAGGATAGAAATACGGCATCAGTCTGTACTAACTAGGTCAATTTGTTCATCTTGCCCCCTCCGATATTGATTGCGACTGAAGGCGAGGTTTATTATCCATGGTGCTATCAAGGTTCTTATCTCCACATGTATACGCAATACTCATATTGGAATCCTTTGCCCACATAGCAGATAAAAGTGCTCTTCAGCAACCGGCAGAAAATATACGCGATTATGTCGCATCCAGGTTAATAGAATATGATGTGATAACCATATACCCTGGAGAATACGAGCGTGATAATGACGCTGTACTACACTGGGTCAGATGTTTTAACAGGACACTGGATTCATTGATTAGAATAGGCTGGATTGATCTTGACTCTGAAAAAGTGGATGGACAATTACCTGATGAAGCGTATTACAATATTCTGGATAAGGGTATGGAAGTAGTTGTCGGTATAGAAGTGGTTGGTACATTGATATCGGAAGGTAATAGGTCTATAACTCTGGGTAACAGGGATACGGGTATAGTAATCGATAGCAGCGAATTGCCTGCAGAAATGAACAGTTATGTAAACTGCTTCGAGTATAATGGGGTTAGGAAATAGAGATGACTAATCCTCTTAAAGAAAATGTAATTATGAGGGCTCCCCAGTCTATTTATCTTTACATGATATTGGAGATCCTGGCTCTGGAATTGGCCAGACAGGAAGCCATCTGGGGTTCGTCTAACTTGGTGGGTACCAAGCCGTCAGCCATATCAATTGATTGGCTTCTAGAGGAAATTCAGGATTATCTTGGAGACAGAGGCTTCTTCAAAGCTTTTCCTTCTGAGGCCGTTGTTAGTAGTCGTCAGAAACCGGTGTGGGAACACCGAGTCATGGGTCTATGTACATTCCTGGAAACTTCTGGTTACATCCGTGATCATAGGGAGAATTTAGATGGAAACGAAGGTCGTAGAAGCTATTCTGTAACTGACAAAGGGCTGAACGTAATTCTTCCCTACAACCTTCATCTGGAAGGTAGATGCGGACACTGTCATTTGCACGAATCAGGGTTTCCTTCCTGGGCATATCAACCAGGTTGCCCTGAATCAGTAGATACTGCCTCGTTACCGGTCGGGTTAGGTGGACCTGTGTCATATGAGGCGTTTATGCTTAG
>CAZVRK010000014.1:0-50524 GCA_964629875.1 uncultured Dehalococcoidia bacterium | reverse complement strand
TTAGTAGCATTGCTATGAAATTATCACAATTTCCAAATATTACCTACCTGACAAATCATATCAACTTTGTGTATTGAATCTGCTGGCCAACCCACCATGGATATCCAATCTTCAAAATGTTGCTGTTCAACACATTCACATTCTGATATAAGTCGACCACTTTCCAAATCGCCATAGACCTTAACAATAGTAGTCCGCCTATCAGGCCTCCATTTCTTCACTGCATCTAATTTATCTCTAAAATCTGCCTCAGTGATACCAGGTACACTATGGATAGCTAAAAATCGCGCCATATTTCCTTCCTTAAGATGGTCTTTTAACTGTGCTGAGTATATACAAATCACACATTGTATATCGAAATGGATTAATTAGTCGGTGCTACAAATGGATAAGGTATAGTGGGTCCATTTTTTAATGGCAACACGACCGTCGCACTTCCAGGCATACTCTCCACGCCATCATGAGTTTTCATTCCTATATCGAGTTCTATAATACCCATGTTAGATTTCTCTTCTTTGCCGGTAACAATACCCCACATGATTAAAACATCGCCAGGGACCAACATAGCTCTGTGCTCAAACCGTGCCTTCCAAGGCCAGCCTGTTGGGGCTACCCAATCCTTTAAAAATTGCGGCACGACACTTTGTTTCCACGACCCGTGGACAAGAATACTAGGATTCTTATCATGATTTAACCCAAAATCCAGATCATAATGGATCCTATGAAAATTCTCTATCGCTGCACTCCACCTAAAGAGATGAGTGGGCGTAGGTTTGTATATGTATTTAGGAAGTTCAAAACCTTCATCAACATCTTCATAATATATTTGTTGTTTAGACCGTATTTGATCCGGTGTAGGTCTCTCGTTTCGTTTCCATATTTCTTCCGGTTCCATGTTTAGCAAGTCTTCAAGAGATGCACTCATAGAATTTCTCCTAATCTATAAATCAAGCTTTTAACGTCGTATAGTGGAGGCTCTCGTTATACATAAAACCTCATCGCCTTGGTTCCAATAAGTAGTTTCACGAGTGATGATCAAAAACGGCTTCCCATCCCGACCTACCCTCTCACGAATGTCCGAGTAACGATTCTGAAATTTAATTTTGTCACCAATACTCGGATATCGATATAGCTCTAGTTCGTTACCCGCATTCAGAACACGGACTAAATTAGTAGGAACCGGTGGTAGTTCCCCATGTTTATGAACATCTCCTATCCCATCTGACATGGGATTGTCCTCAAAAGCCTGTGTCACCACGTCACTTTCTCCTGGCGGAACTCGAGAGCTCATATAGCTCACCATGATAGGTGGCGTAGTCAACTCTCCATACTTCGACTGTTTGGCATATTCCTCGTCCCAATACATAGGATCTGGGTCCATAACCGCCTGAGTAAACCTTCTGGAATATTCCAGGTCTACTACACCCCAGGACTCAACTATTTCCCCAGATACACCTATCATTGCTTTGACTTCAGGAGTCAATGCTGATTCGGTTTGTTGCGTCATTTTAATGTTCTCCCTAAATCAGTAAGTAAGGCCAGACTACCGTAGGCAATTTGGTTAGTCAATACTCTCTGTAGATATGACTGACTACCTAATAACTACCGAAGGATTCAGTCAATTTTGTATCAAACTCATCACTTGTAAATGAATACTTCTGAGTCCCATAACTCTGAATAACATAATGGGAACAGACTGTTCCCATCTGACACGCCCTTTCAATTGATACGCCATCAATGAGCCCTTTTATTAAACCACCTCTGAACGCATCTCCTGCACCTGTAGGATCAATGACATTATCGGTAACCACAACCGGAACTGACAAAGCCTGATTGGATCCAGTATAAATATCGCATCCATGCTCCCCTTTTGTGGTGACAATGGTATCAACGCTGGCTCTTAGACTATCCATTGTTAAACCTGTTTTATCTAATATAAGTGATAATTCATAATCATTAGAAACAAGCATATTTGATCTCGCAATAGAATCAGCTAAAGCTGGCCCATCCCAAACCGGTAAAGATTGCCCCGGATCGAAAATGCTGTATATCCCTTTTTCCTTATGCATATCAGTATAACTAGCCATATCGCCCAAATTTCCCGGAGCGACAATAGCTATACATTCAGATGGTGTAATATCAGCAAAATCGAATCCTGACCCAAATTTCATTGCGCCTGGATTAAACCCGGTTATCTGATTATCCGAACTGTCAGTAGTAATGTATGCCGAAGCCGTAGCTTCGCTTTCAACAATGCAAACATTGTCAGTGGAAATGCTATGTTGGGAGAACCATTCATAATAACGGTGATAATCATAACCAATAGTCGCAAGAACTCTCGGATTCTCATTTAATACAGTGAGACAGTACGCAATATTGCCAGCAGTTCCTCCGAAATTCTCGCTCATCCCGTTTACCGTGAAACTCACATTAATGTTATCCAATTTATCTGGCATTATGTGATCAGAAAATTTACCCGTAAAATCCATAATTCGGTCATACGCCAACGACCCTGAAACTAAAATATCCATCAATCTTTTCCTTAATAAAATTTATGCATTTTAAATTGTTAATAAGCAGTAATACTTGTCTTTTATTAACCGCAAAATACTAACAGTTTATCAACTCAACACCCAAATTCAGTCTCTATATCTCCCATAAATCGTACCCGCTGTCCAACTTGAATACCAGCAGTCTGAGAAATGCCTGCGTTTATTTCTAGCACATATTTTATCGGTCTACTTGGTGAATATATGCTGATATCTGCCGTACCCTTATCTTCTATGTGCGATACATTCTCCGTTAAGTCTGAAACTAGGCAGTCCGAATCAATCCATACAAAGTCCAAAGGGAACTCCATATCTTTCATCCAAAAATTATGCATGCCTGGCTTTTCAAACATAAAAAGCATGCCACCTCTATCAGGCATATAAGACCTGCCAGATAAACCTATCTCCCGTGACTCTACGCTCTGAGCGATTTCTACCTCGAACAATTCGCCTGCCACATCAACCAATGCCTGATCTTTATAATTGGTATTCCCACCTATTTCTTGATCAAATTCACCATTTTCGGAAGCATTAGAAAAGTTACAAGCTAGCAATATTACAGCAATGAAACCATACAAGAAATATTTGTACACCTAATAATCCCTTACATGTATCCTAAGAAAGTTCTTGTCGAATATTATCCATTCTTTCTTTCAAGGATCTCATCAATACTGCTGTGGGTGGGGGCGATACGTGCGCATATCCCACACCTAAATCCTGAAGTTCTTTAGGACCTAGAGGCATAGCGGCATGGTTCATAGGAAACTGCATCTTGGCCTTTCCGATCTTCTTGATTTTACCCGCCAATTCGGTAATTTTTTCCCTGAGAATAGGGCTTTGGGGGTCTCTTATCCCCATGTACTCGGAAAAATCTGTGGGGCCTATCGAAACCAGGTCTACTCCATCCAAAGCTGCTATTTTTTCTATATCTCGAATGCCATTATCATCTTCGGTCATCACGGATAACAATATCTGTTCATTAGATTGGTTTACATGGTCATTCCAAGAAACTGACCCGAAACGGGTAGCTCGGGTTCCTGCAGCTCCACCCCGATGACCCAAAGGAGCATATCGTACTGCCTCAACAGCTCTTTTAGCTCCCTCTAATCCATCAACGTGAGGAACTATGATGCCCTCCGCTCCAGCGTCTAATAATCTAAGGATAAGTTTTTCGTCGTTGTCAGGGACACGCACAATAGAAGTAACACCCACAAGATCAGCAGCCCTAATCATCTCAGTGACCAGAGCTAGATCAAAAGTAGTATGTTCCATATCTATAAAAGCTGCATCATATCCAGCCAAGCCTATTATTTCTACTACTTGAGGATCCGCAAACGTAACGTACGTACCTAAAGCTAATTTACCATCGGCCATAACCTGTTTTACTCTGTTTTCTCGCATGGATAGACCACTCCTACAAGTACCTTAATCACCTGTTCTGGTGTATTTGTACTCTATTTTTCGTACGGTATTATCCTACATTGAACATACAGGGTCCACACCTATATAACCACTATTATTAGCCGAGACCGTCTCAATCCATTACTCTACTGTAATATTTGCCATAGAATAGTGGTTAATATAAAATCCGGACCTGTTGCGAAGATTTCGTATGAATTCTGTAGATGCAACATTACACAAACATCACGGAGGACAAATGATTCCAGGGATGCTAGACGGGGTCAAAGTGCTGGATCTAAGCGAGGATATAGCCGGGTCATTTTGCACAAGATTGCTAGCTGACTATGGTGCTGACGTTCTCAAAGTAGAGCCTCCCTCAGGAGCCCAACTGCGTAGAATGGGGCCTTTCTTCCAAGACGATCCTAATCCAGAAAAAAGCCTGTTCTATCTCCCATTAAATCTGAATAAAAAAGGGATAACCCTAAATCTTGAGACTACCGCTGGCCAAAATATACTTAAACGCTTATCCCTGCATGTAGATATTATCGTAGAATCGTACGAGCCAGGTTATATGAAATCACTAGGCCTCTCATACGACGAGCTTTCCAAGGATAACCCAGGGCTCATTATGACTTCAATCACACCTTTTGGTCAGGATGGTCCCTACGCCAGCTATAAAGGCGGCGAAATAGTTGAATACGCGATGAGCATGGTCATGAGCATAAGCGGCTTAGCTGACCGAGAGCCATTAAAACACGGTGGATTTCAAGCACAATACCAAGGTGGGTTATTTGCAGCAGCCGCCACCTCCATAGGCTTATACGGGCAATCGAACAATGGAGTAGGTGAACATATAGATGTATCCATTGTTGAATGTCTAGCTTCCACAATGATGGCAACGCAAACAATATACCCATTCGTCGGCGCCACACAAGCCAGAAGACAGTCGGTCGGTGACGCTTTTTCCAATCCTATGCCTTGTGAAGATGGTTGGATAATAGTCCAAGCAGGAGGAGGCGCTACCTGGGAAGACATATCGGACTTCTTCCAAGAACCGAAACTCCTTGAGCCTCGATTCTCCGAACCAGCCCAAAGAGCTAATAATGGTGCGGAAATGGATGAAATAATAATTAACTCCATCAAAAGCAGAGGAAAATGGGAATTATTTACAAAAGCGGCTGATGCACGTATGTTGTTCGGGTTAGTCCAGACCCCGTCCGAATTAATAGATTGTCCACAATTAGAATCACGAGAGTTCTTTAGAGAAATTCAACATCCTACAATAGGGAATATAAAGGTGCCCGCAGAATTATTTAAGGTCAGTGAAACTCCGTACCAACTGCACTCTGCTGCCCCAACATTAGGACAGAATAATCATGAAATATATGTCGAGGGACTCGGATATTCTACAAGCGAGTACTCTCAACTTAGACAGCTAAACATAATATAGAGAATAAGGATTTAGGAAATGCCTAAATTACCACTTGAAGGTATTAGAATAATAGATTCCACTTATGTGTTCGCCCTGCCGTACGCGGGAGGACAGCTAGCCGATTTAGGCGCAGAGGTGATAAAGATAGAAGGCCCTGGAAGGCCTGATATTACTAGAAGTGGAGGCCTCTATGGATCATTCCCCGATAACATCACGGGCGAAGATTGGTGGAATCGCCCATCTACCTACAACCTACTGAATCGAGGTAAACGGTCATTAACCTTAGACATGGGCAGTGAACGTGGTAGAGATTTATTCAGAGAGATGGTAAGTGTCAGCGACATAGTAATGGAAAACTTCACCCCGCGAGTAATGCGAAACTGGGGACTAGATTATCCGAATCTAAAGAAGATCAATCCCGACATCATATTGGTGTCGAACACAGGATATGGCCACGGCTCGGGACCTTATTCTGGTTATCCCGCTCAAGCCACAACACAGGAAGGAACCCACGGGCATTGCTGGGTAACCGGATATGTAGATGATGAACCATCAAAAGCAGGCCGATCATTCGTAGATTTCCTTTCCACTTGGAGCGCAGTTTTCGCCATAGGTGCCGCATTAAGATATAGAAAAAATACTGGGAAAGGCCAGTGGGTAGACATATCCATGTATCAAGCCGGCGCGATGTTTCTTTCTGAATATTTGATGGATTCAATAGTGAATAACCGTGAGGGCACACGTATTGGAAACCGTCATCCTTATTATTCTCCCCAGGGGTGCTACCCAACCCAAGGCGAAGACCACTGGATAGTTATCTCTGTCACGGATGAAACTGAATGGTCTAACCTATGCAAAGCTATGGGACAACCAGAACTTGAAACGCATCGGGACTTCTCCAATGTTTTAGAACGCAAGAAAAACCACGATGCCCTTGATCAGATCATCTCGACCTGGACCGCCAAGAACGATAGGTACGATCTGATGCATCTATTGCAATCAGAGGGAATAGCAGCAGCCCCAGTTTTAGACGGTAAAGACGTACATTTTGACCCCCATTATAAACACCGCAATTTTCTAGAGAGGGTCGAATTCCCCGAACACCGCAACATGGGCACACGAATCCTTATGGGCCGCCCGTATAAATTTTCAAACACACCAATGAAAATCCTGAATCCCGCTCCAGAATTCGGGGAAGGAAATGAGTACTATCTAAAGGAATTATTAGGCATAGACAACGATAGGTATGACTCTTTAGTTCAAGACGCAATAATATCCACTATTCCAATAACCGGCGACCCTTCTCCAACGCCAGATCCAAAGGAAGCATTGGAACGACATCAGATAGCCACTTGGGACCCTGATTATAAAGATAGGCTGCAGATTTCTTGACACCGTTTGATCCTCAGGGATAAGCTAATCCTAGCGGGCCTGTAGCTCAGTGGTAGAGCAACCGGCTCATAACCGGTAGGTCGTAGGTTCGAAACCTGCCAGGCCCACCATCCCGCTCTCAAAAAATGTTATCAAGTGTCTATCATAACTTGATCAAAATAATCAGTGTTTATGTATAATATATTTCAATAGTGACTAACCCGATTATTAAACGTAAATAACTGACAACACAGGAGCCCGTTTATGTTGATAACCCGCCATATGAAACTCTGGATGTTAGGAATATTGTCCGCCCTAATACTTGTCATGATATTTCCTACTCTATCCCACGCTCAAGGAACTGTCACGGGATCAGCACGCTTTTATGGAATGGCGGTTTCAGACCAAAATGGAACTCCAGTCCAATCAGAAGAAATATGTGCCTGGATTGAAGATCAAGAAGTTGCTTGCGGGCCAATACAACGTGGCAGATACAAAATCCAGATAGATGAACCTAGCGGAGCAGACTACGATGGTCAGAGCATAACCTTTACAGTATGGGTCGATGAGACTGAAACTGAATTCGAAGGGAAGGGGCCGTATCCAGACTGGGAAGATGGATTGGAGATGCAACTAAACCTGATATTTCCGGGTGCAATAGCAAACGCAGTCAATAAAGCGCGTTCAGCTATAGCAGGACTCATAGACCCCAACCTGGCCAAGAATATGCCCAAAATGAAAATGCCGGGTGGATCAGGTAATGAAGAGCAACGGATTAGACAAGAAGTAGAAGAAGAGAAACAGAGAAGGCTTGAGGATATTTCTCGAAACTTACAACCGGAAATAGACAGAATCGAACAAGACAAGCAAAGAAGTCTAGCTATGATCGAGCAAGATTACCAAAATAATCTCGCTCAGTCGCAAGACATGACAGATAGCGGCGAAGTTGGCCAACTTGAATACGAATTAGAGGACCGTCGGAATGAACTTCGCATGGAAGAAGGTCATGCCCCAGCGTGGCGCGTAGACGAAATTCGACGAGATATTGAACGCCTACAACTAAACTTGAATAATGCTAAGCAACGCCACTCGTCTAACAAGCAACGCAATACTGCCAATATTCAGAGGGAATATCAAAATAATAAATCTGAAACTGAACGTCAAGCAAGAGAACAAATATCTCGTCTTCAGGGAGATCTCCAAAGGCAACGCAGTAATATTGAGCGAGAGATGCAAGAAAACCTCAGACAAAGACTTTCCGAAATACAAAGAATGGAAGGTGAACAGAAGCGCATGGAGCGCGAAGACGAAATGAGGGAAGAACAAATGCGCATGCAAATGGAGGCAGATGAACAGCGCATGGACCGCGAACAAGAGCGAATGGAACGGCAGATGGAAATGGAAGAAGAGCGTATGCAGCGTGACATGGAGATGCAGGAAGAACGTATGCGTATGGAACAGGAAATGAGGCAGAACAATATGGGCCAAGGCCGCGGTATGGGCCAAGGTCGTGGTATGGGCCAAGGGCCCGGACCTGATATGGACTCAGGACCTCCAGAAAAACGAAGGGGATTTCTAAGCAATCCCAAACCTGGAGCAAAGATAGGAGCTATCGATAACATCATGGATCCTACCATGTTGGCAGTTGTTGGTATTGGACTCACAATATTAACAACAGGCCTAACTCTGATCAGGAGCAATTAAACCATGTTTATAGGTTTACCTGGAATAGTCAGCAGGATTATCGGAAGATTTTTAATCTCCGTACTGTTATCCTCACCCTTTTTCATAGCCGGCGGCTTAGCTCACCTTGATCCAAGCGTTCCGTTACCTCTCACGATAGTCGTCTTGTGTGTAGGCGCCGCCATAATCTTGCTAGGGACATACATGAGTCTATCTGGGGTTGCTCCTACCCCCACACTAGCAACAGGAGAACGAACATTGGTATCTCGGCATCCATCTCAATTGCCTGCTTATTCGAGAATCATAATTAGCTTACCTTTCATCATTGGTACCGGGTACATGTTCACTTTTACCGAAGTCCCGTACGTATATCCATTCGTGACATTTGTGATCGGAATGTACTTCTTCTTCAAAGGAATGATGAAATACATGAGGAACCTACATATCACCTATACAATTACCGACCGTCGAGTGATGCACATGTATAAGTTCTTATGGTTACAAACAAAAGAGATTCCAGTAACCAGGATAATTTCTATATCGGAAGCTCGTAGCTTCTTTGAAATAATCACAGGGCGTGGAACAGTAGTCGTTTCCGCGGGCATCGGAGCTGGCCAGACAGTTCGAATAGAAGAGATTGACAACGTAACACCAGTAGCAGAGACGTTAAGAGAAATGCTTCCTCAGGGTGGGACGCCATAAGCTTAACTGTAACATTACCGATAATATATAAGGCTGCTGGAGTTCCAGCAGCCTTATATATTATCGGTACATTGGCTTAAAAAAGCTGTGTAAAAAATTCCTATTATGGGCCCAACTATGAGCCCGTTTCACAACTGAATCCGGAATTTTATCTCCCCGCTTCTGCGTTATTCTCATTGTCTCATATTCACTAAGCTCAGGAGGCGCATCCGCTGTAAATAGTAATTCACAACCTTCAGACTCAACATATAACTTGAGAGCCTCATAGCCCTTTACTGGGCGGTTAGGTGTTTGATATATGTATAGTTCTGTACTGCCCAAAAGATCATCAACATGGTCACGGCCATTGCCTCTTCCACCACCTTGTCGTAGGTCCCGCCGATTATAACCATAATCACCAAGGTTCCGATTTATCACTACAATTCCTCTAAATGCTTGTGTAAAGTGTGATCGGCGACTAAGGATATATCGCCCATCCTACACGATCAGTTTCCGCTCTATAAAAATGACCATCAGTGGAAGTCACAAATAACGTGGTCATATCAGGACCACCAAAACAGCAATTTGTTGGCCTGTTACATGAAATTGGATGGGTTTCCAGTATTCTTCCATCTGGTGAAAACACATAGATCATAGGACCCGGACCGGCAGACTCCCATCCTGCAGTTGCAACGATATTACCATCAGCATCCAAACACATACCGTCTATACCGCGATGTACAGATCCTTTATCACTGCCAAATGTATGCAGAGTACAATAATCGCCCAAGGTCCCATCATCATTTATCGGATAAGCCCTAAGCTCTCTGTCTATATCTAGTCGCTCACTGTTACTCTCAGCAACATATAAGGTTTTTTGATCCCGAGAGACTAAAACACCATTAGGCATTGTAGTATCGAAGGTAACCCTAGTAGTTGTATATGCACCATCACCATTAGGTTCAGACATTAACACAGAACGGTTGTCCAGTTCTTCGACTTCGCTGGCGTCTATATTTCCAGCATTCCACGGATTAGTGAACCAAATTCTGCCTTTTCGATCCACTGCCAGATCATTCGGAGTATTCAATTTCTGCCCATCGACGACATCTGCAATTGTAGTTGTACTTCCATCATCATTAAACTTAACAATAGCTCTGCCACCTGAGCAGCATCCATATAGATTACCTTCGGAGTCATATGCCAATCCGTTAGTGTGATTGGTACCAGTTCTAACTTCAGAAATTTCCTCAAACTCCAGATCATAACTCATAATCCTGCTGCTAGGTATATGAGTAAACAATAAAGAAGATCCGTCCCATATCGGGCCTTCAGTGACGCCACCGTATGGCTTTTCAACTAACTCAAAACGCCAACTCATAAATTAATCTCCAATCTGATTAAATTCTGATCTCTAAAAGCGTTCTACGAACTCATCTATCGGCAGATTTTAGCAGAAGGGCATACGCACATCAATTTTCTAATCTCTATACCATTCGCCACATGTACACGAATGCTATAATTGATGAAATGTTATAGGGCCACATTAGCTCAAAATTAATCTTATTAGTTACCATATATGACACACATCACTAAAGATTTAATAGAGTCAATAATCCTAGCGACCCTAGTCTTTATTGTTATACAGACGGGTATTCAAAATTTCAAAGTCGAAGGGTCTAGCATGGACCCAACACTATCGCATGGACAGTATGTAATCGTCGACAAAGTTAGCTATTTTAGATTAGATACAAATAGATTCTCAAGAATTATACCTATATGGAACAGCCAAGATTCACAACCACAATTCGCACTAGAACCTCCACAGCGAGGTGAAATCATAGTATTTTCGTACCCACTCGATCCGGACAGAGATTTTGTAAAAAGGGTAATTGGTATACCAGGGGACACAATACAGATTGGCAACGGCGAAGTTATAGTTAATGGGAAGCTTATGGAAGAAGATTATATAAATTCATTAACTCCAAAGGGAGACCTGTGGTTCGCAGACGGTTTTAGACCTGAGATTACTACGCTGCAAAAACAAGAATATTTCGTGCTTGGCGATAATAGACTAGGCAGTAATGACTCTCGTAACTGGGGACCAGTTCCTGAGAACAACATTCACGGCAAAGTTTGGCTGTCTTACTGGCCAGTAAACAAATTTGCAGTGATCAGATAATTCACACTAAACAACAGCATAGGACCCCAGTTGGCAATTCCACAATTTTAGAAAACATCACCTCTAGGTCATTCTTTTCTAAGGAGAAGCTATGTATATATCATCTCCGTCTACCTTAACTTCAAAAACCCTAAGTGCCGACTCCGCAGGCGGGGTTAAGGCCTGTCCGGTTTTCACATTAAACAATGCTCCATGAAGAGGACATTCAATCTCTGCACCTGCTAAATCCCCTTCGGATAACGATGCATAAGCGTGTGAACAGATATCATCACAAGCGTGAATATCACCGTCGACGTTAACCAGCAATATCTGTTCTCCTCCGACTTCTACCGTAGTCAAATCTCCAGGATTTATCTCGCTGACTTGTCCGACTTTTACAAAATCACCTTGAGCCATGTAGTATCCTCCTAATAACTGTAACTCCCGTACTAGCTTCAAACTTCATCTAAATAAAACTGAAGCTCAAGAACTAATCAAAAGCAATAATATAGGATGGAGCTCACTACTGCAAAACCGTGAGAGTGCAAACTAAACTACTAATATACTGGACGGTTAAATTGCGTGCGTGAGATGGTGTATGTTATACTGGCTGAAATATGAGAGAAGAAAAAGATAAGATAGATAGAAGGTAATAATCAACAAAATGTTAGACCAGGAAACAAGGCAGACCATAACCACAGAATACCAAAACCACGCAAACGATACAGGCTCCACAGAAGTACAAGTGGCCGTTCTCACAGAACGTATCAAACAAGTCACCGATCATCTCAGGACACACCGCAAAGACGTGCACTCACGTCGGGGGTTAGTTGGGCTCGTCTCCCAAAGACGTAGACTCTTAAAATACCTCAGTAATGAAGATGTTAATCGGTATCAGACTCTCATAAGTCGACTAGGACTCCGAAGATAAGCTATATCGACTATTACCCTATAGGTGATAGATCAATCATACCCACTAGTCCTAGGCCCTATTATTATTTAAGAGGTACATTCCAACTATGTCTACAATGTCAATTCCCACAATTGTGGAACGCTCAATCGGAGATCATTCTATACGTTTAGAAACCGGACGACTCGCGTTTCAAGCCCACGGTTCAGTAACTATACAAAGTGGAGACACGATAGTTCTGGCAACCGTTGTCATGTCAGGCAAACCTAGAGGAGACGTAGATTTCCTACCGCTGACAGTAGAATTTGAAGAGCGACTCTACGCAGCAGGAAAAATACCTGGAAGTTTCTTCCGAAGAGAAGGGAGACCCGGCGAATCTGCCATATTATCATGTAGATTAACAGACAGGTCTATTAGACCGCTTTTCCCTAAATCACTCCATAATGACATCCAAGTTATTCTTACAGTTCTATCATCAGACCAGGAAAACCCTCCTGAAGTACTGGGAATGGTTGCAGCGTCTGCAGCCTTATCCATATCTCACATACCATTCGATGGACCCGTAGGGTCTTGCAGAGTTGCTTATTTCAAAGAAAATAACGAATACATCGTGCACCCTACATATGAGCAAATAAAAACCAGTCAACTAAATATGGTCATAAGCAGTACTAAAGACGCAATCCTAATGGTAGAAGCTGGCTCAGATGAAGTCTCAGAAGAAGTCATCCTTGAAGGTATCCGTATAGCTCAAGAAGCTAACAACGAAACCATTGGATTAATAGACCAATTAGTCTCTCAAATCGGTTCCCCGAAGGTGGAAGCTGAGCCAATCAGTGACGAAGCTAAGACGATTGAAGCAACAATAAAGAGTAATCTGAATGGGCGTCTAACTGCAATTCTAGAGCAGAATGCACTCAAAGCAGAGCGAGTAGAAGCCCTAGAAGATCTCGAGGACTCTATAGCTTCGGAAATGGCAGAGGAATATTCTAGCGACCAAATAGCGGCCGGATTCAAGAATGTTCTGAAAGCTGAAGTCCGACAAAGGATACTTAACGAGGGCATCCGTCCGGACGGACGTTCCACTGACGAAATCAGACCAATATTTGTAGAAGCGGGGGTACTCCCAAGAACTCATGGGTCAGGATTGTTTACTCGTGGGCAGACGCAAGTCTTATCCATTGCGACTCTTGGTCCTCTAACTATGAAACAAATACTGGATACAGTAGGTCCTAACGATAGCAACAGCAAACAATATATGCATCATTATAATTTCGCTCCCTATTCGACTGGTGAAGCCCGCAGAGTAGGATCCCCTGGTAGGCGGGAAATCGGTCACGGAGCTCTTGCCGAACGAGCATTGCAATCAGTGCTACCAGCAGAGGCAGACTTTCCATACACCATCAGAGTAGTATCAGAAGTCCTGAGCTCTAATGGAAGTACGTCCATGGGTAGCGTCTGTGGCTCTACTCTCGCATTAATGGATGCAGGAGTACCAATAAAGGCTCCAGTGTCCGGCATCGCCATGGGTTTAATTACAGACCCCGATGGGAAATATGCTGTACTGAGTGATATCCAAGGCATAGAAGATTTTCTCGGAGATATGGACTTCAAAGTAGCGGGTACTACCGAGGGCATCAATGCTCTCCAGATGGATGTAAAAATACAAGGCCTTACAGCCAGTATTTTGAGCGAAGCTTTGGAACAAGCCCGACAGGGGCGACTATTCATATTGGATAAAATGAGTTCCGCACTGTCCTCACCGAGAGATCAACTTAGCC
The DNA here is from genome assembly GCA_964629875.1 of uncultured Dehalococcoidia bacterium. Classification (GTDB taxonomy): domain Bacteria; phylum Chloroflexota; class Dehalococcoidia; order Lucifugimonadales; family UBA3495; genus UBA3495. The sequence continues at coordinate 36,558 of CAZVRK010000014.1, read as the reverse complement.
AATATGCACCCAAGATGGTACGCATGCAAATCGCTGTAGAGAAGATAGGTGCCGTAATAGGACCACGAGGCGCCGTAATAAAATCTATAATCGAAGAGACCGGATGCTCAGTAGACGTCAGCGATGATGGTAAAGTAACCATAGGCTCTTCCGATCAAGAAATGATCAGCCTAGCACAAAGTAAAATAGAAGGTCTCACTAGAGAATTAGTTGTAGGCGACATCATAACCGGAAAGGTAGGCAGAACTACTGATTTTGGAGCATTCATAGAACTCCTACCTGGTAAAGATGGTCTTCTAAGAAATGAATCAATGCTCGAAGGAGAAACTGAACTTGATATCGGGCAAGAAATAACGGTAATGGTACGAGAGATTGATCATCTTGGAAGAGTCAATCTGTCAAGAAAAGCTTTATTCGGAGAAGAAGAACCTCCTACACAGCGACCCCAACGGTCATCATTCGGGGACAGAGGTCGACCCAGAAATGGAGGTGGCCGAGGCGGCTTCGGAGGTCGTGACAGACCCGGTGGAAATAGAAATAGTGGATCTGATCGCCGATTCCAAGGCGGCGGATCTCGAGATCAGTAAAGAGACATTTAAACTAATTATATAAAAAGCGGGATAAAATCCCGCTTTTTATATAATTAAATCACATCACAAATCCTCATTATAAAAAAGGAGCGATAATTACTTATGGCTACCATAAAGGTATTAATTAATGGGGCAACTGGAAAAATGGGTCAAGAAACAGTTCGAGCTATATCCGACGAGGAAGACATTACGCTAGTAGGAGCTACTTGTAGCGCTGATAGAGGCAATATTCTGAAAATGCCATCCGGAGAGGAAATTCCTTTATCAACAAACCTGAAAGATTTAATTGAACACACCTCCCCCGACGTAATTGTAGATTTCACTAATGCTACAACTTGCATGGAAGCGGTCAAAACAGCTAGTGCATATTCTGTTGACATGGTCCTAGGGGCTAGCGGATTAACCAACGAGGATATAAGTTCTATCAGGACTCTTACAAATCAAAAATCATTCGGAGCCATAATCGCACCAAATTTTGCTTTAGGAGCAGTAATTCTAAAGAAACTCGCCGAGCAGGCTGCTCCTTACTTTGAATATTTGGATATAGTGGAATCCCATCATGAAGCAAAAATAGATGCTCCATCTGGCTTTGCAATGAACTTAGCAAATGACCTAGGTTCTAAAAAAGACTTTACCCGCAACATTACTGAAAAGGAAAATCTCTCTAACACCCGGGGAGGAGAATATCACGGCATATCCGTTCATAGTATAAGAATGCCAGGGCGTGTTGCACAGCACGAAGTCATAATGGGCACCGCAGGACAAACTCTTTCTATTAGGCACGACACTCTAGGGAGAGACTGTTATATGCCAGGCGTGATTTTATGTATAAGGAAAGTTGTTATGCAGACAGGCCTTGTGGTAGGCTTGGAAAACGTGCTTGAAATCTGATTAGTTAAGCGTAACAGCTTACTAAAACAGCGGAATATAGTGCAACTTATAAATTTTGACTAACTAAAAGTTAAAACTTCAAAGGACCATACAAATAAATGGAAGATCTCAGTATAGCTGTTGTAGGGGCAACTGGAGCAGTTGGACAAGAATTCATTAATATAGTTGAGACTAGGTACCCGAAAGCTAATAATCTTCGGCTGCTAGCCTCCGAACGCTCCGCAGGAAAGACTATATCTGTAAATGGAAAAGACTTGAAAGTAGAAGAAACTACTGAAAGCTCTTTTAATGGTATTGATATAGCGTTCATATCAGTAAGTAGCGAAATCAGCCAGAAATTCGCACCTGTTGCTGTCTCATCAGGAGCGGTTGTTATTGATGATGGATCCGCGTTTCGCATGGAATCTACAGTACCCTTAGTAGTCCCTGAGGTTAACGGATCAGATGTAGATTGGCATCAGGGCATTATATCTATACCGAACTGTTCAACAACTCCATTAGTTATGATTGCGCATCCATTGAGACAACTCAGTCCTTTGGTACGTATAGTGGCTGATACGTACCAATCCGTATCCGGAGCTGGCGCATCGGCAATGACTGAACTAACTGAACAGACCAAAAATTTGCTAGCAAAAGAGCCCATAAAATCAGAATCTTTACCCAATCAAATCGGATTTAACGTATTCCCCCACATAGATAGTTTTCTAGATACAGGATACACTCGCGAAGAACAAAAAATGATAGATGAATCTCGAAAGATCCTACACTCGGAACATCTTCGAGTGTCGGCTACATGCGTTAGGGTTCCAGTTTATATCTCCCATTGCGTAGGAGTGCACATTGAGTTCGAAGAGCCGGTATCCGTGTCGGACGCTCGTGACGCACTATCCGCTATGCCAGGTGTAACAGTAGTTGACGATCCTTCAACGCAATCCTATCCCACACCTGCAGATGCTGCCGGTAAAGACGACGTAATGGTAGGAAGGATACGAAAAGATTTATCTAACCCAAATGGTTTGGTTCTGTGGATCGTCTCGGATAACTTGCGAAAGGGAGCTGCTCTGAACTCCATCCAAATAGCCGAAGAATTAGTCAGTAGGGATCGCCTAAATTGATACACACAACTTAATGCCAACCGTTTGTGGCTTTAAGACTATAGTCGTGTATAATACCCGGATTAAAAGTCTCGGAGGTTCGGAATGATAGAGGTAGGAAGACTTGTGACCGCAATGGTGACCCCTTTCGATGAAAGCGGTGCCGTAGATTATAAACAAGCCAAGAGTCTTGCAAATGCTCTAATAAATTCCGGTAGTGATGGCCTGGTCGTTTCTGGTACCACCGGAGAATCACCGACACTTACGTCAGAAGAAAAACTCAGACTTTTTGCCGAAATCAAAGAAAGTATCGGAGATCGCGGATCAGTTGTAGCCGGTACTGGAAATTACAATACTGCTGAAAGTATCGAAATGAGCCAAGAAGCAGAAAGCGCGGGAGCAGATTGTCTACTACTCACCGTGCCATACTACAACAAACCCCCTCAGGAGGGTTTGTATCAGCATTTTAAAGCCATCGCTGAAAGCGTAACAATCCCATGTATGCTCTACAACGTCCCCGGTAGGACTAGTTTGAACATGACTGCTGAAACCACTATTAGACTCAGCCATGTCGATAACATTATTGGTGTGAAAGAGGCCAGCGGAGATATGGATCAGATAGCTAGTATAATATCTGGCGCTCCTGATGGTTTCAAAGTGTGGAGTGGTAATGACAATGAAACTTTCTACATTATGTCAATGGGCGGGTACGGAGTAGTAAGCGTATTATCACATCTGGTTGGTAATCAAATAAAACAGATGATGGGTCTCATCTTAGAGGGTGACATAGAGCAAGCTGCTGCTGAACACCATCGTATGCTGCCCATATTTAAAATAATGTTCACAATAACTAGTCCCATACCAGTCAAATATTCTCTAAATCAAGCAGGATTTCAGGCTGGAAAACCGCGCCTACCGTTGGTAGAACCCGATCAGGTAGTTGCTAGCAACATTGATAGAGTAGTAGCAAATTACACCATTGATTTACCTATATAACTCTATCCTTTGCCGATACAGTCTTGAAAGGTGCTGATTTATACTCATCTGGGAGCAAATCAGCAATTCTCCCCATTATTATATCTGAGGCTCCATTTATCACACCTTTAGTATAATTTCCTTCTATCACAGGTAGAGTAAATGGACTCCCAATATTCACGTGTAACTTCCTAAATGGGAACAGCATACGCCAAGGAGGATACTTTTCTGTACCGTAAACAGCTATGGGAAGAATCGGAGCTTGAGACTTTAACGCTAGATATGCTGCCCCAGGTTTGGCTTTCTGCAATGTAAATGCAGGACTTCGCTGTCCCTCCGGAAATATTGCCAACGCATGATCATTTCCCAATAAATTCATAGCTATATTCATTGCCTCCGCGCCACCGGAACGATCTATTGGATAAACCCTAAATCTCCTCATGAAATAGCCCACGAACGTATTATTAAAGAGTTCTTTTTTACCCAAAAAGTCCAATGGTCTTGTTACAACAGATGCTATAAATGGAGGGTCATTGTACGAGAGATGATTAGCTACTACTATAAGCGGGCCATAGGGAGGTATATATTCTTGCCCAGTAACGTGTAACCTTCCAAAGCTTCTAAGACACAGGCGCACGACACTATATGCTATCCTGTAAAATATCGTCGTCTCATAACCCAATCGTGTCATATACGATAGTGCTCCAATATAACATCAACTGTTTCTTCTATAGTCATTTCACTATTGTCAATTGATATTGCATCCGAAGCAATGACTAATGGTGAGTCGAGTCTAGATGAGTCACGTTCATCTCTTGAAATAGTCTCATGTAGTACCTGGTCAAACGAAACCGCCAGACCTTGGCCTCTAAGATCTTCAACTCTTCTTTTGGCTCGACTTTCAACAGACGCGGTAAGATATATCTTCAATTCGGCATTCGGAGCAATAACTGTACCGATGTCCCTCCCAACCATCACAACTTTCCCTCTCTGAATAATGCCTCTTTGAAGACTAACCATAGCACTTCTGACACCCGGTAGTGCCGCAACTATTGAAGAGAGTCTGGTCACTTCCTGAGTCTTCAGTTCATCCGAAATACTAACACCATTAACAACAACCGCATTAGCATTTTCTGTATCCAAATCTAACTGCATCTGAGAGGCAGCTAGTTCTATGCGTGATTTATCTATTTCGTCTATCTTATGACTATGAACTATCCAAGCAACAGCTCTATATATCACACCAGTATCAAAATATCTAAAGCCTAATCTAGTCGCAACACATTTACCTATTACACTCTTGCCCGCGGCGACTGGACCATCTATAGCTATAACACTTTTATCAATCACTTAATGTTCCCTCATTGCCCGCACTAGTATAGCATTCGAGTAATGACGAGAAATATGGTATACCGTCCCATTAAGTAAAATACACAAATCATGAGTTATCATCATTGATATATATAGTTTTGCAATTTGTTAATCGCTATAATTGGGATGAGTCCCAATACTAGAAAAAAAGAGGACGTTATTATGAACTGGATTGACATCGCGGTATTAATTTGCTGGGGAGTATTAGCTTTCTGGGGTTTCAGAACAGGAATCATAAAAATGATCGTCCCGCTGGTTGTAGTAGTTGTTGGCCTAGCACTATCCAGCCGAATAGCCGAGCCAATCGGCAATATTTTATCGTTCCTTTCTGAAAATGAAAATATACAGTCAATAGGCGCCTTTATAGTTATATTTGTCGGTTTGCTCATTCTTGGTACTTTTGTCAGTAAATTCGTAAAAATTGCCATAAGTATTATTCCATTGGCAGGGCTCGCTAACAGTGCATCTGGTGCAATCGTAGGCCTCATCATAGGATTCATACTTCTATCTGGAATATTGACTGGTCTACAAAAATTCCCAGTCGGTTCAATACAGGAGACAATCGATGATTCTACACTGGGAAGTTTCCTAGCCGACAACTTTGACGTAGTTACCAGAGGATTAAAGATCATACCTAGCGATTGGAATCAGAAAGCCGGGGACATAGCAGGTAGCATGCAAAATAATATGCGTGACAGCTTAAAGTAACTTTCTCCGAGAGTTGCAGAGATTTCATGCGACATTAAAGACATTAGTATATAATCCAGCGGTGACATATATATTAAATTACTAAGGTACGTATCAGGTGGTTAGAACACTTCCAACTGATAAAGATATGGTTAGTAGTGACGGCAAACAGGACTTAGTCAGTCCCACAAATGACTCACTAAGCTTTCCTGCGCTAGTACTAAACTTAAACTACGTCCCAATTAATATCTGCACCGGTCGTAGAGCGATTGTTCTGGTGGAAAAGGAAAAAGCAGAAACTCTAGATAATTACCAAGCGACAATCCACACCATCACACGACTTCTGAATATTCCGTCAGTTATTCGGCTTGCATATATGGTCAAACGCCCATATGCACCACGTAAAATCTCCAAGAAAGAAATATTCTTGAGAGATCAATATACGTGTCAATACTGCACAATAAAAACGTCTGAACTAACTTTGGACCATGTGATACCTCGTATTCAAAAAGGCCCACACACATGGGAGAACGTAGTAGCAGCGTGTTCTACTTGTAACCTAAGAAAAGCAGGAAGAACACCATTAGAAGCAAACATGCGACTCCTAAAAGAGCCTAGAATCCCACAACCAAATCCATACCGAATCCTTCAAAACTACTCTATGATAGACCCTTGGCTACCCTACGTACCCTGGAGCATGCAGAATCAAGAAAGAGTCAGCTGACTGGCCTAATTATTTGACTCTAGGCATACTTAGAATCATGTTTTCAAGAGCCAGGCGCGGGTTTACATTGTGGTCGAGAGCATAAATGGTCCGGTCGACAACACTTACAAAACTCGATATCTCGCTAAAACTCATATTATTCGATTGATCTTTAAGCATATTTATCTTATCGCTATTCAGTATGTGCTCTTCATTGGACATATTCAGAATGATCAGGTCTCGGCACCACGTTCTCCATAAGTAGAGAACCTCCTTGACTGAAGCCCTATTCCTGCCAAACTCAGAAGCCAATTCGCTGACATAATCAAATTTTTCTACTAGTCCCGCTTTCATAGTTTCTTGCAAATGATTAAGATCTGCGTCACGTTGTTTAAGAACATCGGGATTAGTAGCAGCAGTTATCGCCCATCCAATACTACCTCTTGAAATCCTAGCCAATAATTCCGCAAGATCCAATTCACAAGAATACTCTTCAATCAAAATCTTCGTTATCAGTTCTTTTGGTAAAATGTTGAATGTATAACTACGACACCTTGAGCGAATTGTGCTAAGAATACTAGCTTCGTTATCAGTCAAGAGTATGATTAATACTTGCGGGGACGGTTCTTCAAGTGTTTTTAATAGGGCGTTAGCAGCTTCGGTACTAAAATTTTCGGCTCCATCAAAAACGATTACTATACATTTCCCTTCAAATGGTTTTAGGTTGGTCTTGTGTAGAACTTCCTTTACGTCGTCAATACCAATCACAGTACGAGAACGAGAGTCAATATCACCATCTGGAACTCCCAATACCCTGACATCTGAATGATTTCCAGATAATATTCTCACACATTGGTCACAAACACCGCAGGGCTCATCCCCTGATGAAACACAGTTGACAGCTCTAGCCAAGTCCATAGCCAAGCGCATTTTTCCAACCCTAGGGGGACCAGAGAAAAGATAAGCATGTGCTAGCCTATTAGCGGATAGGCTAGCTCTAATCTGAGTTAATATATGATCTTGGCCACGAATTAACCACAAATCGCCCTCTCTAGTAAAATTAACGATTAGCCTTAGAGCACGTCACAATACATCAGATCTTCATAGCTCTCTCGACGCCGAATCAAACGTGAAGCTCCATCTTTGACCAAAATTATAGGGGGGCGTGGGTTCAAATTATAATTACTAGCCATTGAAGGGCAATAAGCTCCTGATGCAGGTATCGCAATCACATCTCCAGATGACAGTTTCGGTAAAAGTATATCTGTTGCCAGAACATCTCCCGACTCACAATATTTCCCTGCAATAGTAACTTTATCGTCTCCAGGCTCGTTTGCTTGGCCCGCAGAGATTACTTCATACGCAGCTTGATAGAGTGCTGGACGAATGTTATCTCCCATACCTCCGTCTACACTAACGTATTTCCTAACGCCTGGTATATCTTTGATAGCACCCACTTTATACAGGGCTACTCCAGCCGGACCAATAATAGATCTACCAGGCTCTATCAGGAGCCTAGGATAATCCATGCCTAGCTCGTCACACGTAGCCGTCATGGTAGATACTATGGAACTTGCGTAATCAGAAATTTCAGGGGGAATTTGATCGCGTGTATACGCTATTGCAAATCCTCCGCCTGGACTGAATTCTCTCAAGTTCAGGCCACTTTCTCTAAACTGCGCCGCAAATCTTAATACCAGATCAGTAGCTGCAGTATAAGGTTCAAGCTCAAATATGGGAGACCCTAGGTGAAAATGAAGCCCAATCAACTCAAGATGCTCAGCATTTAAAGCCCATTTAATAGCCTTCTCAGCATCGCCAGTCTGAATAGAAAATCCAAATTTAGAGTCAATAATTCCAGTAGTAGTATATGCATGTGTATGAGGATCTATACCGGGAGATACTCGGATTAATATATCCTGTATTTTGCCATTGTTTGACGCTATCTCATTCAGGATCTCTAATTCATGAAAACTGTCAACCACTACACGGCCTATACCACCCTGTAACGACTGCGTGAGTTCATCTGGAGTTTTGTTATTCCCATGAAAATAAACTTCCTCTAATGGAAAACCAGCAGCTTTAGCCACTGCAAATTCTCCACCAGAAACTACATCAAGTCCTAATCCTTCCTCTTGGAAAATTTTCGCTAAAGCAGGATTTATATACGCTTTGGAGGCATACAAGACTTTACTGTTCGGATAAACCGCCGAAAACTGTTTTACAAATTCTTGACACCTATTTCTCAATGTTATTTCATCTATAACGTAGACTGGGGTGCCAAATTCTTCCGCTAAATCAAGCGTGTTGCACCCGCCTATTACTAATTGACCATGTGAATCTATTTCAGACGTCTCAGGAAATACGTTATTAGGGAACATGATCTACCTTTCTGTTCAAATTATATAACCACTCTAAGACTATCTTATTGGAGTACTTGCATAGACGCAACAACATCACTCTAATAGATATAATTTGGCAGTCATACAGATACGTCCTTTTGATATTAATTTAGTCCCCTGATAAGATTAACCCTCATCCTAGGATTTACTATAAAAGGTCAATATACTGAAGATTCTACTTACCAATGATGACGGTATACATTCACCAGGTTTATGGGAAGCAGCCAAGGCTCTTAATACGCTTGGGGAGGTATTTATCGTTGCTCCGGACAGAGAGCAGAGCGGCGTGGGCGGCTCACTAACACTGCATCATCCTCTGATGGTACATTCCGTGCCGATAACTGCTGAACTTACTCATTCAAACTCAATAACCGCATACTCTGTTGAAGGGACTCCAGCGGATAGTGCGATTCTCGCCCTGGAAGAACTAGTCGGTTCCGTCGATCTTGTTGTATCCGGAATAAATTCAGGATCTAACTTGGGCTGGGATGTAATGGTATCTGGAACAGTAGGGGCAGCTATACAAGGATATATGCGCGGTTATCCTACTATCGCAATATCAGTCGCATCTATCCAAAATCCGCAATTCAGTCCAGCTGCGAGGTTTCTCGCATTGGTCGGTGCAAAGCTGGTTGATAGTTTTAAACACCGACAATGTCTACTAAATGTCAATGTACCTAGTACATCCTTGAATGAAATAAAAGGAATAGAAATTACAAAACTAGGCGGTCGTTCATACGGAGAATCTGTGCGTCATGAGACGACTGGAATACATGATAAATACTGGATCTCTCGCAATAGGCCGATTCATCAAGATAATGGTCTAGGGACGGACATGTTTGCGGTTAAGAACAATTCAATATCTATAACCCCATTACACCTCGGTCTTACCGACAATGAGAATATATCCACACTACAAGTCTTGCTGTCAGGTATAACAGATGAATTAAATCAGTCGGCATAACGACGAATTACCGCCAAACCTGCTAACAGACAAATTTTTATTATGTCTGTTCCTTGACACCTGTATGTAAGCCACTTATTATAGGGCAGCTTTTCATAGATCACACAAGAGGTAACAATTATGGTCGATCTAAAACGTGGTGCCGCGATCGTTGGCATCAATGAGCATATAACCAGATACTCACCTGACAAGAGTGAGCTTCAAATACAAGGTGAAAGCGTAATAAAAGCGCTCGAAGACGCTGGATTGACTAAGAACGATGTTGAAGGATTGTTCACTGCGTCCAGCAGCATTCGAAACAGTGGATTAAATCTAGCCGACTACCTAAACATGTATCCAAAGTATGTAGACAATACTACTGTAGGAGGAGGCTCATTCGAATTTCACCTATCCCACGCCTTAACCGCCATCGCTGCAGGAAGAATTAACTGCGCAGTAATAACCTACAGTAGCTTAGCAAGATCTGGAGGCGTATCTGTAGGGACAGGTGGAGTAGCCCGATTTGGACATCCTAGATTAGACCCTTCTCCAGACAGCTTCGAGGAACTGTACGGACTTACCACCGTAGGCCTGTACGCCATGATCGCACAGCGTCACATGCATTTATATGGAACCACTTCTGAGCAACTTGCACAGGTTGCTGTTTCGACTAGAAAACATGCTTCCATGAATCCCGAAGCGCTGTTCAGGACTCCGATAACCGTTGAAGATGTCGTAAATGCAAGAGTCATTTCCTCTCCTCTGCATTTGCTAGATTGTTGCGTAATAACTGACGGAGGTGGCGCAGTCGTAGTAGCATCCCCTGAGTTAGCTCGCAGTTGTAAACAAAACCCCGTTTGGGTTTTAGGCGTAGGCGAAGCTCTAGCACACCAAGGTGCTGGAAAGCGTGACCTAATAGAAATTGCCGCAAAACAGAGTACAACTCCAGCATTTGCTATGGCCGGGGTTACGCACAAAGACATTGATATGGCCATGATATACGATTCGTTTACGATTACAGTCATAGAAACTCTAGAAGATCTAGGGTTTTGTAAAAAAGGTGAAGGCGGAGACTTCGTATCTGGGGGAAGGATAGAGATCGGCGGAGAACTCCCTATAAATACTGACGGCGGTGGCTTGTCATCTAATCACCCAGGAATGAGAGGTATTTTTCTTCTTCTAGAAGCTACCCGTCAACTAAGACACCAATTTGAAGGAACACCAAGACAAGTACCTAATTGTAATATAGCCTTATGCCACGGCACCGGAGGAGCGTTGGGATCACGCCATAGTGGTGGAACGGTCATTCTAGGGAGGGACTAATATGCCTGAATGGAATAAACCTCTACCGAGCGTAGTAGGTGAAACTAAACCGTATTGGGATTCGTGCAAAAGAGGAGACCTAGTAATACAAAAGTGCGACGACTGCGATGAATACCAGTTCTACCCACGTGGCATATGTTCCAACTGCTGGTCAAACAATATTCAGTGGATAAAATCAACCGGCAAAGGCACTGTATGGACATATACGGTGACATATCAGAACAGAACTCACGGATTCGCCCAAGACGTTCCCTACGTATTAGCGTTGGTCGAATTAGACGAAGGCGTAAAGATGTTTACCAATATCGTTGAATGCGAACCATCTAGCGTACAAATTGGCATGTCCGTTGAAGTGACGTTCATTCAAGCTAACAATCAAATTAGTGTTCCGTACTTCAGACCAGCTTAACAGCTATTATATTTATACAAACTGCCTAGATGTTCCGTAATTCATCGCACATATCCTGATCAATTGCAGCGAGGTCAGGCTGATCATTGAATAGATAGGCTAGAGACCTACGACCATAATAATTATCATCTTCTGGATTTAATGAGATCGCTTGGGTTAAATCGGCTATAGAATCCTCATATAGACCAAGCTCGTATTTAGAAACGCCTCGATTAAAATAAGCTTCTGCGAAGCTCTCATCTAACTCAATGGCTTGCGTGTAATCTGATATAGCCTGATCATATACTCCATTGCGGCTATATCGATTACCGCGATCGTTAAATCCTTCCGCATCTTCCGGATCAGCAGGGGGCCCAGGACGATTTCTCATTTACATATCCTACCAAGGCAGATAGTCTCGCCTAAGATAATACTGATCTGACAAGCCCACCATCTACTAACATAGTAGTTCCAGTAATATAACTAGATCGGCTTGATGCCAAAAACGCGACCAAATACGCCAACTCTTTAGGATCGCCTATCCTTCCCACCGCAGTCTCTGACGCCCTGGCTGAAAGACCTTCTTCTACTGATGTTCCGAGCTCGTTTGCACGATTTGTGACGTTGGATAACATACGTTCTGTCAAAATTGACCCAGGGCACACGTTATTAATCAGTATTCCGTCTTTACCAACTTCATCAGATAAACTCTTGGCAAAGGCTACTACTCCCATTCTCGTTGCTCCAGACAGAGCGAGATTAGGGATAGGTTGATACACACTACTAGCGAGAATATTAATTATTCGCCCGCCTCCCTGTTCTTTAAGATGAGGTATAGCCTCTCTCGACATTCTAGCGAAGAAAAATAAAGATCTTTGCACGGCAGTTTCCCATTGTTCTTCGGTCGCGTTGGATGACCGAGCTAATGGTGGCCCACCAGAGTTATTTACCATAATATCTATTTTGCCATAATGGCCCACCGCAGTGTTTATCAATTCTTTTATAGTATCGTAGTCCTCTAAATCACCAGCGAACGTCAGAACCTCTGCACCGCTTACATCTCGAATTTCTTCCGCTGTTTTATCCAGTGTATCTTTCGTTCGACTACAGAGAACCAACTTAGCTCCCTCTTCAGCTAATACGTCAGCGCAAGCTTTTCCTAGACCTTGACTAGCTCCGCCTATTACTGCAACTTTACCCTGTAATTCTAAATCCATTGAATCGGTCTCCTTTTAGGGATTGATCATTAAACATACCTAATAGTATTTAAGGAACATACCAGATATATTCGCTCATCTGTTAAATCTCAAACTGCAGCGGATTATAGCAGAGCTGAATCCAGTAGCCAATTTAATGTTGTAAGTGTGCTTAATGTTATACTTAGCTCCAATAATACTTACGTTAGGAATAACATTAATAATATGGATATAGAGGTAACCCTACTAGACGATATCCACAAAGAAGCAGTCCGACTCGCAGAAGGGGCTGGCAAAATACTGGCTGACCAATTTGGTAAAAAAATCTCCGTTCAATTTAAAGACACTCTACAACGAGATCCCGTCACTTCTGCTGATCTTAGCACTCAAGAATACCTTGAATCGGAGATCAACAAAATCTTTCCTACACATGGGATACTAGGAGAAGAGACGAAGGATGAAAATTCAGAAAGTCTGAACGAACATGCTGCAGATATATTGTGGGTTCTCGACCCTTTAGATGGCACCACAAACTTTATGAACGGTATACCCATATACGCTTCTTCGATAGGTGTGTTGTACAAGGGGATACCTGTGGCAGGTGCTATATATGTGCCTTGGCCAGGTAAGGCTGATGGCTTGATAATCCATAGTCAAAAAGATGCAGGATGCTACGCTAATACAGACCGCGTTTCCGTTACCAGTAATGACAAACCTATTGGCAATCGATTGATAGGATTACCAGGATCTTTTTCACAATTCAATAAATTTAGATCTTCGTTTAAGGGGCCTATAGGAGAGCCACGAGTCACTGGCAGCATAGCATATGAGCTAGCAATGACAGCAATCGGGGTGTTTCAGTATGCCATATTTGGCGCACCAAGAATGTGGGATATGCTCGGAGGAACGATCGCCGTGCAAGAAGCCGGGGGCATGGTTATGACTAAATCGAAACGGAGCAATCAATGGGACGCTATAAACACTTTAATTCCAGAATGGGATAATAATACCCCAACCCTAAAAGAATTGCGCAACTGGGTCGCTCCTATAGTGGCCGGCAACCAATCTCTAGCTTCTCTCATATCAGAAAACATTACCACTCAACCTACCACTTCAAAACTATTATCCTTGCCAAAGAAGCTTAAGTCCTAAACGCCTGAGAACCATATTTAAACTTGATCAGGGTCCCATCCCCAAGTTCTTGGGCCCCAACCAGCTTCAAATACTTCCCCACGTTTTACGGCTAATACCGGAATGACAGCTTTATCAATCGTCCGCGACCCACCAACTACATCGTAGACGATCCAGTTACCATCCTTTATATCTAGTACGGATATATCCGCTTGCATACCTACACCAAGTGATCCCAAGCGGTTGGTTTCGTTCAAAGACATGGCGGGATTAAGCGTAGACATTGCTACAACTTGATCTAATGTAAACCCCATAGCCAAGAACCTCGTCATCATCTCCGTCATACTGTGAACGGTATTCTGACGACCTGGTAGAGTTAAATCAGTACTAATGCAATGAGGAACTAATCCTTGATCTAATATTCGAGCTCCTATATCAAAACTGAAATTTGCTCGGCCGTGGGCTGTATCCAGCCAAACTCCTCTGTCTTTAGCTTCCTGCGCTTCGGGAACAAGTTTACCGTCAGATCCAATTACCCCACCAGGATTTGCTGTAAATAAATGAGTAACTATGTCACCCTCTTCCAATATCGGTAGAAGGTCTCTTATAACATCCGCATCATACCGATGCTCAGTGTCACCAATATGAACCATTAATTTGACTCCCGCTTCCTTGGCAGCACGTTTAGCCATTCGAGGCATCTCCATACCCATAATCTCTAAAGCAGGAGAAACCATTCGCGCTTTTATTCCTCGAATTACATCTCTATTGGCTTCAACAGTCGCAATAGTTTTATCTAAATCTATACTAGCAGGACTAAATATATCTGGAGTAGTAGCGAGTCCGGTTCTGCATATATGCAAAAATGGCAACACTTCAGTATGATTATTCGGAATAATATGCTCCGGAAATCCCCCAAATGTATCGCACCCTGAACTTCCAGCATCCACCATCGTAGTAACTCCAGCCCGAACTCCTCCCAAATCTGCTTTTACACCATTGCCATTTACTCCGTCATAAACGTGTGTATGCAGATCTATCAATCCTGGAGTTACGATTTTTCCAGAAACATCAATTGTCCTACTGGACGAATCCGATGGGATATTCTCTTCTACTAATGCTATTTTACCGTCTGATACAGCTACATCTTTTTTACCATTGATATTGTTTTTCGGATCAATTACAGTGCCGGATTTTAATACAAGATCGTACATTTTGTGTTTTACTCCTATTGAATTCAGAATGGGCAACTAGGATATATCCGATTCTTCCATACTAGAAAATGCTATTCTAAGTATTCGTCAGCTAGTTCACGTAACCGATATTTCTGTACTTTTCCGCTAGACGTCATCGGAAAATCATCCATCAGTATCAATTGCCGGGGAATTTTAAAGCTGGCCATTTGACCTCTGCAAAATTGATCCAATTCATCCAATTCTAAGCTGTGGCCTTTCTCTAAAACTATGCAAGCGCATGGCACTTCACTAAGCCGATTGTCAGGCACACCGATAATCTGCGCTTTGTTTACCGAAGGATGAGAAAGGATGTACGCTTCTACTTCCATAGGATCTACATTCTCACCACCAACTTTTAGCATATCCTTATATCTACCCAGGAACCTCATACGTAAATCTTCTCTCATAACTGCTACGTCACCGGTATGTAACCATCCATCCTGATCTATAACTTCATTCGTTTCTTGTTCTTTTTTGTAATAGCCCTGCATTAATGAATAGCCACGAACGCACAGTTCTCCAAGAGCTCCAAATGACTGGACTTCTCCGGTATTAGGTTCAATTATCTTAAATTCATACCCCGGTAGAGGGTGCCCAGACGCTAAACATCTATCATCTACAGAAGAATCTAAATAAGAGCGCGTCGCCCCCACCCCGACTTCGGTCATACCCCATGCAGTTATTGTAGGACACAGGTCTTTCTGGGTCCGTATGGCAACCGATTCACTGCTGGCCATACCAGCAGCCAATAAGGCAACTCTTAAGCTGCTTTTATCTGTAGTATTTATATTGGGATGAGAAGTTATATCAAAAAAATGTGTATCAAATCCATTGAGTACCGTAGCATTTTCAGTTTCAATAAGGTCTAGAACTGTAGCTGGATCAAAAGATGACATTAATACCATTCTAGCTCCAGACACCACTGACATTATTGGTCCCTCATATAGACCAAAGCAATGGAATAACGGAAGATACATCAATATCACATCTCGCGAAGTCACCCCCATCCTACTAGCTGCATCCACCAAAGTGCGTTGTATATTATGGGAATGCATAACACCCTTAGGGAAACCCGTAGTCCCTGATGTATACATCAGAAGAACTGTATCGTCAGGTTGCACATGAGTTTGGGCGATAGCGTACTCCTGAGGGTCCGATAAGCCAGTCAACATATCTTCCCAATTGACCACGCCTTCTGGATGATTATTGCCTAGGACCACTACTCGCTTAAGCTCTGGAAATTTGTGTGTCACTAGTTCAGATTCACAACGCGAATCTATCTCGGGACACACTTCTCTTAACATACCCAGATAATCTACAGGACCCGACCCGTCCATCATTATTAATGTACTAGAATCAGATTGGCGTAGCACATATTCCATATCTGTAACACGAAATCGCGTATTAATTGGAACCAGAACCGCCCCAATTCTTGCGGCAGCAAAAAATACGAATACCCATTCGGGACAATTAGTCATCCAAAGGCAAATTTTATCCCCAGGTTTAATTCCCATGCCAATCAAACCTCTAGCGACAATATCTACTTTGGCTCGGAGTTCAACAAAGGACCATCTCTGACCTTCAAATGAAAGGGCCTCTTTGCTACCAAACAGTGTGACAGCTAGATCTAACAGATTACCTAAGGTGCGTTTTTCAAACCACTCGGCCATTAGCTCCCTCTCTTTAAATAAGAAGAATGAAGTCGCCGGTACTAGAAATCAGAGGTAAGGATAATTGGAAATCATAGATTATTACTAGTCGTTGAATAAGGCTCCCACTGATTGACCTTTGTGAATTCGGTATATCGCTTCACCAAGAAGAGATGCTACTGTTAAAACCTTTATCTTGCCGTTTTGTTTATCATCTGCAACAGGGACAGTATCAGTCACTACCACTTCTTGAAATTTGCTGTTTTCTATTAGCTTGGGGGCTTCTTTTGAGAATACAGGGTGAGTAGCACAGCAATAGACCTCCTTGACCCCCGCATCCACTAAAGCTTGAGCCGCGTTTACGATGGTTCCCCCCGTCAAAATCTCGTCATCGAATGTGAGTGCAACCTTACCGTCTACTTCACCAATAACATTTAACGTTTCAGTACTGTCATTATTCCCGATTCTACGTTTCTCTATGATAGCTAATGGCGCATTTAGACTTTCAGCCACGTCACGTGCTCTTTTGCTAATGCCGACATCCGGAGCAACCACGACTAAATCAGATAATTCCTTAGATTTAAAATAATTAGTCAGTATGGGTGTGGCTGTCAATTCATCTACTGGTATATTGAAAAACCCTTGAATCTGACCTGCATGTAAATCTAGTGTGAGCATTCTATCAGCCCCAGCAGCAGTCAATAGATCAGCCACCAGTCTCCCCGTTATGGGAACCCGTGGCTGATCTTTCTTATCTGTCCTTCCGTATCCATAATATGGAACAACAGCTGTAATTCTGCCAGCTGACGCCCTTTTACATGCATCGATCATTATCAGCAATTCCATGAGATTGTCATTCGCTGGTGCACAAGTAGGTTGAATAATAAAAACGTCTCGTTGCCTTATGTTTTCTAATATCCTTACAAATGTATTATCATTAGCAAACTTAAAGGCCTCAGACTGCCCCACAGGTATACCTAAATATTCACAAACCGACTTAGCTAAACCAGGGTGTGCATTTCCAGCGAACACTTTTAACTCGTCAATCACCAAGTCCATCAGCTACCCTCATACCTAGGCTCTCGAGATTCCCTGAATGCAGTAGTACCCTCGAGGTGGTCTTTTGAAGTCAATGTAATGGTCTCAGCAGCAGCAGCCATTTTCATTGCTGTATCGAGATCAAACTCTAGACCTTTGTATAACATCAGCTTTGAAAGTCTAATAGCTATTGGAGGTCCGTTAGCTATTTTCCGAGCCATCTCCATCGTGAATTCATATAAATCATCTTCTTGTACCACATGATTCAAGAAACCTAGACGATGGGCCTCTTCTGCTTCTAGGAAGTCCCCGGTAAATAGCATTTCAGCAGCTTTACCAATACTTCCTAGCATTCGCGGATAGAGCCATGTCCCTCCAAACCCAGGAAATAATCCAATTCGAACATAAGCAACCATAAACCTAGCTCTAGGAGTTCCGATCCTAATATCACAACCCGCCGCTAGATCAAATCCAGCGCCCACAGAAGCACCATTTATCATAGCTATTACTGGCTTTTCCATGCGTTGCAAACCAAGCATAAACCTTTGCGTACGTTTAAATGCTCTCCGTATGTCATCAACATTGTCTGTAACCCATGTTCCTGGCTCATTCCCGCCACGCAATTGCTCTAAATCCCCTCCAGCACAAAATACTCTGCCTGCGCCGGTCACTATCAATACTCTTATAGACTCATCAGATTCTACGTCATCTATAGCGTCACCAATCTCATCTTGCATAACATCATTAAGAGCGTTCCGCCTATCGGGTCTATTCAAAGTCAGTGTAGCTATACCTTCGTCGGTATTTTTATCCAAGTTTATATATTGATATTCTGCCATCGTCCCTCCAAGCACTGGCGATTATAGCACAGCATATATAGCCGCAAAAGTAACCTCAAGGAGTCCTTCCTTACCTAATCAATCAAGATGCTGTATCATTATTAAACCCATAGCGGAGGTCCTTATATCATGTTTAGCTACATCGACCATCTAGAATGCACACAGTGCGGTAAAACATACCCACATGACCAACTTAGCAAAATAAGTCCGTGTTGCAATAAGGTGTTATTCGCCAGGTACAATCTAGAGCAATTAAAGGCAGACAAAACCAGAGAAGATTGGATCGATCGACCTTCAAATATGTGGCGCTTCGCGGAATTAATGCCGGTAGTGAACCCAGAAAATATACTGACCCTAGGAGAAGGCGGAACTCCACTCCTGGAAGCTAAGCAGCTCGGTGCTAAACTCGGTATGAGCAAACTTCTGATAAAAGAAGAAGGCCTTAACCCTACTGGTACCTTTAAGGCTCGAGGTATATCTGCGGCTGTTTCCAAAGCGTATGAATTAGGAGTAAACGGGTTCACCATGCCTTCAGCAGGGAATGCGGCGGGCGCAGCTGCGGCCTATGGGGCTCGAGCTGGTTTACCCGTAAAAGTTTTTATGCCGCAGGATGCACCCCCGGCCAATAAGAAAGAATCCTTCATGGCAGGATCAGAATTAAATCTGGTGGACGGTTTAATCAGCGACGCCGGCCGAATTGCAGTCACGATTGCCGAAGAACAAAATCTTTTTGACCTTTCTACGTTAAAAGAACCATATAGAGCGGAAGGTAAAAAGACCATGGGGTTAGAAATAGCCATGCAGCTTGACTGGAAAATGCCTGACACTATAATTTACCCGACTGGTGGCGGTACTGGAATCATCGGCATGTACAAAGGGTTCCAAGAACTACTAGAACTAGGTTGGGTATCGGGAACGCCTCCTAAATTCATAGCAGTACAGGCTAGTGGTTGTCAGCCAATAGTGAAAGCCTTTAATGAAGGTAAGGACACTGCCGAACCTTGGCCTAACGCAACCACAATCGCAGATGGCTTACGCGTGCCGGGACCATTTGCAGACTATCTCATTTTACAGGCTATTAGAGAGACCGGAGGAACCGCACTAGCTGTAGAAGATTCTGACATGGTAGACGCTATGTATGAACTAGCCACCGAAGAAGGAATAATAGCTTGCCCTGAAGGCGCTGCTACATTGGTCGGTCTGAAAGAACTACTGGAAAGCGGTTTCATTAGTAGGGACGAGACAGTAGTTTTACTTAATACTGGATCTGGCTACAAATATTTAGACCTTATCAAAGAATCTAAATAACCTTCTATATCGCCCAACCAATAAGGAGAATTAATGGACAGGATTGCCGAAGTAGTTCTAGGATCTCCAAGGGGATTTTGCGCAGGCGTTGTTAGAGCCATTGATATAGTAAACTTATGCCTAGATAAATTTGGGCCTCCTGTATATGTAAAACATCAAATCGTCCACAATCCCTACGTGGTAGAAGAGTTAGAAAAAAAAGGTGCCATAACCGTCGAGTCAGTTAATGACATACCTGCTGGATCGGTCGTCGTATTCTCTGCCCATGGATCCCCTCCCGAAGATTTTGAGAGTGCAAAAGAACGGGGGCTAAAAATTATAGATGCGGTGTGCCCCCTCGTCACCCGCGTCCATAACGAAGCCAAAAAATACCACAACGAAGGTAAGCGAGTCTTACTGGTAGGTCACGAAGGACATCAAGAAGTCAAAGGAACAATGGGACAAGCGCCCATGACATTAATCAGCGACAGCAAAGATCGTCTGATTCCACAATGGGATAGTTCCACGGATGTCGCCATCATTACCCAAACAACTCTGTCTGTTCGAGACACATCAGAAGCAATAGCAGAGATTCAGAATACGTTTAGTAACGCTACGGTTCGTAATGACATATGCTATGCGACTACGAATCGACAAGATGCGGTCCTCACTATGTCCGGCAAAGTAGACATGGTATTGGTCATAGGGGCGGAAAATAGCTCCAATTGTAACCGTCTGAGAGAAGTAGCCGAATCTCTGGGAGTACCTGCATATCTGATTAACGACCCATTGGAAATAGATGCCAAATGGATAAAAACCAACTATCGAATAGGAATTACTTCTGGAGCATCGACTCCAGAAATACTAGTAGATGAAGTGATCAAAAGCTTAGACCCATTGAAAATAACAGTTATACCGGGAATCGAAGAGAATATATCATTTCGGATACCGGAAGAACTCCGCTAGCCCGAAAATCACCATTCAGACCCCACTGGTCGGCCCATCAACTCTGACACTGCTATCTCAGGCTGTAATCCTTCAAAAAGGACCCGATATGTCACATCTACAATCGGCATATCCACGCCGAGATCTAGAGCGATTTCCTTAGCAGCCATAGTCGAATTAATACCCTCCGCAACATTGTCCATTGACTGTGTTATCTCACTGAGACTTGCTCCACTCGCTAGCTGTTGGCCAACATAATGATTCCTACTCAGTGGGCTCGAACAAGTGGCAATAATATCACCTATTCCAGCAAGACCAGCGAAAGTAATCTGTTGTGCGCCCATCGCTACACCAAGTCTCGAGAGCTCAGCAAGGCCTCTGGTGATTAAAGCTCCTTTAGCATTATCTCCAATACCCAGGCCGTCACAAAATCCTGCTCCTAGTGCAATTACATTCTTCAGAGCGCCCGCTAGTTCAACTCCAACAATATCATTGCTGCCATATACTCGAAATAGTGAAGAATTAAATACTTCTTGAATTTTATTTACATTATCTAAATCATAACCGGCTACCACCGCTGAAGCAGGACTTCCCATAACAATCTCTTTAGCTAGATTAGGCCCTGACAAAGTACATATCTGACTAACATCGCAACACACTAACTCTTCTGCTAATACTTCAGACATGCGCTTATTGGAACCAATTTCTAAACCTTTAGTAGCACTAACGATTACAGAGTCGACAGTTAAGAACGAACTAACGAGTGCTGCATTATGACGGAGCGCATACGATGGAACAGCCATAATAACGACCTCAGCATCACTAACGACATCTTGAGTACGATGTGAGATTAATAGCTCGTCAGGAAATTTTATGCCTGGTAAAAATCGTTTATTTTCGCCGTCAGAAACGAGTGTAAACACTTCATCTTCATTACGAGCAAGGAGAGTCACAGGAACACCATTCTTCGCGAGCATTATCGCGATGGTGGTACCCCAAGTCGTAGTGCCTACAATAGTTGCTTTTCTTTTCATGAACTAAATCGCAATGCAAAAATTGCTCTACTGAACGAACATGGTTCAGGTCAATGGCGGACTAGCTTATCATTGTATTCTAGTACCAGGTGTACCTAACCTTCGTTCAGTCCCCTCAAATAGGCGTTTAATATTATCTCTATGTTGCCAAATAATTATTGTCCCTGCTGTAATACCATATACACCATATTCTAATGAATACAGCCCGATAAATATCATAGCAATCAGGGACCCACTAGCGCATATAACTCCTAATACTGATCCTAGGGAAAGATACCGTGTGAACAGCGTAACCGGTATAAAAACTAAAGCGCCAATAAGAGCCGATACAGGTGCCATCACAGAAAGAGCTCCTAAACCAGTAGCAATTCCTCTACCACCTCTAAAACTAAGAAATATTGGCCAATTGTGGCCTACTAATGCCATTAATCCAGCAAAAACTTCGCCATAACCTGCCCCTAAGATATATCTAGCGAATATAACGGCCGCCACACCTTTAGCCAGATCCAGTAACAAAACAGGAACTGCCCCCCTCCTACCAGAGGTCCTTAGGACGTTAGACATACCTATACGACCACTCCCGTGATCTCGAATATCAACACCCTTGTACCATTGAAGTACAAAATATCCCCACGGTATCGATCCCAAGAAATATGAGAGGGATAGGACAGAGATATACTGGACCAATCTAGATGCTGATGGTAATAGCATGACTCCAGCTACTATCAACAGTATTAAAACCGGCAGCACTGTCACACAAAAGAGTGTTGGGTTAATCGGCCATGTCAGTGTCTTTTGAATACCAACCTCAAATGAGTTCTGTCGAACCCAAACGTATCTCGAATTTTATTTTCCAGATACCGTTTGTAAGAAAAATGAACGAGGCCAGGCTCATTTACAGTAAATAAGAACGTCGGAGGGTTTATATCGACTTGTCTTAACCTTGTTACTTGCAGCCGTTGCCCTCGATAACCTTTAACGGGTGGTGGATTATGATCAACCAAAGCTTCCGCTAATAAATACTGTAGGTCCCGTGTAGGGACCCATCTTTTCCGCTCTTCAAACAGATCTACCGCACCGTCTAAAAGCCTGTTCACACCTTCACCAGTCTTTGCAGATATAAACGATATAGGGGCATACGGCATGAAATGAAGGCATTCCCTAACTTTTCGAACAGCTCTGCGTTTCGCGTATCTATCGGTATCGGGTATGAGATCCCATTTATTAACTACAACTATTATACCTCTGCACATATCCCAAGCTAATCCAGTGATATGAGAATCCTGAGAAGTTGCCAGTTCCGAAGCATCTGTAACCAACAAAGTGATATCACTGCGGTTCACAGCATTAACTGATCGTAAAACACTATATTTTTCGATACCCTTTTCCACACGGCCAGGTCTACGTATTCCAGCCGTATCAATAACTGTCATATTAGTTTCACAGTAAGTGAATGACGTATCAAGCGCATCTCTAGTAGTCCCAGCTATATTGCTAACAATAGATCGATCCTCTCCAAGGATCGCATTCATCAACATAGACTTACCCACATTAGTACGACCGACAATAGACAACCTAAGTGTCTCTTCAGCTGGTACCTCCTCATTCTGATCCAAATTCTGCGAATGACTTAGCAAATCCAGATAATGAGAGACTCTGTCCATCAAATCATATATACCGTGATTATGAAATGCACTTATAAATATAGTTTCAGATATACCCAATTGGTAAAATTCTGAAGCTATAGTCTCGCGGTTATCATTATCGACTTTGTTAACAGCTAGGATAACCGGTTTACTAGTTTGCCTTAGCCGATCATTTATCAATTGATCAGAAGGAGACAGTCCATCAATCGCGTCGGTCACAAATATGATCAGATCAGCATCACTCATTGCCATATCGGCTTGTTCTTGAACCATCTCCCTGATATGTCCGTCGGGATTAGTTTCGAGTCCACCCGTATCTGCTAGCAAGAAATTCTTATCATGCCAAGTAACACGCGATAACAATCTATCCCTTGTAGTGCCAGAGACATCAGACACTATTGCATGCCGCCTTGCCAATATCCGATTGAAAAGTGATGACTTACCTACATTAGGTCTTCCTACAATAGCAATTAACGGAAGATAAGCAGCAATCGGGTAATTAGAATCCCCAGATTCAAAACTATCATCAATTTCTGAATTTACGTCTTGTACCATTTACTAATTATACAACCCCTACTATCTTTGCAGAATAAATTCCAGTATCGCTTTCTGGCAATGGAGCCGGTTATTCGCTTGAATATAAGCTACGGATTGGGGATGTTCAAGCATTCCTTCCGCAACCTCCTCACCATAATGAGCTGGCATATCATGCATGAAAATCGCATCCGGCTTAGCATGAGTTAGTAATTCCTCATTTACAGTGTATCCCTCGAAAATCTCTCGGCGAATATCAGATTCAGATTCATCTCCCATACTGGTCCAGACATCCGTATAAACTATATCAGCAGACTTTACCGCGGATAGTGGATCAACAACCACAGAGATAACACTGCCATTGTTTATAGCCCTGTCATTAGCTCGGTCAAGAGAGTCCTTATCCAGCCCATAACCAATAGGAGACGCTATAACAAAATCCATACCAACCATTGGAAGCCCCAAGCACAGAGTTCGGGCGACATTATTTCCATCCCCAACATACGCCAATTTTAGCGAGTCCAATCCACCTTTGTTTTCCGATATTGTCAATAGGTCGGACATGATTTGACATGGATGCTCCCTATCCGACAAAGCATTAATGACAGGAACACTCGAATAACATGCCAATTCCTGGAGAATCTCATGTGAAAACACGCGGGCTACAATACAATCTACATACCCTGACAATACTCTGGCTACATCGGAAACAGGCTCTCTCTCGCCTAATCCTACTTCATCCGGGCCTAGATATAATGAGAATCCGCCTAATTCTTGTATGCCAATCTGGAAACTAACTTTGGTTCTAAGGGATGGTTTCTCGAAAAGCAAAGCAACTCTCATACCATCCAGTGGCTTTATCCCAGACCTATTTTTTATTTCCTGAGCTCTATCCACAATTGAGAGTATTTCTTGTGAGGTCAGGTCTGTAATCGATATGAAATCTCTTTTACCGGGCATCAATTCCCTCCTGAGGAAAAATCATATCTGAAATTGATACCCCATTCAAGGTAACCGAGAATAACATTCACTTTACCTACACATAACACTCTACATTCGCAAGCTATATTATACATACACCACAATTCTGTTAATATTTACAAATCCAATATATACAATCCGGAGGATTTCATGGTTAGCCCTAATATCACGATCGGCACCAAAGGAGAAAGAAAAACATTCGTATGTGAGCACAACGTTGCTCCTCATGTTGATAAATTTAGCACTCCATCGATGATTCGTCTCATGGAGCAAGCGTCCAGCGACTCAGTCCAGCGATATCTTGACGATGGTCAAGTGACAGTCGGTTTTGAAGTCAACATAAGGCACATAGCCCCCGCGGACATCGGAGATACGATTACAGCATACGCGCAAGTTACCGAAATAGACCGTAACCGAATCAGCTTTCAGGTTAGCGCATTCACAGGTGACACAAAAATCGGTGAGGGTACACACAAACGAGTGGTAATAACTCCGAAAAAATAAAGAAGGCGCCCTTTAAAAGGGCGCCTTCTTAAGTCAGTCAACATAAACTTAGAGGTTAAACTGAGGGTCCTGGTAACTGTGGTCTTTTATATATACTTGTAGGCGACCACGATTTGTATCACAAATTATCAAACGATTATTTTCACGGTCGAATAAGCAACCCTGGGGCATCCTGAATTTTCTTTGCTGTTCAACCATATCCTGAACCTGATTACGCCTTTTAACCATGTCAGGATTGGATTCTAAAGACATCTCACCCCAAGGAGATACATCTACTGCATCACCATATAAATATGTGATCGGCTTAGCATCTTTGTCATATATGACTACTCTCTCATTCATCCAGTCAACTACATAAACATCACCCTCGTTATCGATGCAAACCCCTGTTGGATGATTTAATGACCCAGATCCCTTACCTGCATGACCAAAAGTGGCTAGGTGATTACCTTCGGGAGTAAATTTTTGCACCCTATGGTTGCCCCAGTCGGCAACATAAACATTTCCATCAGGGTCTAACGCTATTCCGTACGGAGAATCTAGTTCGCCATCCCCGTTACCTTTCACTCCGAATCCACTTATATACTTGCCATCTTTGTTGAATTTCTGAACCTTACTATTAAAAGAATTAACGACCCACAGATTCTCATCGTCGTCAAAGCAGATACCAGCTGAACCATTCAGTTGGCCTTCACCGTCTCCTTTTTCCCCCCATGTGCTTACATAAGTTCCTTCTTTATCAAACACATGGATTTGGCAGCGCCATTCGTCTGAGGTATAAACATTCTCATTAGAGTCCAACGCTATACCTGTAATCCAAGTAAACAAGCTACTATTGTTGTTGCCACCGTATACGGGGCCCTGGCGGCCAAATTCACTGATGAATTCGTGGTCAATCGTGCATTTAGTAACTCTCATGCTGGGATTCTGTTCACCAGATCGATTAGCTACATACAAAGTTCCGTCACTAGTTATAGCAGCACTCACTGGGGTGCTGAAACCCATACCCGATTGAGCTTGCCTACCTACGTTGTGGCTATAAAGCCAAGCTCTACCAGCTACGACAGTATTAAGAGCCATATCTTTCCTCCTCTGTTCGAGTAGTAGAGCCGAAGGTCGATACCATATGAAACCTTACCTCGGCTCTCACTAGTTTCTGTCACATGACTAGCTATCGCTAGCTGTGATCAGCTATTTACTTCAAGATAGGAAGCTTTTCGAAACTACCGTTAACGATCGGCTTCGAGTCCAATCCGAACCAGTCTTCAACTAACATGGCGTAATCACTGCGGAAATCATAGTTTGGAACAAGGTCACCCTGTTCTAAATCTTCTGTCTTTGCAGATGGGTATTCACCGTAATGACCACCCTTAACCTGATTGCCTATAACAAATGATACGCCAGCTGCACCATGATCTGTTCCTGACCCATTATCATGAACACGTCTGCCGAATTCTGAGAACAAGTACATGATTACGTTATCTTCAGCGTTATGCTCTTTCAAATCTTCGAAGAAGGCTGATATTGCCTGTGAAACGTCGTTCCACAACATAGGGTGTCCAGCCATTTCACCAGCGTGAGTATCAAAGCTTGCATGCTGCGTATAGAAAATTCTAGTTCCCAGATCTGCGAAGTAAACTTGCGCAATATCTCTCAAATGCGTCGCGATAGGAGAGTTTGGATATTCCACGGTCGAAGAGTATCTCTCCGGCGCTACCTTCACTATATCAGCACCAACCATCGCATCTGTACCGGTTGACCTTAAATAGTCCGTAACGAAACTCCCACCTACTGTAGGAGAATACATTCTAGAAAATAGATCAAGAGCCTTGCTACGCTGATCGGTGTTACTTATACCGGTTAAGAGTCCATAAGTACCAAGATCAGCTATAGCCGCGACTGGGACACCAGGTACTGCCAGCGCTCTTGGCAATCCATGGCCAAAGTTGATTGCTGTGAGCACATTTTCTTTGTTGGGGTCTAATTCACGCGCTACTCTACCCGCCCAACCTTCAGTACCAACCTTATCGGGCTCACAAGTATGCCATATGTCCATAGACCTAAAGTGCGACCGAGGTGAATCTTTGTAACCCACTCCATGGATGACCGCTACATTACCCTGGTCATACAATTCTTTTATCGGACCCATCTGAGGCATAAACCCCAAAGGTTCGGCCCAATCTTTAGTATCTTCTAATTTTATAATATCTTCCCGCTCGTACTTAACGTACGGCCGATTGTCATAATATAAAGGATTGTCATAAGGGATTACCGTATTAAAATAGTCGTTTCCTCCAGTCAGCTGTAAAACTACTATGACCGGATCTTTTTTGGTAGAAGTCATGCCATTCTCCTAATTAGTAATTTACTCGGATATTTGCTTAGCCAGAGATGTATTAACCAAACTGATATTCAGTGGTCGCACCGATCAAAGCCATAGTTTCACCAATTCGCTGGCCAGCCGAAGCTTCATCAGCCCAATCAAGGTCTCCATCAGTTTGGGCGTTACCGATCAGTTGATCACGAGTCTCTTCACTAAGCTCCAAGAAGCCCATGTGCTCTGCCGCGGCATCGATCAACTGCTCTGGTGTTTTTATTCCATCAGATTTCATCTGGTCTAGTATTTTCTTTACTCCAGGCAATTCCGTGTTGGCCACTCTATCAGCCACGAAATTCACCCTAGCCAAAAGAGATCCGCTATTTATCCACTCTGACCCAGTCTGCCAACCTTCCACGCTTGGTGGATCTAGTATCGATTGACCCATATAGGTGGGCTCTTTACCGATATTAAGAATTCCTGGCTCTGGGAATTGGAACTCACCTACAAATCTTAAAGTTCCTGCCACTACTTCTGCAGGGCTCTTGATTTTCGAGTAACGGGCATTTTTGAAGAAATCTGAGTTAAACATGAATCGCAGTACTGCTCTCATGTCATATTGAGATTCTATGAATACATCCATCATTTGCTCTAAAGCATCTTCATCTCGAGCAGGTTCAATGGTCCATGCAGGGACCTGTACCTCATCAGCAACAAAGAAATTGTAGAGATGTCGACAAATAAACCTAGCTGTTGCTGGCTGGTCACAAACAATATCAATTATATCTTCGCCATTGAAGTTACCGACTTCTCCCAAGAAGCTTTTTTCTCCGTCGTCATGATCTTCTTCACGATAATCGAACTTCCAAGAGAACCGTCCATATGGCTGGCGAGGTGGCTTCGCGCTAATAGTCCATCCTGTGAACGCGCGCGAGGCTTCCCTGACATCAACTTCCGTATAGTTACTAACTCCTAATGAAAACAGTTCTAGCAACTCACGGCCCCAGTTCTCGTTAACACCGTCCCGATGATTCTCATTGTTATCTAACCAGAAAATCATCGCGGGATTCCTAGATAGTTCTACTAACAATTGCTTGTAACTACCCATACCGTATTCCCGGAACATTTGTATCTGCTCCAGTAACTGGTCACAGTTATCCACCTTAGAGTTACCAGTAGCAAATACGTGGTGCCAGAATAAAGCGATTTTTTCTTCCAAAGGTCTCTTTGTGCTAACCATCTGATACATCCAGTTAGCCTGTCCAGAAAACGGAGTTCCACCAGGTAGCAAAAAGCTAGGGTGATACCTGAGCATAGTAGCCATATCACCGCCTGGTTGAGCTTCAGTAGGATCTACTAACTCCTCTACTGTGGCCTCATATCCTTGAGCAACACGATGTTCGAGCTCTTCACTAGAAGCTCCGAAACCAGCGCGGCGCATCAGGTGAGCCATTAAAGCCAGATCTTCTTTATGTGACATACGCTGCCTCCCTTACCTATGTGGTATTAATATATTTACGATATCCATGGGAAGAAGTTACACTACACCCATGATGTTGCGTTAAATAATATGGCAGCATGTACCCTCTGTCAACACTTTTCATACATTTCCTAACAGTTCAATCAGTGATAATAATGGTTATAATCTAGATTCTTAGAGTGCTATAGAAGAACGGGAGTTGAATACACCTAATCCAACATAAGGGCGTAAGACAATGCCAGATCCTCTAGACGTTTCTCCACCCAGTTATAAAGAAGTTAATATTGGATTTGCAAGCTCATTTATAAACCTACCTTGCTCCATATCCATTGAAGATGAAAATTACTTTCTAAACCTGAGCAAAACCGGACAATACCATCTCTTATCAGCAGTTTGCCCGCACATGTGGGGAAATATAGTTCTTAAAGATGCCTGTTTTCTATGCCCTGATCATGGTTGGCAATTCGATTTGTCTGAAGGGATTTGCACCAATGGCCCCCGATCCAGAATGTACAAAATATCTGTAATTAACAGACAAGGTGTGTTATTCGCCCAATTTCCATATCAATAGATGTAAATGTGCTGTTACTTACCACATTTAGCTCCAGCATTACCATCAGCTAAAGCTTCTATATTTCTAATCTAGAAAATATACCGTCAGAGGCTAATCCTTTAAAAAGGTTTGGGTGCAACACTTCTGCAAGACCCTCCAACACATCAACGACTCTAGGTCCATGCCTACTAGGAATCTGTCCATCGAACAGAATGACTCCTCCAGTATCTACACATCGCAGTTGATTCCAGACGCTGTTTTTTGCCATATGGTCTTTTATTTCAGACACTGTCCTACTCATATCGAAAGCGCACGGCATGACCATGATGTAATCAGGGTCGTAATCTAAAACCTCAGACCATCTCACTTCACGAGATATACCCCACTTGTCAGCCAATCCTTCGATCCCACCTGACAGCTCGACCAATTCCGGTGTCCATTGTCCAGTGTTTCTTAAAGGGTCTAACCAATCAATACAAAATACCTTAGGTCGCAAGGCTACCCCTTGCAGATCATCTGTTATCTTAGCAACTCTGTCTTTTAGAGAACCGACGAAAGAGTAAGCTACATCAGGAACATTGGCTGCAGAGCCAATCCTCAATATATTATTAAAAATATCATCTAGGCTTGCTGGTCTGACAGTTAATATATCGGGGGTATAATCCAAAACTTTTGCGGCAGTCTCAAAAACCGACCCACTGCCTATAGCGCAAACCTCACACAGTTCCTGTGTAATGATTAAATCTGGAGACACATCTCTTAATAGGTCACCATCTATCCAATGGACTGGGTTATTATTGGATCTTGCCTGTTGTATGATCTCGTCAATCTCTTGGCTACTCAAGTTAGATACGTTACGAACACTCCTACTAATTACCGGCTTTGTCTTGGCATCAGATGGGAAGTCACAAGCGTGAGATACTCCGACTACCTGATCTCCCAATCCGAGCGCGTATAATATTTCAGTAGCACTAGGCAACAATGAACAGATTTTCATAGCTATACACCGGTTAACAAGATGTTTATCCCCCAAATCACAGCAGATCCACTAATTTATTTTATATTGTTTTAGAGCCTTTTCATTAAGGATGATACCAAACCCAGGCTTATCTGAAGGAGATACGTAGCCATCCTCGATCATCAATGTATCTTCAAACATCTCACCCCATAGCGGATCAGTAGACCCTCTGTAATATTCCACCGTTAATCCATTAGGAATGGCCGCAACAAGTTGCACGTGAACCTGCTGGTTGCCATGAGGAGCAATAGGTAAATCTTGAGATTGCGCAAGAGCGGCGACCTTCATGAATTCTGTGACTCCTCCCATTATCTGGGCATCTGGTTGAATTATCGCGGCACAACGATCATTAATTAAATCTCTAAATCCATACCGCGTATATTCATTCTCTCCTGTTGCCACGGGTATATATGTGGCTTGGCTAATAAGCTGATGCCCCTTGTAATCATCGGGGAAAACTGGTTCTTCAAACCACGAAATATCATATTTCTCAATCTTGCGGGCCAATTCTATAGCTTCGTAATATCTGTACGCACAGTTAGCATCAATCATTACCTTTATATCTGACCCGACGGTATCACGTACGACTCTAACTCTTTCTACATCCTCATTGATTGGGGCTCCGCCAACTTTCATTTTCACCGCTTTTGTCCCCATTGATAAGCTATCCTCAACCTCTATGGCTAATTCCTTGAGACCCTTACCTTCTTCATAATATCCTCCTGCAACGTACACCGGAACTCTATCCGCATATCCGCCAAGAAGTTTGTGTACTGATCTATTAGCTACTTTACCTTTAATATCCCATAACGCCAGATCTATGCCACTAATTACCCGTGTGGTAATTCCTCGTCGACCGACCAATTTTGGCTCCCACATCTTGCGCCATATCTTTTCCGTATCGAATGGATCTTGTCCTATGACATATTGTTTGAAATGATTAAGTATTGCTATCCCAACTTCGGGTGAATCCCTGATATCTCTACCCAAACCGATACCAGTTACCCCTTCGTCTGTCCTAATTTTTACTACAGTTAATCCAGATGTTTGATAGGTGTGGAGACCATTTCTAATAGGCACCGTCCTCGGCCACTGATAAACTTCATAATCAACGTCAGTTACTATCATAGATATTTAAGCCCTCTCAAAATAAACTTTTATTAGATTGATATATTAACCGACAGACAACCAAAATCACCATCAGCTAAATTTAATTGGCCCAGTAGCCAGGAAATGCTAGAATTTAGTTACATGGAAAATACTACTGTCACATAAGGGAAAATAATGGCGAACATACTCGATGGAACTGCCTTAGCTAAAGAGATAAGATCTGAGGTGGCAGAATCAGCCCAAAATCTAAAGACGCTTCATAATCTTACACCGGGTTTAGCAGCAGTATTGGTTGGGGATGACCCTGCCTCAGCTGTGTACGTCCGTAATAAAGGTCGCGCATGCGACGAAGCCGGTATTTTCAGCGAGATATTCAGACTTCCAAAAGATACTGCGCAAGAATCAGTTCTTGCCCTAGTAGGACAATTAAATGAAGATCCTAGGTTTCATGGCATATTAGTCCAACTTCCATTGCCGGAACATATTGATGAAACCATAATAATTGAACACATTTCTCCATCAAAGGATGTAGACGGCATTCATCCATTCAACTTGGGCAAATTAACTCAAGGGATCCCTGAGTTTGTTCCGGGTACTCCGGCAGGTGTCCAGCAATTACTACTTAGAAACGGATACGACCCAGATGGAAAACATGTTGTTATATGTGGCAGGAGCAACATAGTGGGAAAGCCCTTGGCAACGCTCCTAACTCAACGCAACTCTGGGTCAAATGCTACCGTAACAGTTTGTCATACTAGAACCAGAGACATATCTGAATTTACAAAAACAGCCGATATCGTAGTGGCAGCTATTGGTCAACCCAAGGCAATCACCGCGGACATGTTGAAACCCGGTTGTATAGTAATAGACGTGGGCATTAACCGCGTAGAAGATGCTTCAAGGAAGAGTGGCTATCGATTGGTCGGAGACGTTGATTACGAAAATATACTTCCGATCTGTGAAGCGATAACCCCTGTTCCGGGAGGAGTTGGCCCAATGACTATAGCGATGCTCTTGGTGAATACAATCAAAGCAGCAGAGAATAGTCTTCAGTAAGTTTCCCCGGTTTATATTTGACCGGGAACCCTTATAATGAATAGACTATCTGTATCCCAGTATCCATCACATTTATTTTGATTGGACGCTAAACGTCAGGAAACAACTTAGAAATGTCCCGTTTCAAACTAGATCCCAGCGTCCTAAAACACCTGCACACATTAGATTCATGGATAGCCTACCCCAACTACCGATTACTATGGTTAGGAAACTTCTGCTCTAATAGCGCTCAATGGATGCAACTACTAACCGTAGGTTGGCTGGTGAGAGATTTAACTGAAGGTTTAGCTACCTCAGCATTTCTAGTAGTTACCATCGGGGGCCTCAATACCCTACCCGGGCTTATATTTACTCCCTGGGGAGGAGTTCTTGGGGACAAACTGGATCGCAGAAAATTAGTGATATTTTTGCAGTCCTTTATGGCACTATTAGCCTTTGGATTTGCGCTGCTAGTTCTCTCAGGACATGTAACTGTCTGGCATACATTCGCATATGTCTTAATTAGCGGAACTACGTTCACAGTAACGAAACCAATGCGGCACGTATTAATTGCCAACACCGTCGAGCATAAGGATATCGGCAATGCTTTCGCAACCAATGTCTTAACCATTACAGGCACCCGCGCAATTGGTCCATTTATAGGCGGTATCCTTATAGCGAGTTTGGGGTTTTTCTGGAATTTTACATTTGAAGCACTGCTTTATGTAGGTACAGTTCTATTCTTTATACCTATGAGGACACCTTTCGCAAACAACGATGGCTCAAACAAAAAAGAAACCAATGTGGTGAAATTCTTAATTGACGGTCTTATTTATGTTTGGAAAGATAATAGGGCAATTTTACTCTTAGTTTTACTAAGCCTTATACCAAATGTGGTATTACAACCATTTATGTTTTTGCTGCCCGTCTTTACAGCTGATGTGCTAATGGAAGGTGCCGACGTTGGAGGTTATTTGTTGGCTATGACAGGGGCCGGAGGTTTGTTTTGTGCCTTGATGTTATCGTCCATAGGGTTTCCATTTAAAAAAGGATATATGGTTCTGACCACAGTTATTATTAGCTCAATTTTCGTTATATTCGTTGGATTCTCCGGAACTTTCGTACTTGCGTTAACCATGCTAGGAGCCTTGTCCTTCAGCCAATGCATATTTAGGACGACAAATGGCACATTAATACAAACGTTAGTACCGGACCAGTACAGAGCTCGAGTAACCAGCTTGCAAGAATACGGTCGCGCATTCTTAGTGCCGTCCTGTTTAATTGTCGGATGGATAGCCGGAATAACATCAGTTCAATGGGCTTTTCTAGTTATGGGAGTAGTTGGCATAACACTGGGCATATTATGCTTATTATTGTTTGCTCGTGTGCGTAATTTGCCTTAACAGATCAAAATATCCCTCTATGGTGATTACATGTTAACCAGTGACTTTGATTATCATCTTCCAGAAGAATTAATAGCTCAAACACCCCTCAAAGATAGGAGCACCTCTAGATTGCTAATACTGAATCGTAGTAGCAATAGCCTTGTGCATGAGACCTTCAGTAACATTACCGAACACCTCTGCTCGGGAGATGTAATGGTATTTAATCAAAGCAAGGTGATCCCAGCCAGACTCTATGGGATTCGGAATGACACACAAGGAAAAGTTGAAATATTACTATTACGAAAGGTCAAAAATTCAGTATGGCAAGCTTTAGCTCGTCCAGGTAGGCGTCTTAGAGCCGGAACACATATTTCAATCCTAAACCAAGAAGGTGAAATATCTCGACTACAGATTGAGGTAATAGAATCAGGCATGGATGGTATTAAAACTGTTCGCTTGTCTACCGAAGATGCCATAGATTCACTAGGTCATATGCCCTTACCCCCATACATACAGGAAAAATTACAGGACCCTGATAGATATCAGACTGTGTATGCGAAAGAGCCCGGAAGCGTCGCTGCTCCAACCGCAGGACTACATTTCAGTCATAAAACGCTCAAAGATATAGAAAATCTTGGTGTAATAACCGCTTATGTAACTCTACATGTAGGGTTAGATACCTTCCGTCCTGTCCAAGAAGACAACCCTATGGATCATCACATACATACCGAATACTACGAAGTCGGTTCTGAAACTGCCTCCATATTGAACGATGCAATATCAGAAAATCGAAGAATAATAGCCGTGGGAACCACCTCAGTCAGAGTGCTAGAACAACTCGGAAACCACATGTCCCAGTCAAGTTCCAACAGCATAGAGGCTATAAGTGGCGACGCAAACATATTTATGTTACCGGGTCACCAGTTCAAATGCGTTGACGCTATGATCACCAATTTTCACTTACCTAAATCCACATTACTCATGCTTGTGTCAGCATTTGCATCGTCTGAGCAGATAAAAGCGGCTTACAATGAAGCAATTAAGGAAAAGTATCGATTCTACTCATTCGGCGATGCGATGTTTATAACCTAATAACCAACTTAAGGATTTACTGATTTAGGGGTTTGGAAACTCCAAAAGCTGCAATATATTTCCATCTGGGTCAAGAAAGGTCGCGACAACTCCACCCCAACTTTCTTTCTCCGGTTCCCTTATAAATTGAACACCCTGATTCACCAAGTCTCTATGAGTAGATAAAATGTCCCTAACAGAAAAATTGGCCATAATTCTATACGGGTCTTTCGAACGTTCATTCACTTCTTGATGATTACCCAAATTAAGCCTAAGTTCCCCTACCTGAAAAGCAATAAACCCGTCATGCTTCGAATGTACCGGCAATCTTAATATGTCATTGTAAAAATGAAACATTGTAGGGAGATCGTCAGTCCAGAATGTAATACCAACAATATCTTCAATCATTAATGGCTCGCAATACTGCACCAAGGTTTGTTAATACAAAAACACTGAGTAATTAACGTTTAAAGTATTAAATCCCAGACGCCACAGCACTATTCTTAGTAGCACAGCTACTACACCAACCGTGAAAATCTACTCTCTGCCATCCGACCTTAAACCTAGACTCACCTGCAATCTGATTTTTGAGAGTCACCACAGAATCATGTCCTATATCAGCATCAGTGACAACGCCACATTTTACGCAAACCAAATTCACATGTGGCTCAAGATTCGATTCATATCTAGAAAACTGTGGAAATGGGAGTTCTTGTATAAGGCCACTATTTTCCAAAACATCCAATGTTGAATATATCGTGGCCAAAGTCATCGAAGGAAAATGGTCTTTAACTCTTGTATATATCTGCTGTACTGAAGGGTGATCTCGTGAATTGAGAACTGCCTCAGATATTGCTAAGCGCTGAGGTGTTACCCTAATACCGCCTTGCCGCAACAGCGAAGCTATTTCTTGTCGAGTCATTTTATCTCCAGGATGCGATACCGCATCCAAAGTTTCCTACTAACTATTCAAATGATAATAATATATATTACGATTTACGTAAGCTACACGTCAATTACGAAGTCGGTATTAACCCTTTTATTACGATAAGCTTTATGAACTACGAACTTGAAAACAACTCCAAACAGATATATTCTGGCTTGGGTCAGGAGAGGTGGCAGAGCGGACGAATGCGCCGGTCTCGAAAACCGGTATACGGTCAAACGTATCGAGGGTTCGAATCCCTCCCTCTCCGCCATATT
>CAZVRK010000013.1:0-61398 GCA_964629875.1 uncultured Dehalococcoidia bacterium | reverse complement strand
TAGGCAGTCTTTGGGCAATTAATAGTTGGGATTATCCGTCTTATTTGCTAATTATAATTTCTACGGTTGCGGTCGCGGTCT
Source organism: uncultured Dehalococcoidia bacterium (assembly GCA_964629875.1). Lineage (GTDB taxonomy): Bacteria > Chloroflexota > Dehalococcoidia > Lucifugimonadales > UBA3495 > UBA3495. The sequence goes on along the minus strand of CAZVRK010000013.1, from coordinate 61,317 downwards.
ATTATAGAGATTGGCTTGTATGGTCGAGAGTTTTATGTTTCTTTTTAATAACTGCTTCAGTTATTGGGTGGAGTGTAATCGCATTCTGGCCGTTTTGGAATTCGTATGAAACGTATGGGGCAGGGATATCTTTCGGTTCATGGAAAACACCTCTCTTAAGCTACTTAGTAATTTATGCTTTGTTTTTGTCTATAATCGGGTGGTTCATTTTCGACCAGGCGTTTGCAGATGGAAAGGGAATAAAACATCGTAGAGTACTAGAGTTTATGGATGTAGTGCATAATCAATGGTGCAAATATATTATCTTGATCATGCTAATCGTTGCCCCTGCATATCTTATATTCATCGGTTACTACACAGGGGCTATAAATCTATTCATATTAGAATTCGCAATCCTCTATATACTTAATCGATCGCCTCACACGCCTGAAGATAGATCAGTTATATTCGCCGTGATTCTTTTGGCTATGGGTTCCGCTATCGCGTTGGGCGTAGAAATTCTTCGATTTAATAATGATATCGGTAGGATGAATACACTATTCAAGTTCTATATTCATGTTTGGATCTTTTATAGTTTGTCAGCTGGTTTCATGCTGTGGTATCTAGTCCAAAGGCGATATTCGTCCAGCATAAAATTGTGGGTGCATCGATGTATGTTGACTGTGGTAATACTTCTTATCTTCGGAGGTATCACTTATCCAATATTCGGTACCATAGCCCGAGTTCAAGATAGATTTGATGCCAAGTACATAGGTCTAGATGGCTCTGCATACATGATTACATCTGGTCACGTAGAAAAGGATAAGGCTATAGAATTAAATTCTGATCATGAAGCGATACGTTGGTTGCAGAAGAATGTTAGTGGTACGCCAGTAGTATTAGAGGCACATGATGAGCAATATCACTGGAGTTCGAGGATATCTTCTAACACAGGGTTGCCGACTATTCTAGGATGGCCTTGGCATCAAATGCAGCAGAGAAATGATTCTATATCAGAAATTAATAAGCGGAAGGTTGTAATTAGTGATATTTACAACACTACTATGATTTATAAAACGTTAGACCTTTTAAAAGATTACCACGTAACATACATTGTGGTCGGTCCATTAGAAAGAATTCATTATACCCAGAATGGATTGCAGAAGTTTGATGATATGGTCACCGACGGTTTCCTAGAGAGTGTCTTCGATAATGAGGGAACTACTGTATATCGTGTCTTGCCTTAACCGATAAATACTATACTAAACCAGGTTCCATTTTGGGTAAGATCCTAATATTTTTAATGAGCTTACTTTAGATGATACTGCATCTAGAGCTTCTTTCACTGTGGGGTCTTCTCTATGTCCATCACAATCTATCAAAAAAATGTATTGTCCCAATGATTCTTTAGTTGGGCGAGACTCTACTTTGGTTAAATTTATGGATCTATGAGCGAATTCTCCTAATGTTCCATATAACGATCCTGGCGAATCTGAACTAAATGCAAAGCATATAGATGTTTTATCGTTGCCGGTAACGGTATGGTCTGTCCTGCTTAATACCACAAATCTGGTTAAGTTATTAGCGTTGTCTTGTATATTTTGCCCAATTATGTCTACGTCATGAAGTTCAGATGCTCTGAAAGGTGCAATGGCTGCAGCTCCGGTGGGATTGTTTTTCATGTCAGTGACTGCTGCTACTGTGCTAAGGGAGGCTATTTGTTGCGCATTGGGATACTGCGAATGTAAAAACGTTCTACATTGCGCTAATGCTTGTGGGTGGGAATATATTATAGATATATCTGCGCTTTTAGTACCTGGAGATGCCATAAGATAATGTTCAATAGGTATTACGATTTCATCGTATATGGATAGCCCTGATTGACTAATCAGCAGATCTAGGGTGTACGTGACTGATCCTTCTAGACTGTTTTCAATAGGGACTATCCCTTGATCAGTTTCTCCGGATACTACCGCGTCTCCAACGGCTATTATGGTAGGTAGAGGGGTCAATGTACTGTCAGATGAATATAATAAGGCCGCTTGTTCTGTATATGTGCCAATAGGACCCAAGAAACCTATAGTTTTATATAAAGTCATAGGACTCCAGTCAATATTTCGTACATAACAGTCTCCTCATCTGCTGTTGTGACTGCTATGATTTCATCATGGGCCTCAATTATCAAGTCGTCTATTGGAGGTTCCGCTCGGTTATCTTTCATAACAATCGCAATGAAGCTGTGTGGGGGCAACTCTATTTCCTTAATAGATCGTCCTACAATAGAAGAATCTTGTGGTATAGATATGCTTATTAGTTCTAATCCAGGTATTTTGGATTGGGCAAGATGTAAAAGTGGTTTGTCCGGAATGGTTTCTTCTATACTGGCAACGATGTGGTGAGTTGAGTTTATAACGGAATCGACGCCCAGCATATGGAAGAGTTGTTCATTCTTAGTGTCTTTTACCAGTGAAATGGTGTTTTTAACTCCGAATTTATTTTTAGCAATTTGAGAAGCAATGAGGTTTATTTCATCGGATCCTGTCACTGCGATAAATGAATCCGCCCTTGCTGCGCCGGCTGATTGCAATGTTTGTGGGTTTGTGCCATCTCCTTGTATAACAATGCTTCCAAATTCGTCCCACATTAATGTACTACGAACTGGATTTTTTTCGACTATGGTGATTTCGTGACCTGCCGCTAGCAGTGATTTTGCCAGATGGTAACCGATTGTGCTGCAGCCTATGATTAATATATACATTTTTTCGATCAGTTTTATAAGTTTGTTTCGATATCTTGAAATATTGCTAATAAAGATGATCCAACTATTTTGATGCCTTGGTCACTAAAGAGATGCTGTAATTGTGGGTCTTCGACCAGACACATGACATTTTGTACGTTGTATATAGTTGCCGCGGTTTGAGCTTCTAACAGATTAGCATGATCATTCGCTGATATAGCTATGAAGAGTTCAGCAATATCTACTCTCGCATCTTCAAGATAATCCTGCATCATAGAATCTTGCAACCATATAGTATTTACTGAAGAGTCTAACTGTACTGATTCCAGAAACTCGGGATCAGTGTCAATTATAGTGACTTGATACCCGCATTGGACTAGGTGGGGAACTAGCATGCCCCCAAGAACACCTCCGCCATAGATGACTGCCTCCATGCTAACTTGTACTCAACGCTGAGATTTCCAAGTTTTCGCGCCAGATTATAACCTGACAGTGAGCATGTTTAAGCAGATATATGCCGAGATTGGAAATGCTATTTAGAGTTACTGAATTCTGTATGGGGGAGCCCAAGATTATCATTTCCATTTGCCTGTCTGAAGCTTCTAAAACGATTGCAGGTCCAGAATGGCGAGCTTTTAGTAACTGTGCTTTTACTTTGCACTTTTCTTCCTCGGCGATCTTTTCTATGCGATGAAGAATATGTTCTCCGCTATTATCCTCGCCTGTGAATTGAGCATCTATCGACAACTCTAAGGGGATTTCATCGACGTATATAGCGTGCAATTCTGCCTTAGAATGTTTGGCAATTTGGCAGGCCCATCTGAAAGCATTGTCTGCTGCAGTGCTCCCGTCTACCGGTACAAGAATTCGTTTGCCATTAAAATGCATATATGCTGGTATAAACTGTAAAGATTAGGTTTCAATGCCAGATTATAAAGACTAAGGCACTGAATTTTCAACTGTCCTATACTAGAATTTTAAGGAAATCACTCTTCTGGCTGATTTTTGACATGCCCTTTGACTTCATCGTTAAGCCGACTGACTCGGTCATCTCGCCCTGCTAAAATCAATTGATCTCCAGGTTGTATGGTCTCGTCGCGAGATGGATTTAATATGTAATTTCGGCCGCGCCTTATTGCTAGAGCGACCAACCCATACTTGCTATTTGGGCCGCCTAGGCCCACTTCATCTAATGTGTTTCGGAAGAATTCTTCAGGTGGTGTGATTTTGCTTATTCCGGTGCCAGGGGCTAGTGCCATGTGATCTAATACTCCGGAATTAAAGTCTATATGTGCCACTCGAGTGGCGCTTTCCATCTCCGGATACACTACTTTGTCTGCCCCTACTCGTTCTAGTGTGTCTCCGTGGAGTTGGTCAGCGGCACGGCTTACTATGAATGGGATCCTGAGGCTTTTTAATAGTACTGTGATTAGGATGCTGGCCTGAATGTTTTCGCTGCCCAGGGCGACTATTCCGACGTCGAATTCGTCCACCCCAAGTTCTCTGAGGACAGATTCATTAGTTGCATCAGCTGTAACAGCATAAGTGACTTGTCCGAGCATCTCTTGGATCTTTGTGTCTGAGTTGTCAAGTGCTAATACATCGTGTCCTGACTGATATAATTCGCGACACACAGTGGCGCCGAATCTACCCATCCCGACGACACACACCTGTTTTTTCATGACTATCCTCCGACTACCCTATTGTAACCCGTTCCTGGGCAAAGCGATACAAGGTTTGTTCACTAGGGACCAGCGCTAGAGCTAAGGTAAGTGGTCCTAACCTTCCAATAAACATAGCCAGCATAAAGATGATTTTTCCAGGAATGCTTAGGTCTGGGACAATGCCGGTAGATGTACCATTAGTACTGAATGCTGATACTGCGTCAAATAGCAGATTTAGGAAGGGTATATCTGGATCCGTGATTGTAAGCGTAGGCACGATGATGAGCAAGAACACAACTCCTAGTACTGCTACTGTTATGGCTCTTAGTACTTGGGCGTTAGCGATTTCTCTTCCGAAAGCCTCTGCTCTGGGACGGCTTCGAATGGATGATATTACTACGGCAATGATTACAGCAAAGGTATTTACCTTTATCCCGCCTGCTACTGATCCGGATGCTCCCCCTATAAACATGAGCGCTGGATATACTAATTTGGTGAAATCTCCAGTTTCACTGAAATCTACTATAGAGAAACCAGCGGTGCGACCGCTAATAGAATGGAATGATGCTGATACAAGTTTGTCCCATAGGTTTACTTCAAGCATAGTGTTTGATAATTCAGCTAAGAAGAACACGGCAGCACCGAAGATATATAGCGAGATAGTCGTCACTATTACTAGTTTGGTGTTCAAGCTGAATCGCGAAAATCTACGTTCTTTATAAATATCCACTAGTACGGTCCAGCCTATACATCCTAATATTATCAATACCATTACAAACCCCAGGAGATAGCTGTCTGAGGCAATGCGATGTAATCCAGGCTCCGCTATTGAGTCGGGGAGTATTGAGAAACCTGCGTTGTTAAAAGCTGAGACGGATAGGAATAATGATTGCCAGCTGGATTCCCAAAACCCCATTTCGTCCAGACCCTTAATCCTCCAGAAGATGCAAAAGGCTCCAATTATGTACACTAATAAGGCTATTAGGACGATGTTGCGGGCGATTTTTCGTAATCCTATAAGCTTGTCTAATCCCATTGCTTCTCGAATCATTAAACGCTCTGACAGGCTGGATCTTTGGCCAATAAGAGCCAATATAAACGTAGCTATAGCCATAAAACTGAGTCCGCCAATTAACATTGAAGCAAAAATTACAATCTGTCCAAATGTACTCCAATAGGAGGATGTATTTACAACGATGTGCCCTGTAACTGTTACGGCTGATGTGGCTGTGAAAAATGCCGTGTCAAATTCAGTGAAATCATTTGTAGTGTTTGATATTGGGAGGAGTAATAGAAAAGCGGTTAAGAGAATAAATAAGGCAAACCCTATAGCTAATACGAATGGGGTTGTGACTATCCTATGCGGGTGACGGTAGGGCAGCTCTTCAGCTATAGTTGGTTCTAGCTGATCTGTCCTTGGTTGCCTCACAACGACGTCTCTTGGCCGCCTAGGGCGATTTGCGTCCAATTAAAAGATCTCCACTAAATATAAGACGCTATCCGATTGGATTTCAGGCCTACGTCCATAATTCAGTATGGTTATTTGAGTAACCTTTTGTCAGACTTTGAGCTTTTATATCGCACTCCAGCGAGCCATGGTCTGTACACCGGGATTCTATTGATTTGCATAGCTTATGTCAATGCACCTAAAAGCTTATTTGATCAGATATACGAAAGACAAGGGCCTAGTAGGTTTTGTATACTGTAAGCTCTGTACCGGTAAGTGATTAGAGGTAGTTAAGAATGTCTACTAACTCCAGACAAGTTGAACTTAGATATGACCCTTCAGAAATGGACGCAAAATGGCAAGAACGATGGGAAAGGGATGCCATGCATAAAGTATCCGATTCTGCGGATAGACCTAAATGGTATGAGATGACAATGTATCCGTATCCTTCGGGTGATTTGCACATAGGCCACTGGTACGCTATGGCTCCTGCTGATTGTCATGCGCGTTTCAAGCGGATGCAGGGATACAATGTTCTGCATCCGATAGGGTTCGATGCCTTTGGCCTGCCAGCTGAAAATGCTGCAATAAGTCGAGGGATTCATCCTCATGAATGGACTATGAGCAACATTGATAATATGAGACGCCAACTTAGATCTCTAGGGGCAATATACGATTGGGATAGAGAAATAATTTGTTGTTTGCCGGAGTACTATAAATGGAACCAATGGTTATTCCTTAAACTATTTAATCAGGGTCTGGCATATAGATCTCTGGCACCTGTAGTGTGGTGTCCATCGTGTCAGACCGTATTGGCGAATGAACAGGTTCTGAATGGAGCTTGTGAGCGTTGTGATACTCAGATAACCAGAAGAGATTTAGAACAGTGGTTTCTTAAGATAACTGATTATTGTGAACAACTGTTAGATTTCTCAGGTTTGTTGGAATGGCCCGATAGAATATTAACAATGCAGCGTAATTGGATAGGTCGAAGCGACGGTGTGGAAATCAGTTTCGATATCGAGAATTGTAGTGTATCGCTCCCAGAAATTAGAGCATTTACCACTCGAATAGACACTATATTTGGAGTTACGTTTTTAGTTTTGGCTCCGGAGCATGCTCTTGTAGATGAGTTGACTACCTCTGATATGCGGGATGAAGTATCTGAGTACGTTAGCAAAGCTAGACAAGCTTCGGAGGTAGATCGACTGTCTGTAGATAAAGATAAGACTGGTGTGTTTTTAGGTTCATATGCGGTGAATAGGGTTAATGGTGAAAAAATCCCAATATACACAGCTGATTATGTATTGACTACATATGGGACTGGGGCTGTAATGGGTGTTCCAGCACATGATTCTAGGGATTTTGACTTTGCAAAGAAATTCGGATTGCCGATCAGGACTGTAATTGCCCCAATAGACTGGGATGGTAGTGAGCCGACAGAGGCTTATATTGCGGATGGATTTATGACTAATTCGCTGGCCTATGATGGTATGACTAACTCGGAAGGCATAAAAGCCATATCCTCCGATATTGAAGCAAAAGGCTGGGGGCATACAACAATCTCTTACCGTATTAGAGATTGGTTGATATCTAGGCAGAGATACTGGGGTACGCCCATACCGATGATTTATTGTGACAGTTGTGGGATAGTGCCTGTGCGAGAAGACGATCTCCCTGTTCTACTTCCTCCTGATGCGGACTTTACACCCACCGGAGAATCTCCCCTGGCCGCGAATGCGGATTTTGTCAATGTAGATTGTCCTAATTGTCAATCGGCGGCTCGTAGAGAAACTGATACTATGGATACTTTCTTTGACTCCTCTTGGTACATGCTTCGATATACGAGTCCTCATTCGGTTGATGCTCCATTTGACCCTGATGCTGTACATAATTGGATGTCAGTAGACCAATATACAGGGGGGGCAGAACATGCTGTAATGCACCTCCTTTATTCACGGTTTTTTATTAAAGCTCTTAAAGATACTGGCGTGGTGCAATTCGACGAACCATTCCTAAGGCTTTTTAACCAAGGAGTTATCCTTGGCGAAGATCATGAGAAGATGAGTAAAAGCAGAGGAAATGTGGTAAATCCTGACGATGTCATCGTTGACTTAGGCGCTGATGCTGTTCGGTGTTTTCTTATGTTTATAGGGCCTTGGGATCAAGGTGGACCGTGGAGCGATGTTGGAATAAATGGTATTGCACGTTGGCTAAACAGAGTCTGGGTTTTGTGTGAAAGAGATGGAACTGTGTTGGACTCTACTGTTTCTGATGATGACAAATGCAAAGAGACGGTGAAGCTTTTGCATCAGACTATTCGAAAATGCTATGTAGAACTTGATAAATTTAAGTTCAACACAGCTATAGCTGCTTTAATGGAGTTCTCGAATCATCTGAGTAAGGTATGGAATGAATCGAGCATAAATTCACAGATATGGCGAGATTGCGTTAAAAGCTTTTTGCTAATGCTTGCGCCAATAGCGCCGCATATCTCTGAAGAACTGTGGGAGAAAAATGGATACGGATATAGTATCCACGAAAATCCATTTCCAGAATGGGATGATCAGTTAGCTTCAGAGGATATGGTTACCTTGGTGGTTCAGGTGAATGGCAAAGTGCGAGATAGAATTGATGTTCCAGTTGATATCGATCAGGAGACCGCAGAACATTTAGCTTTAAACAGCACTAAAGTTAAGATCTACACAGAGGGAAATACTGTGCGTAAAGCTATATATATACCAGGACGTTTGGTTAATATAGTGGTCTCCTAGAATAGGAAACATTGGCTTTTATAGAGAGCAAAGGCTCGAGAACAGATCAAAATATTCTGGGAAAGTTTTTGATACACACCCTGGGTCATTGATAGTTATCGGCGCATCTCCTAGGGCGGCCAACGAAAAACACATCGCCATTCTATGATCGTTGTACGTGTCGATTGTAGCTGGCAGGATTTTTGGGGGAGGTGTGATTTTCAAGTAGTCTTGCCCTTCTATTACTTCGGCTCCTACTTTCCGCAATTCTGTCGCCATTGCCGATAAACGATCTGTTTCTTTAACCCTCCAGTTACCTATATTTCTTATTGTGGTTGGTCCATCTGCGAATAGGGCAGTGGTGGCTATAGTCATAGCGGCATCTGGTATGTGGTTTAGATCTAAATCTACCCCTGACAAAGTATTCCGCTCTACTTCTACCCAGTCTGTTCCCATAGTGACTTTAGCACCCATTTGATTCAAGACTTCAGTAACTTGTACATCTCCTTGGATGCTTTCTGATCCTATCCCGCGTAGCCGTATTGGTCCTCCTCCGATAGCCGCGGCAGCCATGAAATAACTTGCTGAAGAAGCGTCACCTTCTACTAAAACAGTTTTTGGCGATATGTATTGCTCAGAACCTGATATGACAAATGATTGATAGTTATCATTCACTACATTGACTCCAAATTTTTTCATTACTGATAGAGTCATATCGATATAAGGTTTAGAAACAAGTTCGCCTATAACATTGATTTGAATAGGTGATTGAGATAATGGAGAAGTCAATAGCATGGCGGTTAGGTACTGGCTTGAAATATTACCTTTTATATCAACTTGACCACCTTTGATACCATGAGCATTAATTCTAAGCGGTGGAAAACCATCGTTGCCTAAATATTCAATAGTGGAGCCCAGTTGTCTAAGGGCGTCAACTAAATCCTTTATGGGTCGTTCGTACATGCGCTGATCGCCACGTATTATATGGTTTCCGATGCCAGAACATAAAACTGCACATAATGGGCGTACTGCTGTTCCTGCATTTCCTAAGTAGAGGTCCGTCTCTGGTACAGAGAAAGGGCCTCCAACTCCTTCTATAAGGCATGTGGTCTTATCGTCAGATATCTCGTATTTGATTCCTAATGAATTTAAGGCATTTAGCATATAACTAGTATCGTCACTATCTAAGATGTTATATACCTCGGTTTGCCCTTTTGATATTGCTGACAATAGGAGAAGCCTGTTTGACAAGCTTTTGGAACCTGGGAGATGCACCTCTCCTGAAATATTTTGTATAGGTTCAAGAACGAGTTTTTCCATAATAGCTAGTCCATATGTGATGGCTCGATTATATGAGCCTATGAAGCGTTGGTCAAAACAGTGTGAGAGTAGTTTATTGACATCATTATAGGGCTGGTCTATATTACCGGGTAAGGTTACATAGTATTTACTATTAATAGTGAGAACAAAAAATATAGATATCTCCTAAGGGAATCCTAGGATTTAATGGGGAAGACGGTGTAAATCCGTCGCGGTTGCGCCACTGTGTGCGGGGAGTAAACCGAACTGAAGCCACTGCGTCGTAAGAGTGGGAAGGCATCGGTAAGCTAAGATCCGTGAGTCAGGAGACCCGCCGAGGGAGAAAGGTTCCAACCCTGCGCTAACAGGGACACCGATTTAATATCTACGGTAGTATTCTTAATAGAGACCCGTGATGTAAGTTGACCCCCCCTGATCGCGTACTGTCAGGGGGGGTATTTAATTGAAAACAGTTTGTTCTAGGAAGAAACTATATGTCATTAGTTGAAAGATTAGCTCTGCTCCCTGACGAAATAGATCGTACGAGCTTGGAGATGGTGGAGGAAAGCTTAGTTTATCCCAAAGATTTGAATGACCATGAAAAATATATTCTGTTTAGGATAGTGAGAGCCGAAGGTGATCCAGTTATAGCCTCTTCAGTCAGGTTTAGCCACGAGGCTATTGAGAGTGGGCTTCTTTCTCTCCGAAATTCTAAATCTGTTCTGACTGATGTGCGAATGGTGCAAGTTGGCATATCTAAATCTCATTTATCTCGGAGCAATGTCCAGACCAGATGTGAGATTGATACTCCAGAGGTTTCAGAACGTGCAAAGAGAGAAGGTACGACTAGATCGGTGGCTGCTATCCGAGAAATGTCAGGGAGTATTGACGGGTCTATAGTTGCTATTGGTAATGCTCCTACAGCTCTTTTAGCATTACTGGACTTAATAGATGAGGGGAAAGTTAAACCTGCGTTGATAATTGGCATGCCGGTTGGATTCGTAGCGTGTGCGGAATCGAAAGATGAACTTGCTAAAAGAGATTTACCTTTTATAACTATTTTGGGTAACCGTGGCGGTAGTTCTGCTGCTGCTGCTACTGTAAACGGATTGCTTGACCTGCTATAAATAATCTAGGAGAGCATTTTTAATAGTGGATGAACTCGATAAAAACGTAGATATGAAATCGACAGAAGACAAATTGGGAATAGTGCTTCTCTGCCATGGAAGTCAGCGAGGAACTAGCAAATCTGAATGTTCCTGTGCGTGGGATCGTACGGACACTTCTCCAAGATGGTGTAGAGACTGTCCAAGTACTCCTGTTGGCCTTAAAGGCGCTGCCGCAACTTTGCAGAACCTCTTAGGGTCTGAGAATTCAGAAGTGGTTTTGTCGTGTCTAGAGTTTATAGAACCTCATCCTGATCAGGCTATTCAAATGTTGGTAGATAGAGGAATCAGGAAGGCAGTAGTTATGCCATATTTGCTTGGGAACGGGAAACATGCAACTGAAGAGATGGATGAAGTCTTGGAAGAACTTAAGGCTAAGGCACCTGATTTGGAAATACGTTTAGCTCAAGGGCTTGGGTATGATGCCAGATTAGCTGATGTGGTTTACGATAGACTATTTGAGATGCAAGAAGATATTCCTGAATTAAATGGTGGGACGGTCGGTGTCCTATTGGTGAAGGCTGGTACGAAGAGCGAATACGATTCATGTCTTTGGCTTCAAGAACTTGGTGACGTGGTAGAAAAAAGGCTTGGGACCGGATATGCAGTTGAAGTTGCTCAATCGCACTATGGGGATCCCACCATGGAATACGCGGTTGAGGCACTGGTCAAGACACGAGGTGTACAAGCTATTGTTTGTATACCGTATGTATTCTTCCCTGGTTTAATTTTGCAGCGAAATATAGTTGGGGGAATATCGGAATTACAAGAATTGTACAAGCATATCCCCATGATTATCGCCCCTCCGCTTGGAGTGGATGAACGTATAGTTCAGGTCGCAGCGGAACGGATAAGAACTATTTGGAATAATTATTAGTGATAAGATAAGAACTAGAGTATTCGAATATGACTAATCGAAATATGTACAACAAATCAGAGGAGAGCGATTACAGTAAACAGACTGTGGGGCCGCGTAATTTACGGACTGGTTATACTACGGGTTCCACTGCTGCTGCTGCTGCTAAGGCCGCTGTGATCAGACTGTTATCAGGTCAGGAGATACCAACCGTTCTGATTGATTTACCTATTGGCCAATCTGCTGAATTAACCATTCACCGATACGAAATAATTGATTCAGAACATGTCCTTTGTTCCGTAATAAAGGACGGAGGAGACGATCCTGACGCTACTCATGGAGCGGAGATATGTGTCAAAGTGTCACGCGACAACAATGGTAGTGGTGTCACTATTACTAGAGGGGAAGGCGTAGGGCTTGTGACACGTCCCGGGACTGGGATAGATGTAGGAGAACCGGCGGTTACCAGAGTGCCTCGAAGGATGATTTCTGAATCTATTCAGCAGGCAGCCGTAAGCCAAGGTTTTGATCCTCAGACGGGTTTCATAGTGGAAATATCGGTTCCCGGAGGAGAAGAAATAGCACTAAAAACAACTAACTCTAGACTGGGGGTTTTGGGCGGGATATCCATTCTTGGAAGTACAGGTGTTGTGCAACCCTTCTCCACTGCTTCTTGGAGAGCCAGTGTGCATTTAGCGATAGATGTAGCTGCTACTAACGGATTATCTCATTTGGTATTATCCACAGGAACTCGCAGCGAAGAATTTTCTAAACCGCTACTGAGTTTGCCTGATATGGCTTATATAGAAGCCGGAATATTTAGTGGCCCTGCTCTTAAAAGATGTACTATGCGTAATGTTAAAAGGGCAACACACGTGGGTATGGTAGGGAAGTTTTCAAAAATGGCTATGGGTTACTTTGTAACTCATGTTGCGGGGAATCGTGTCGATACTGAATTTCTAGCGACTCTAGCGTCAGATTGTGGAGCGTCTGCAGCAGTGCAGCAAGAAATAAAAGAAGCTAGTAGCGCGAGGCATTTTCAAGAAATTGCGCAAGAAAATGACTTGATGAATGTGTTTCCTGTCATGTGTCAAATGGTGTGCGAAGAAAGTCACAAGCTACTAGGGAATGAATCGGGTGACTTAATTGTGGATGCGATGTGCTTCGATTTTGATGGGACTCTTCTTGCGAGCGCATCTACCTCGTTAGAGGGTATACCACATCTAGATAGAAAGAACTGAGTGACTCCAGTGGTTAATAATGCACATATGCGTTATGGATTGCCAGACGAAGTTTTCGAACAACGGACTCCACTGGTTGGTCAGATTACTAAAAAGGAAGTACGCGCAGTTAGTATTCATAGTTTAGGGTTAAGATCTGATAGTGTCCTGTGGGATATAGGTTCAGGATCTGGGTCAGTTGCTATAGAGTCTAGTCATATTTCGGCCGCAGGCGTTGTCTACGCAATAGAGAAAGATATTAAGAGCATAGATCTACTAAGAAATAATGTCGATAATTATGGATCGGGTAACGTGGAGATTGTACAGGGTGAAGCTCCAAAAGTTTTATACGATCTTGAGGATCCAGACTCCATATTTGTTGGTGGAAGCGGTGGTAACTTGAAAAGTATTTTAGAAGTTTCGAGGGCTAGAATAAAACATGGTGGTCGGATCGTTGTAAATTTGGCTTTATTGGATCGTACACAAAAAGTTTATGACGATATGAAGGATTTGGGATTTTCTAGCGAATTGGTGATGATTAATGCGTCCAGATCAAAAGAGATGGTCGGAGGGGAACTAAGATTGCAAGCACTGAATCCTGTATTCATTGTGACGGGGACTTTAGACTAGGGGGATGATTTGTGAGTAAAGGCACACTGTACGGTGTAGGCGTCGGTCCAGGAGATCCGGAACTGCTGACCATAAAAGCCCAGCGGGTATTGAAAGATGTTTCGGTGATATGTATGCCTCAATCAGAGACAAGCTCTGAGAGTTTTGCATACACTATCGCAAAAGGGTTCATAGATGAGACTCGCCAAGAGATAATGCGAGTTGAATTTCCTACGGATGATGAGTCAGGAGCTCTATCAGCTTGGGTTGGAGCTGCCGAAGAGATTGCCGTCATGCTGGAAAACGGTACTGATGTGGCTTTTATAACTGAAGGGGACCCAATGATTTACAGTACTTTCTCATATGTACTGGAGAGTTTGAAAAACAACCACCCAGATCTTGCCGTAGAGATAGTTCCAGGTGTTTCGTCAGTGATGGCGGCGGCGGCGAGCGCTAGTGTCCCATTAGTGACTCATGGTCAGCGTTTGGCTATACTACCTGCGGTGTATGGTATTGATGATTTGAGTGAGGCGATAGCTAATTACGATACTATAGTTCTAATGAAAGTAAATCGGACCCTTTTACAGGCATTAGCGAATTTAGAACAACTCGGGTTGGCTGGTAAAGGGATTTATGTAAGAAGAGCATCCACTAGTAGAGAAGAAGTCGTAAGAGATCTTAACCAATTATCTGGTGAGGATCTAGATTATTTTTCATTATTGATAATCAGGAAGTGAATATTTATGAATAAGACAAATGGGAAAGTATACTTTGTAGGTGGGGGCCCGGGCGATCCAGAATTACTGACTCTCAAAGCAAAAAGAATCATTGAAGAGTCTGATGTAGTTATATATGCTAATTCTTTGGTTCCGGAAGAAGTAGTATCTTACGCGAATGATAATGCAGAAGTCTACGGCAGTAAGACGATGACTCTGCCTCAAATTATGGAGGTTACTCTTAAGGCGGTTTCCGAAGGGAAAACCGTAGCCAGAGTACAGAGCGGCGATCCGTCGATTTACGGAGCAATACTGGAGCAAATGAGGATTCTCGAATCCGAAGATATTGATTATGAAATAATTCCAGGGGTTAGTTCAGCATTTGCGGCAGCCGCTGTGTTAAAAGCAGAGTTAACGGTCCCGGAAATATCTCAAAGCATTATCATGACCAGAGCTGAAGGGCGGGTGTCTTTGCCTCCTGGTGAAGATTTGAAAAGCTTAGCCTCACATGGATGCTCTTTAGTAATATTCTTGAGTGTAACGAGGATGACAAAAATTGTCAGAGAACTGAGATCGGCCGGCTATACCAAAGATACTCCTATCGCTGTAGCATATCGGGTGGGCTGGCCAGAGGAATTGATCATCAGGGGTACTTTGGCAGATATAGCTGCCAAAGTCCGAGAGGCTAAAATAACACTTCAGGCGGTTATTATTGTAGGTCAGGCGGTTAATCCGGATGTCAGACTCCCTGATTCAACCAGATCAGAGGAACTGGCTTCGTCCCATTTATATTCGGAGACTTATACCCATCTATATCGCAAAGCTTCACGCCGTAATAGGTCATTAGCCAAGGACAAGGATAAAACTGTTACGTCTGCTGATTCAGTAAAAGCTTAGGCTAATGTCCAAGACAGCTATAGTAGCCGTGTCCAAGAATGGAACTGTGCTCGCTAGTAGGCTGAAACAGGCATATGAAGACCGAGCTGATCTATATGTTGATAGCAGATTCTCTGAATATGCTATCAACTACATAAGTTATGACCTTCCTCTTAGACCTATAATAAGTAGAATATTTCATGGTTATGACGTAATAGTTTTGTTTCTTCCAGTCGGAGCGACTGTCAGATTAATCGCGCCACATCTTAAAACCAAGACGGTAGACCCCGCTGTGATCTCTGTAGATGAGATGGGTAAATTTGCCGTAAGTATTGTGTCTGGCCATATAGGTGGAGCTGATAAGGCTACGCAAGAAGTCTCTGAAGTATTGGGTTCTATTCCAGTGATTACCTCCGCTTCTCACGTACTGGGGACTATACCGATAGATTTACTGGGAAAAGAATTGGGCTGGGTCCTAACCAGTGATTCGCTTACAATTACTAGGGCAAGCGCTATGATCATAAATGGCGGAAGTATTGGTGTTTACCAGAATTCCGGACAGAGGGATTGGCTTGTGGGGCTAGAATCGTTGGCTAATGTCGTCAGCCGATACGATGATCTGGGTGATTTATTTTCTGCCAGTGTAGATCTTAGGTTAATCATAAGTGATCTGGACGTGGAATTGGCGTTCGGTTCGGCTTTACAACACGGGAAGAGTACTGTTGTATATCATCCCAAGTCGTTGGTTGTAGGAATGGGATGCAGGAGAGGAGTTCCTGTAGATAAATTGAATGAGTTGTTAACCAACTCTTTTGGGGAAGCTGGACTTTCTTTGTTAAGCATCGCAGCTTTTGCTACAGCTGAGATTAAACAAGATGAACCGGGATTACTCGAGTTATCTGAAAAGTATGGGGTTCCTTTGTACAGTTACAGTGTTGAAGAACTAAACAATGTTTTCGATAAAGAGTCTGATAGTTCCTGGGACTTTCAGCTCGATAGATCAGAAAAAGCCCATAGTCTTCTAGGTGTATGGGGTGTTTCTGAGCCATCTTCACTTTTAGCAGCCGATTCGTATGATCTAGTAATGAATAAACGTAAAAGTGAGTGTGCTACCGTGTCGGCGGCACGTATCAAATATGATTAAAGAATTCCTTTTGTAGGATGGTTGAGTGGTATATATGACAAATAGCGTAAGTAAGACAGGACGAATCTCTCTCATAGGATTGGGGCCGGGTGATCTTAAGATGACTACCCCTAACGCTGTGGATATTATTCGTGATTGTGATGTAATTGTTGGTTATAAAGGATATATAGACCAAATAAGTGACCTGATATCTGACCAAACATTAGTATCAATGGAATTGGGTCAGGAATTGGATCGAGCGAATCGTACCTTCGAGTTGGCTAGCTCAGGTCATAGTGTGGCCCTAGTATCTTCGGGGGATGCGGGTATATATGGCATGGCAGGCCCACTATTTACTATTTTGACAGAGCAAGGCTGGGATGGCGTAAATCCAGATGTAGAAGTAATTCCAGGGGTATCAGCCCTCCAGTCAGCGGCATCGTTACTAGGTTCGCCTTTGATGCAGGATTTTTGTGCTATTAGCCTTAGCGATTTGTTAACGCCCTGGGAAATTATAACCAAGCGTATAAAAGCTGCTTCCGTAGGAGATTTTGTAATAGCCTTATATAATCCTAGAAGTAAGGCTCGCCAAAATCATCTAATAGAGGCTAGGGAAATATTATTGTCAGATCGTTCTCCGGAGACACCTGTCGGTCTGGTAAAGGATGCCTTCCGTCCGAATCAATCGTTGTTAATAACGACTTTAGGAGAGTTGGATAGCAGCATACAGTTTGTAGATATGTTTACAACAGTCATAATTGGTAATTCTACAACCTATCAGCATAAAAACAGAATGATTACTCCCAGAGGATATGAACGTAAGTTACATCCTTAAATCACTATATATTTACCGATAATCGGATAAGAGAGGCTTCATGGCGACAATACGAAATAATGTGGCAAAAGAAAAATTATCGTCTGGTCAGGTAGCAACGGGTATTATGGGTAATATGACCAGCGAAATCATAGACTTTTTAGGACCTCTAGGCTTCGATGCGGCATGGATTGAGTGCGAACATGGGAGTCCTAGTTGGGAAAACATCAGTGATATGAGCAGATCGTGTGATTTATGGGGTTTATCGTCATTGACTAGAGTTAATTCTAATGATCCGGGGCTAATCACTAGGACTCTAGATAGAGGCTCTATGGGGATAGTCGTTCCTCATGTTAACAACCGTGAATCGGCGGAGGCATCTGTGGGAGCTAGCAAGTTTTCCCCTTTGGGATATAGAGGTATGTTTCCCGGCAGACAGTCGTATGGGGTCGGAGATTATTTTCAGAAGGCCAATGACCAGACTATGGTGGTGGTGTTACTGGAAGAGATAGAGGCGTTGAGAAACCTAGATGAAATACTGAAAGTCGATTATATAGATGTATTCTTCATAGCTCCATCTGATCTGTCACAAACCATGGGCCATATTGGTAATCCTAGTCATCCAGATGTTCAAGAGGCTATTAATGCAAGTCTGGATAAGATTATATCCTCAGGACGTGTAGCAGGTACCCTAGTTAACGATGACAACGTCGAGCGATATATAGACAGAGGTGTTAAATTCGTTATGACTTCATGGAATGCGTGGGTGGAGAAGGGTTCCCATGCGTTTCTAGATAAGATAATCGCGGCTTAGGTCTTCGGCATAGCATCGGTTTTTTCGGTATCATTACCGATGTCGCAGCTAGCCTAAGTTTCTCAGGTATTGAGTCTTATCAGCGTGGGAACTGTCCATTTGTTAAAACGAGTACATCTTTGCTTGAATCTATAGTCTTATGAGACTATATCCATAGAAATCAATAGTTGTAGATATAATCATAACAATGACCTTGTGGCTTTATTTCAAGCGTTTTTTGAAAATGGGTTAAGTAACTAGTTTCATTTATGCCCTACAAGGTTAGTGTTTTAGATTGGATAGTACATTGAATATATGTTCCTTATTGCCAAGTGGCACTGAAATAGCGTTTGCTCTAGGCTTAGGAGATTCGATCGTAGGTGTCACAGATTTGTGCGATTATCCTGATGAAGCTAAAAATAAACCTATAGTGTCACGGAGTCGTATAGATGTTAGTAGCCTTTCGAGTGCTGAAGTGGAAACAGCAATGCGTAACATTTTGGTGTCTGGTGAATCTCCATATACTGTAGATGAAGAACTATTAGCAAATTCAAATATCGATATCGTACTAACACAAGATTTATGTTATTTCTGTGAAATAGATGTCGGAACCGTTGAAAACACTCTTGTTAATTTAGATGTGCTCCCTGAAGTTCTAGTCCTAAACCCGAGGACATTAGAAGAAATATTAACGTGTATTGAACGAGTAGGGGTAGCTTGTTGTGTTCCGATGGTAGCGCAAGAATTATTACAAGGCATGCGCGAGAGGATTGATACTATTGCCCAGAGGATTAATGCAGTAAAGGATCGGCCTAAAGTATTCTCCATAGAAGGTGTGGATCCTCTGGTGATTGGTGGCCATTGGATTAGTGATGTGTTGAATATGGTAGGAGTTACTGCTTATCAGCCAGGATGTGATGCCCAAAGGATAAAATGGCATGACGTTGTAGAATATGCGCCCGATAAACTATTTATTGATCTTTGCTCATCTGATATTAATAGGAATTCCAGGGAAGTGCCTTGGCTGGTTGATCAGCCGGGATGGTACGATTTGCCAGCCGTACAGAACGGGGAAGTCTATCTGATTGACCATGTGTATCTCAGTAGACCTGGTCCTAGGATAGTTCATGGTCTAGAGATACTGGCTCAATTGACATATCCTGACCATTTTCAGGACTTGATTCCCAAGGGTGCGGTGGCGAAATTGGATAAGGGCATTATGGATTTCGGTAATTTTAAGAATAGTTCCGAGTGGTTTAATCTATATAGATAGGACTATTCTTGGTTGCAAGTAATTGCTGATATGAGAATAATGTACAATACTTGGGAGAAAATAGGTATAATTACACGAAAATTAAGGAGATATCTGAAGAGTGGTTAACAGAGACGATTTTAGAACTGCAATGTCAAAATTTGCTACAGGAGTGACGGTAGTATCGAGTGTTGATGATAAGGGTGAGCCACATTCTATGACTGCTAACTCGTTTACTTCTGTATGTTTAGAGCCTCCGACGATATTAGTGTGTGTTGCGCACGGAACGAATACTCATGGATTTGTAAGTAATAACGGAAAATTCGGGGTGAATATATTAGCGGAAGATCAGGAGTACCTCGGCGCTTATTTTGCAAAACGTCCCGAGGATCGTCAAGGAGACGCGGATTATACCTATAATATTGATGAAGTGGGAGTGCCTGTTCTAAAAGATGCGATGGTGTCATTCAGCTGTGACGTATCGGGCACTCACGTTTACGGAGATCATACTATCTATGTTGGACAGGTAGTAAATCTTAGCCAAAGTGATGGCTCTGAACCGCTGATGTTTTATCAGAGTAGATGGTACCACCCGCATAAAAGCTAGACATTATTTGATAGAATTTACAAATTCTTCTATGCGTGCGTTTACTTGTCTGTAATTTTGGAGTTGCGCGAAATGTTGCGCGCCATCAATAACGTACTTTTGAGAATCATGGATTTTCTCGGACAAATAATCAGCGTATTTGATAGGTGTCATTTCATCTTGATCGCCACATAAAATGAGTGTGGGTAATCCAATAGTTTCAACTTTACTCATTGCGTCAAATGAGTCACATGCCAAGAGGTCGTTCAGCTCAACTTGTGGGCCAATTTCTTGAGCCCGCTGCATTAAAACTCTGTGTATATCTGACTCCACGCCTGTGAAATAGCTTTCTTGATGCTGTAACCATTCACTATTGTTAGTTCCAGGATTTCGACATTGTTCAAGATAATCAGGGTGAACTCTGAGTTTGGCGCCTGTACCGATCAAGATTAACCCTCGAATTTCATCGGGATACTTCAGGGCGTGTTGGATCGCTATGGCGCCTCCCATAGAATGTCCACAAAGTATGACATCTTTATATCTCCGAGCAGTTATGAACCCTCTAACCCATTCAAGATATCCGTCTATTGACACACAGGGCTTTCCGTTAGGATGCCCTGGGAGGTCTAGTGCTTTGGAGTTCCGGAAATGCCGTAGTTGATAATAGGAAGATAAACTTGAACTACCGGCACCGTGAATAAAAACCAATTTCATCGAATGTATTCCTTTTTAGTGGTGAGAAATTATTTTATGACTCCACATTAATTATACGGTAATCTAGGTTACGAAACAAACGTATAATCTTAGTTTGGATATGCTCGAAACTATTATGTGGTGATTGATTTCGTAAAACTTTTGCTTTAGAACCGGGAGGCTCGTATGCATTTTCTGGCATACGAGCCTCCCGAAGGTGCTATTCTTCGTCAGCTTGCTCTTCGGTCTGCTCCTCAGATTGCTTCGAGTTAGCTTGAGGTATTTCTTCACTGTAGTCAGTTTCTTGGAAACATGCTATTGATGCTACGTAGTCGTCAGGATCTCGGTCTCGCCAGACAATGACGCCTTGAGTATCTCGGCCCGTAATACGGACATCTTCTAGGTTTATGCGCACTACCTGGGCCATAGCTGAGATTATGAATACTTCTTGTCCTTCGGTTTCAGATACGACTCGGGCGGCTGCTACCCTCCCAGTTTTATCTGTGACTTTGAAGGTCCGTACACCTAAGCCTCCTCTAGTTTGCGTTGGGTACATTGATAGAGGTGTGGCTTTACCATATCCTCCCTCGCTGACCACTAGCAATCGGTCGTCAGGTGTTACAGTAAGCATGGTTACTACCTTGTCATCTTGGCGTAACCTCATACCTCGTACACCACCTGCGGTACGAGATCTGGGAGCAAGGTTTCTAATAGGAAACCTTATGCTTTGTCCGGTTTCAGATACCATCACAACATCTTGTGCATCACCTAGTTGTTTTACACTAACCAGTTCATCGCCAGATTCTAGGTCCATTACTATTAGTCCTCTAGCCTGTATGTTTGAAAGAGCCCCTTCTTTCAACGCTTTGACCTCACCTAGGTGGGTTGCCAATACTAATAAATCTCCTTCTTTGGGATTCTTGGTGGCAAGCATGGTTTGGATTTGTTCTCCTGGTCCGAGCGGAATTAAATTCACTAGTAGAGTGCCTCTACTAGTTCGGGATGTGTCTGGGGCCAATTGAAATACTCTTAGGGGGTACACTCGGCCGCGATTGGTGAAAAACAATAGGGTGTCGTGCGTATCTACTACCACGAGCTCTTTTAGTGCGTCGTCGTCTCTAGTAGTCATTCCCCGAACGCCTTTACCTCCGCGGTGCTGTGTCTTGTAAGTCGCAGATGGGACGCGCTTAATGTAGCCTTTTTGACTTAATGTAATTACCACATCTTGATGAGGTATAAATTGCTCTATCGTCTGATCTTCTACCTCGTCTAGATGGATTACAGTTCGGCGGGCATCCCCGAAGTCCTTCTTTAATTTCCGGGTTTCCGTTTTTACTGCATTTAGTATTTTCTCTGGGCTGGCCAGGAGTTCTACTAGGCTAGATATTGTAGCGACAAGATCGTTGTGTTCATTTTCTAACCTTTCCCTTTCTAGAGCTGCTAATCTTCTTAGTTGCATGTCGAGAATAGCTTGGGATTGTACTTGGTCAAGATCGAACCTTTGCATGAGGTTCGTTCGTGCTGCTTCAACATCGTCTGAAGATCTGATGGTAGCTATGACTTCATCCATTTGGTCTAATGCTAGTAATAATCCTTGAACTATATGGTCGCGGTCACGTGCCTTTTGCAACTGGAATTCGGATCGCCTACGAATAACTTCTTTGCGATGATCAATAAATAAAGACAATGCACGCTTTAGAGTTAATACTTGAGGTTGTCCATCTACCAATGCCAACATGATGGTGTTGAACGAAGATCTCATCGAGGTGTGTTTGTATAAATTGTTGAGGACTATGCTGGGTTGAGCATCTCTACGGAGCTCAATTACAACTCGCATGCCATGGCGGTCAGATTCATCACGAATATCAGAAATGCCGTCGATCTTTTTGTCTCGTACTAATTGGGCTATTTTTTCTACCAAGTTAGCCTTATTTACTTGGTAAGGTAATTCATTGATGATGATCCTTCTGCGATCACCTCTAATTTCTTCAATCTCAGTATCTGCTTCCATGATTATTTTACCGCGGCCAGTGGTATATGCGTCTATAATTCCTGCTGTTCCCCTGATGATCCCTGCCGTTGGGAAGTCTGGGCCTGGCACCAACTTAATTAAATCGTCTATGCTGCAGTCGGGCTTCTCTATGACATGACATATGGCGTCGCAGATTTCACTTAAGTTATGGGGAGGCATGTTGGTTGCCATACCAACGGCTATTCCAGAGGCACCGTTCACCAGCATATTAGGTAATCTGCTTGGTAGGACAGATGGTTCTTGCATGGAATCGTCGAAATTAGGCAGAAAATCGACTGTATCTTGATCAATATCCGACAGTAGTTCATCTGCAATGCTTGCGAGACGTGCTTCGGTATATCTCATGGCCGCCGGGGGATCACCGTCTACGCTTCCAAAATTACCTTGACCATCTATCAGGGGATATCGCATAGAGAACGGTTGAGCCATTCTTACTAAAGTATCGTATACCGAGGATTCTCCATGAGGGTGGAATTTCCCCAACACCTCTCCCGCTATACGGGCGCTTTTCCTATGTTGTCCGTTTGGTCTTATACCCATGTCGTGCATTGCGTAAAGTATTCTGCGTTGGACAGGTTTGAGTCCGTCGCGGACGTCAGGAAGTGCCCTGGATACTATGACGCTCATAGCGTAGGTTAGATACGATGTTCGCATCTCGTCTACTATTCTTACAGGATTAATTCTCCCGTCGGGATTGGTGTCATTAGTAGTTACCATGTGTGCTCCTTTTTGGGATGGTGCTTTATTGAGTTATTTGATCAATCGTATTGGCTCGGAATCTCAGACTAGGGCCATTTTTGGATTTCAATTAGGTCATTGGTACACGCCTGAGCGCTCTACGAGTGCTAGGAATAAGTTGGAGAAACTGCGAGGTACTTGATCTTGTAATTCGGGATTGCATTGTAGGGCTATTACCCAGCTATGCTCGGGACTCTCAAGTCCTTCTATTATTCCATCTTCCACAGAATATGCTGTGCTCATGAGCCTAGGAGACCTTTGTATTTCCCGTAGGCCGAAAGAATGATTGCTGTTCACTCTAAAAAATCCCGCACTGCCTATCACAGCTGAGGCCTTTGCTCCTGGAGATAGGTAAATAGTATGGACTAACTTTTTCTCTGTATCAGGATGGTGGTCTGAATGCCCTGGTACTTCTAGAGGAGGTTTGCCACCTTGGCACATGTTCAATATATGTAATCCTCTGCCTATGGCTAGGATAGGTAGGTCAAGATCTAATGCTTTTCTAGTGACGTTTAATTCAAATTCGTCTAGTTCTACACTCATAATATCGTCATCTGAATTTTTTGCATCGGGACTTTCCGGAGGACTCCAGACCCTTGGTCCATCACTTAACAGAATTGCTGAGGTAGAATGCATCTTTTCGTGGAGTGTGTCGTTATTTTCGGGAGTTATTACTTTAGTATTGGCTCCCATAGACTCTAAGATCTTCACGTACTGAGATGCGTCTTTTACATTATTACTTGTGATTGCGATGATACCCATAAATATATAACTATTATACCTTATTTTAAGCACGACTTTACATATTGTGAGGTGTTTATTGGCATGGAAATCGGGCTTTGGGCAAGAATATAACGATATAAGTTATAATCATGTTAATCTGCCGGGAGTACTCGTACTAAATCATCCAAACTTTTGGTTTGATTGAGGTTCTAAACTTTTAATATTCGCTGCGTGTTAGTGTTGTATGTGGGTACTTTCACAATGTGGAATAATAGTAGTAGTATTTTGGCTTCATAAGTTGTATTAATCGAGGCTAATCATGAAAGAAGTTATTAAAGAGGCAGTTAATCTACTCAGGGATGCCCAACCTTGCGTCTTAGCTACTGTAGTTAGGACCAAAGGTTCGACTCCACAAAAATCAGGGGCAATGCTGTTGGTCAAGGAAGACGGTACCGGCGTAGGTACACTTGGCGGAGGATGTGTTGAAGGTGATATTTGGTTTGCCGCCAGAGAGATGTTACGTAATAATGCCGGTCCCGAATTTAAGGAATATTTTCTGAATGAAGATATAGCGGCTCGAGATGGATTGGTATGCGGCGGAACCATGTATTTTTATTTAGAACCTATGACTAATAACAATGATTTTCAGGATATTGGTCAAAAGGTTTTAGAAGCATATGATGGTGGCGAACCCGTCGCTTTGGCTACAGTGGTCTCAGATGAAAGCGATTCTGGTCTTTTAGGAGCCAAATTGCTATTAAGTGTAGACGGGACAGTTAACGGTTCATTAGGCAGCGTTGCTCTAGATAAAAAAGCTACAGAGATAGCCATGAGGATAGCTGACTTAGGGGCTATTGAAAGTTTCGTTACTGATGATGGTTTGGAAATTTTCATTGAAGGTTTTACTACTCCTCCAACCCTGATAATGGTAGGTGGTGGTCACGTCGGAAAAGCAACAGCAGATCTAGCTGATAGCTTGGGGTATACAGTGCAGATCGTTGATGACCGCAACGAATTTTCGAATGCAGAACGGTTTCCATACGCTAATGAGACGATTGTTACTAGCTATGATGATTGGGCGAAACATATCAATATAAATGTTAATACCTTTGTAGTAGTTGCAACTAGAGGGCATCGCTATGACGATATGGCGCTGGAGTCAGCTCTTCAGACACCCGCCAGGTATATAGGATTGCTAGGTAGTCGAAGGAAAACATTAATGATCTACCAGAGGTTATTAGCTCAAGGGATATCAGTTGATCGTCTAAAAGAGGTCAAATCTCCAATTGGTTTGGATATTGGTGCGCTGACTCCAGAAGAGTTAGCAGTTAGCATTATGTCAGAGATCATAATGGAGCGTAGAGGAGGAAAGGGAAGTCCTTTGCAAATGGGTGAATGGTACTTAAACAGAGCTTCAGATATAGTCGAGAATTCGATTAACGTATGAGCTGTTGAGATGGCTGGTTTTACCGCGATTCTTCTGGCTGCTGGTAGGTCCCAACGTATGGGAGAGATGAAAGCATTATTGCATTGGGAAGGCAGCACGTTAATTAAATATCAGGTGTCTACTTTGATAGGAGCAGGTGCTAAAGAAGTAATTGTAGTTCTGGGCCATAATGCCGAATTGCTCATGCCTGAGATCAAAGACTTGGCCCGAGTCCGATGTGTTATAAATAAGGATTATGATCTAGGTAGAACTACTTCAATAAAAGTTGGCCTGAACGCTATTGATAGTAATGACACAGATTGTATTTTATTTCTGAATGTAGACCAGCCTAGAAACAGCGATGTAATTTCTCGTTTGGTTCTGAGTCACGGTAATAGTCAGCGTAACATAACAATCCCTACGTATGATGGTAATGGTGGACATCCCATAATATTTGGAATGGAATTTGTTGCTGATTTGCTAAATATATCGGAAGAGAATTTTGGCTTTAAATCGATAATAACTATGCATGCGTCACGTGTTCATAGAGTCAGTGATACCGATCCTTGTGTACTGTGGGATTTAAATACTCCGGAACAATATGCAGACGCATTGCAGGATTTACAATCGTGACTGGGAGTAACCTGTGTCGATTTGCAAATCATGCCCCTTAGCAGCTGCTACTGCTAAATAATCGCATCTCTCATTGTAATGGTCTCCACTGTGGCCTTTTACCCACTTGATTTTTACTACGTGTTGAGAACATAGATCTAGCAATCTTTCCCACAGGTCAGGGTTGATTGCTGGTTCCTTTCTGTTCCTCATCCACCCATTTGATCTCCATCTAGATGCCCAGCCTTTGGTAATAGCGTCTACGACGTACTTTGAGTCACTGTACACATCCACGGAGGAAATCTGGGACAGCGTTTCTAATGCTTTTATAACAGCCAAAATTTCCATGCGATTATTCGTTGTTAATTGATATCCCTCGGATATTTCCTTAGATTCTTCTGGAGTAGTAATGACAGCGCCGTATCCCCCAGGGCCAGGGTTCCCGAGGCATGAGCCATCTGTATATATAGTGACGATAGGATTTAAGTCTTGGTTCATGAAGTTTTAGCCGTTGTCCTTTGTATTAGTTTTGATGGCATCATTAGGGAACTGAGAAATCCTACAGCAAACAAGAAGGCCGCAAAATAAAACGCGGCTTGCCAACCGAAGGCACCTACTAGCGCCCCAGCGGCAACAGACGATATAGCTCCGAAAAAGGCATTAGACCCCCACATTAGGCCTATAAATGTCGCTTCCAGGCCTTTGTTCTCTGCAACGTCTATAGCGGCTGCTTGAGTCAACGAATTTACCGAAAATAAGAATAAGCCAAATAATGCTATAGAAATTGTCATTACTATAGTACTTCCACCTAAGACAATAGCGATTGGTAAAAATATGGCTATTGCCATGATGAGAGTTATAACAATTTTCCGGCTTGTAAGATCAGAGAGAACTCCGAAGATAGGACCAGCAATTACGCCTGGTGCGGCTAATAACGCTACGTGAACACCTACCCAAAAGCCACCTAATCCTAATTCTTGCGATAAATACAAAGGAATAACCCATAACAGTGCTCTATCACCCATCCCACGTACTGCAGAGACTGTAAATATAGACCACATGCCAGTACCTTTGAATGATGTGAGCATGTCAGCGAATTGACGTTTGAATTTCTCCGAAAACTTATTATCGGTAGATCTAGAACCACCGATGTTCCTTAGGAATATAAATATAAGTACCGAAGCGATAATCATAATGGGAGTTCCTCCCCCCATTATCCATCTCCATGCTTGAGGATTACTGCTTAACAGCGTGAGTAAGACCCCGACTATTACGGGTCCTATCCAGTCGCCTACGTTCCCGGATGATCGATGTAATGATATGAAAAATCCCCTACGATTAGGAAAACGTTGTGAAAGGATACCTAATGATGGTGGATGCCAGAGCGCACTGCCGGCAGAAGCTATTACCAGAGCAGCCAGTATTAGTAAATACGTGGGGGAAATTGCAACCAATAGGTACCCGATTCCTATCAATAGCAGGCTCAAAGCTAAAGCTTCCCCTCTACGATGCTGAAACATGTCCACGAAAAAACCACAGCTCATACTGGTGATGCCACTTGATAGTTGTCTTACAGCATCTAGCAGGCCGGCTTGTATGGGGGCTAGCCCGAATGCCGTATATATGGCTGGTATCAGGACTAAGAAGCTCCTGCCGTACATGTGCTCTAGTCCGTGTGTGGAAATCAGGCTGGTGGCTATTGTTGAGTTATTTAGACGGCTAGTATTCGGGTATCCTGTATCTTCACTCGCCAAAGTCATGTTATACACCTGTTTAGCTCAGAGTAGGGACATGAGTCTTGATGGTCGATAGTATACACAGGATATTACTCGGAATATATCTACCCGGACGAATTTCATTGGGCAGTAAGTAGTCATATGCAATGGTATGAGGTTGTTGAGGAGTATTTGTTTCGAGAGTAATATGTTATGGCATGTGGGATAAAGATCGAGATGGGTTATACATCACATGGGAAGATCGGCTGATTCCGTTCCTAATTTTAGCAATCATGTTATCAGTGTCGCTTGGGGTTTTGACACTGTTGCTATGGTTTTATTTCAAGTGAGGTTTAGGTTAGACGCTACTAGATAATTAGCATTGAATCGCGTAATGGGCTCAGTGAATAATAAATGCGGAGTAATCGATATTGATATGAAATCGCCCCAAGATTTTGAACACTACAGCGTTCATCAATTAAGGTCCCTTGTCGGTGATCTAGTAGACCGCTTAGAAAAATTAGAAAGGGATGCTACTTTTCAGCGTGGAACGCCTGCTGGTATTAGAGAGGCTTATTCTATGACGAAGAGGATGCAATCGGATTGGGAACAGATAGATAGGATGGAGTTAACGATAAAGAAGCAATCAGACTATATACAAAGTCTGGAAGACCACATTAAGGAACTTTCATTAATATTAGAACATCGTGGCTTGGGAGATGACGTTCCTAAACTGTAGTAATACTGTGTTGCCAGGCTTTACTGCCTGTGTTGTAAAAACCATAATTCGGATTATTCGATGTATTAAGAGGCATTGTCGCACTTAAAGTGCCTCACTACATCATAGATTGAGCTTGTGTTGATTTCCTATTAGCATTACATTTTCTACTGCTAGTAATTGTGTTTTTTCCGTACCTCTGATAGTAAGGTTTTGTTTCCAATCTCAGTTATCATACTTGCATCAAATGCAGGAGGATCAGGTATGTGGTCTTGGGCAACGATAATTCTAGTTGCATTATGCGTAATAAGTTTAGTGTACGCATACATATTCCGGATACAGGCGGAAACGGTTTATTTAACGGCAATTGTCTTAGCGTTATTGGCAATATTGACTCAGCGCGAGCAGCATTATAGAAGTAACAAGTAAGGATTTTGTCACTAAACATTAAGCCTTACATAATTTGTTAATGAGCCAATTGATGAGTTGCTCTACCTGTGTTAATCTTGTTTTTACGTTCAAATTGGCCAGATCGGCCCGCTAGCTCAATTGGCAGAGCAACTGACTCTTAATCAGTAGGTTCTCGGTTCGATCCCGAGGCGGGTCACCACCTGACTAAGCGAGCTGTCGGACCAATTTTGGCGGGGGAGTGTCGGAATTGGTAGACGAGCATGATTTAGGATCATGTGCCGAAAGGCGTGGGAGTTCGAGTCTCCCCTTCCCCACCATTCTGAGGAGTCAAAAAATCAGGTTAACAACTAGTAATTACGGGTAAATTCAGAGATTCGGAGGATATAGTGTCCCCACTTTTAGAAGTTAAAAATCTAAGAACCCATTTCTATACCTTTGAAGGGGTGGTTAAAGCCGTCGATGGTGTTAGTTATGATCTTGAAGAGGGCGAAACCCTCGGATTGGTCGGCGAGAGCGGATGTGGGAAGAGTGTTAGCGCAATGTCTTTGATGCGTTTGATACCGGAACCGCCTGGTAAGATCGTAGACGGAGAAATATTGTTTGAAGGGCAAGATGTCTTGCAATTAAGTATGGACGAAATGAGGTCGATTAGAGGGGCTAAAATGTCTATGGTCTTCCAAGAACCTATGACATCTTTGAACCCAGTGCTTAATCTTGAAAAACAACTCGGCGAAACACTTCAACTCCATAAAGGTATGACAAAACAGGAAGCCAGACAGGAGTCTGTTGAGTTGCTTGCTAGAGTGGGCATACCAGACCCTGAACGGCGAGTACGCCAATATCCTCATCAATTCAGCGGCGGTATGCGTCAAAGAGTGATGATCGCGATGGCTTTAAGTTGCAATCCAAGAGTAATAATCGCTGATGAACCGACCACAGCCTTGGATGTCACTATTCAAGCCCAGATTCTGGAATTGATGAAAGGTCTTACTCGGGAATTCGGAGTGGCCATGATAGTCATCACTCATAATCTAGGAGTGGTAGCTAGATACGCTGACCGTATGAATATCATGTATGCTGGGAAGATAATAGAAAGAGGCGAATCAGCAGAGATATATAGCAACCCACGACATCCTTATACTGTTGGTTTGTTGAAGTCAGTGCCTAGACTTGACTTACCCCGTAGGACAAGATTAGATCCGATTGAAGGACAGCCGCCAGATTTAATAGATGTTCCTACTGGATGTTCGTTTCGGGCGCGGTGTAAATGGGCTGTGGACAAGTGTGCCACAGATGAGCCTGGCTTGGAAGTTGTTGCTGAAGGCCATTATTCTGCCTGTTGGAGATCGGAAGAACTAGGGCCAGGAGCGTTGGACTTTCTTAATGAATAGTGATACACGATGTGTGATTAGTGTAGATATGCCCTGTGATAGGGTTTATTCTTAAACAAAATGTGTGAGAAGATAAGATCATGACCACTTTATCTACTGAAAGTAATACCAATAATACCAGTACTAATGCTGATGTACTGGTTGAAGTAAATAATCTTAAAATGCATTTCCCTGTGACCTCAGGATTGTTATTTCAAAGAGAGGTAGCTCAGGTGAAAGCAGTAGATGGGATAAGTTTCTCCATACGCAAAGGTGAGACGTTAGGTTTAGTAGGTGAGAGTGGATGTGGTAAAACAACGGCTGGGCGTTGTATTTTGCAATTATATAAACCGACTGAGGGTGAAGTAATTTTCGAAGGTACTGATCTGACGAAATTGGGAACTCGGCAAATGCGTCAGATGCGTCGTCAAATGCAGGTAATTTTTCAAGACCCATTTAGTTCTCTTAATCCTAGGATGACTGCAGGGGATATTATTGGAGAGCCACTGGTAGTTCACGGCCTAGTGAAGAATAACCAAGAGAAACGTGAAAAAGTCAGACAACTGTTAGATAATGTTGGACTACATCCCTATATGGCAGATCGGTTTCCCCACGAGTTCAGTGGTGGTCAGCGGCAGAGAATTGGTGTTGCTAGGGCTTTATCTGTTGATCCAAAACTAATTGTTTGTGACGAGCCTGTATCAGCTCTAGATGTTTCTATCCAAGCACAGGTTATAAACTTGCTGGAAGACTTGCAGCAGCAATATGATCTTACTTTCCTGTTTATAGCGCACGATTTGTCGGTTGTAAGACATATAAGTGATCGAGTAGCGGTAATGTATCTAGGGAAAATTGTTGAGATCGCAGACCGTAACGAGATATACCAAAACCCATTGCATCCATATACAAGAGCATTGTTGTCAGCTGTGCCGATTCCGGACCCCGTGATTGATGCTCAGCGCGAACGCATCATACTAAGCGGTGAGGTGCCGAGTCCGCTAAATCCACCATCGGGGTGCGTGTTCCATCCGAGATGCCCTAACCCAACCAAAGAATGTGCCGAAGGATCAATAGAAATGGGGCTCATCGAGGCCGAACCAGGCCATTGGGTTGATAGATGTTGTGTTAACTGTGGTTAACGCTGATTAGGAATCACCATCGGTATACATAACCTCGTGCGTAAGTAAGCTTAACTTTCGTTTATTTAGGCATGGGTTGAGTATTCAGTATTCAGTACTATTGGCTGTTGATTTTCTTGTAGGCGTAGTGCGCTCGTGATAACATTCCTTCTATGACCCCTGATTTAATTCGTAATTTCTGTATTATCGCTCACATTGATCATGGAAAATCTACTCTTGCGGATAGATTCCTAGAGATTACTGGGACTGTCAGACCACAAGAAATGAAAGCGCAATTCATGGACCAGATGGATCTGGAACGAGAGCGTGGCATCACCATAAAAGGTAAAGCCGTTACTATGAACCATGAATATGTTGACGGTACATCCTATCAGTTGAATCTTATTGATACGCCGGGCCATGTTGATTTTAGCTATGAAGTATCCCGCGCACTGGCGGCTTGTGAAGGAGCGCTTTTAGTAGTTGATGCAAGCCAGGGTATTGAAGCTCAAACTATAGCTAATACCTTGCTCGCTATGGAATATGATCTTGAACTTATACCGGTTGTAAACAAAGTTGACCTACCACAGGCTGAGCCTCAAAGAGTAGCAGCAGAACTTGAGCAGGTTTTTGGATTCAAACAAGACGAGATCCTTTTTGTTTCTGCTAAAGAAGGTGGTGGCGCTAGAGAGATACTCGATGCTGTTATAGAACGTGTCCCAGCTCCCAGAGGAAAAGAAGGGGATCCTTTTAGAGCATTAGTGTTTGACTCTGTATATAACTCATATAAAGGTATTATAGGGTACGTCAGGGTAGAGGATGGGCTAATATCCAAGAACGATCGTATTCTGGTGATGTCTTCTGGTAAGATCGCTGAAATAGTTGAGATAGGTATATTTGCTCCTGCCCCTAAGCCTGTAGAAGCTCTTTATAGTGGGCAAGTTGGTTATATAGCTACAGGCTTCAAAGATGTTCAAGAATGCAGCGTGGGCGATACCCTTACTAATCATTCAGAGCCAGCAACTGAGCCACTGCCGGGGTATGTCGAGCTCAAATCCATGGTTTTTGCTGGTCTGTATCCTGCTGATGGCGAAGATTATAACAACCTTAGGTCTGCTCTTGAAAAATTGAGGCTTAACGACGCTTCTTTATCTATGGAGCCAGACACCAGCACTGCTTTAGGGTTTGGGTTCAGATGCGGATTCTTGGGTCTGATGCATCTGGAGATCATTCAAGAAAGATTAGAACGCGAGTATGATCTTGATTTAATAGTCACAGCACCAAGTGTCGCATATCGCGTAATCCTAAATTCAGGGGAGACAGTATTAGTTGATAATCCGTCTAAGCTTCCTTCCCCCAGTGAACTCCAAGAAATACAAGAACCGCTACTTAACCTGACTATTGTGGCTCCAAGTAAGTACGTCGGAGCAATCATGGAGTTAATGCATTCCCGTAGGTCAGAATATAAAAGAGTGGAATACATACAAGGTTATGGCGATAATGCTGGAAGCTCCTCAGCTTCAGATCAATCCAGAGTAGTAATGGAATATACAATGCCATTGTCCGAATTATTGGCAGACTTTTTCAACCAGATAAAGTCTAAGACCCAGGGATATGCTTCCCTGGATTATACGTTTGAAGGTTATAGGGCGGCGCCATTAGTTAAAGTGGACATTTTAGTTAACCATCAGTCTGTAGAAGCTTTATCTATGATTGTTCATCGAGAACAGTCAGTGTACGTAGGTCGAGCAGCGGTGCAAAAACTACATTCTACTATTCCACGGCAGTTATTCGAGGTCCCCATACAAGCTGCAATTGGAGGGCGTGTAGTTGCACGTGAAACCGTTCGGGCTGTCCGAAAAGACGTGTTAGCTAAATGCTATGGTGGAGATATTAGCCGCAAGCGCAAGTTGCTCGAAAAGCAAAAGGAGGGTAAGAAAAGGCTCAAAAGTATTGGTAGGGTGGAAGTTCCACAAGAGGCGTTTCTTAGTCTCTTGGGAATAGGTGATGACAGGTAAATAATCTATTGTCTGGTGGAGTAGTTTACTTTGTCCAGCAAACAAAGTTACCCTCTGTGTTCTTGGTTTAAGATTTCTAATTGGTCTAAGTGGGCTATCCAGTGCCTGGCAAACAAACCGCGTAACAGATTCTCTAGGGACCTGACCTCATCCGTCTTACGTGACAAATGATGACATATGATTGTAGTGTTTTCCAGTATTTCGGGAGTGGTTTTCGATACTACTGACTCTATCGTATCTAGGATGCATATTAAATCTGATATTCCATCTTCTAGAGTGGTTTTTTCTCGATCTGGTGTTACATTAGTTAAATCAGGTGTGAGGTCGAACTCCAGGACTGTTCTGGAGATCATTCCTTGAAAAAGTTCCCCAAGTCCTCCCGTAGGAGTATCAGATAAGTGGTAAATAATATCTCTAATGGACCAAGATTCACTATGGGTAGTCACGTCCATAAATGTTTCCATGCCAGACAAGACATCTATCATTCTAGCCCTGATTAGTTTTAAGTTTTCTAAATGTGTAGGAACTTTGCTTGTCATGATATACACTCCTAATCCCCAAAGTATTCTCTGTTATTACGTCCAATAGCAGATAAATTCCAGTGAAGTTTACCGTAAAGAATCCAGTAGTTGTATAATCTCTTCCCTCATGTCATTTCTGGCCAGCCCAAATTCTAAACTAGCCCTTAGTAAGCCTAGTGGTGTTCCACCGTCGTATCTTGTACCTTGGAATTCATAAGCAAGAATGCGGGTAGCGTTGAGTGCGAGCGATAATGAGTCTGTCAATTGTATTTCGTTTTTGAAGCCAGGTTTGGTATCCCGTAAATAATTGAATATGGTATTGGGTAGAATGTATCTTCCAACTATGCATAAATTAGATGGCGCTTGTTCCCGTGAGGGTTTCTCTACAACAGCTTTAATTTCGTGGAGAGTATCAGATAAGGGGTTCCCAGATATTACACCGTATTTGTGAACTGATTCCCATGGCACTGGTTCAACCGCAATAACTCCACTCCCGTGCGTATTATAAATGTCTATCATTTGTCTCAGCACGCCGGGTGTATTTGTGATGATATCGTCCGGTAATATGATGGCGAATGGGTCATTTCCTATAGCACTATGAGCAGTCAACACCGCGTGGCCTAATCCTAAAGGTTTCTCCTGAACAACGTAAGAGACTTTACTGGCAGGTGGTATGTTTTTGGTTAACTCGGTTACCTTGAGACTGTTTGTTGAGGCTGGGTTCTGTTCGAAATGGGTATAGTTTTGGAAGTATGTCGAGATTGACTCTTTTCCTGGAGATATTATTAGTATTATTTCTTCTATTCCTGCTTCAACGGCTTCCTCAATAACAAATTGCAACATTGGTTTGTCTAATATCGGGAGCATCTCTTTAGGTATTGCTTTTGTAATAGGCAAAAACCGTGTCCCGAGCCCTGCTGCTGGGATAATTGCCTTAGTTATAGGTTGGTGATTTGCCATGGACAAGATTCTAGCATTCTGTGGGGTAATTGACACCTATATCTACCTAATCTAACATTAGTTATGAGATCGTGCTAGGCGGGGAGTTAGCGGTGCCCTGTACCCGCAATCCGCTACAGCGGGGCGTAATCCCCTTCTAGAGGCTCAATGTGATAGACCTCTGTGTTTGTATCGGAATGTTGACGATTGGGTCCCACGCGGCATAGACTCGTGAACCCCGCCAGGTCCGGAAGGAAGCAACGGTAAACGAGATCCTATGGGTGCCGTGGGAGTGCCTGGCCTGAGTTACGGTTTTGATACATGTTTATTATGTTTAGTCGAAGAAGGGTGCACGGTCTCTTTTATCCAGAGAGGGTATTTGAATAATAAGTCTCGAATACGGCGTTCACCGAGGAAATCACTAGGTCAGCATTTCTTGGTGGATGGAGCGTACCTTAACAGGATAATCAACGCTTCTAAGATATCCGGTTCCGATGTCGTTCTTGAAGTGGGTCCTGGTAAGGGCGCACTGACTTCTCGACTGATAGATGCAGCTAGTAAAGTTATCTGCATAGAAATAGACCAGGAGCTAGCAGATATACTGCCCGAAAAACTTGGGGCACCAGCGAACTTGACCGTAGTAAACGCTGATGCACGCCAGGTAAACATTGATGAAATTATGAATGGGCAAAAGTATAAACTGGTTGCTAATTTACCGTATTATGCGGCTACCCCGATTATACGGAGGTTTTTAGAAGATGAAAGCCCTCCAGAACTACTTGTGGTTATGGTTCAAAGAGAGGTTGCAAGAGCTATGGTAGCTAAACCCGGAAATATGAGTGTGTTATCAGTCGCTACCCAATGTTATGCGGATTCAAGATTAGTGTGTCACGTGCCAGCTAAAGCTTTCAGGCCTCCTCCTGCAGTAGTATCGTCTGTTGTATTACTTGAACCACGGAGTGAACCTTATATTGTTAGAGAAAAACGGGACGCGTTTTTTTCGATAGTTAGGGCAGGGTTTTCCGCGCGCAGAAAACAACTTAAGAATTCTTTGAGTCATGGTTTGGGGGTGGATAATAGTATCGTCGCGGCAGGTTTACATAATGCAGATATTGATGGAACACGTCGCGCTGAAACTTTAAGTTTGAACGAGTGGGTTAATTTACATGTCTCAATGGAGACTATAATCGAGTGAAATTAAATGCGCCCGCAAAAATAAACTTGAGCCTAGAGGTTCTAGGCCGAAGAAATGATGAGTTTCACGAAATTAAAACTGTTCTACAAAGGATAGATTTATCGGATAATATCGAATTTGAACTGCACCCTAATTTGATTGTCGAGTGCGACAACTTAAATATATCTGATGACATCAACTTGGTTAAGAGGGTTGCTGATAAATTGCTAGAATATACTCAATGCGGGAGAGGAGCATATATCAGATTGGAGAAACATATTCCCGTTGGGTTTGGCCTCGGAGGAGGAAGTAGTGACGCTGCAGTGACTCTGAAGGCGCTAAACGAGCTCTGGGGTCTCGAGTTATCATCAGAGAGGTTGGAAGATATAGGTGCTAGTGTGGGTTCTGATATACCGGCTCTATTGCGGGAGGCCACGGTGTTAGGTGAAGGCAGAGGAGAATTAATATCGGAAATTCGAGGTTTAGATGGAACTCCGATCATACTTATATTTCCTAAGAGTACTATAGAAAATAAAACTAAGCAGATGTATGGAAACATAAGGTCTCATCATTATACGGATGGCACTGTAACAGACAGACTGATAAATAATCTGCACAATAAGATGATCGTTGAGACTGATATGTTTAATGTCTTCGAAACAGTTGCTTTTGAAATCTTTGAAGAACTTCAGACACTTAAAACCTCTGTGGAAAGGGATACAGGATTATCCTTGCACCTTTGTGGGGCGGGGCCTGGCATGTTTGCTATAGATAGGGAACCTAGTAGATATCCAGAGGTTAGAGAAATCTGTTCATTATTTGAAGCTGAAGCTAATTTAGTACATGCTATAATTCCAAGTCAAATGTACTGTTAACAATACTAGAGAAAGTTTAGGCGAGATACTTATGAATGTTCTAGGAACCATTTCAATACCCTTTGATCCATACATCTTTGGCTTAGGTCCATTCCTGTTTTCGTGGCATGGTTTTTTTACCGTTGTCGGAGTAGCAGTCGCGGTGTACTTGGTCCATAGATTTGGTACTAAGCAAGGGTTGAACTCAGATGCAATATTATCTATTGCAATGTGGTGCATCATTGGCGGCATAGTTGGCGCTCGAATATTGCATGTAGTGGACTTTTGGAACAGTGGGGGTGTCTGCGGAAAGGCTTTCACTGGATACGGAGACTGTCCGTTGACCATATTTATGGTTTGGAAGGGCGGCATAGCTATTCTTGGTGCTGTATTGGGAGGATTCGCCGGTGGGTCTGCTTATATTATGATCCGGAATTCGGATTGGTTTCTTAAGCTTTGGGATAGTTGTTCGAGAGTTTTCGGAAAAGCAGAGTCAATACAGTTACCCCGAATCGGTAGTTTCGCGGATCTAGTCGCCCCTTGTCTTCTGTTCGGTATGGCTATCGGTAGAATCGGAGACATAATAAATGGCGAGCACTTTGCTAGATTTACCACATTGCCGTGGGGGGTAATTTATACTCATCCAGATAGCCCTGGCATAAATCGCCCTGCTAGTCATCCAGCTGTTGCCTATGAGTTAATATTTGATCTGCTAATAGTAGTTGTTTTGTGGTTTGCCAAAGACAAGTTGAGACCAGATGGCATGGTATTTGCGTTAGCTTTGAGCCTATACGCGTTGGGAAGATTTTTCATAAGCTTCCTTAGAATAGAGGCAAATACCTACTTCGGTTTAAACGAAGCTCAGATAGTTTGTTTGGCAATTCTAATAGTGACTGTGCCATTATTGGTTTACAAGGCTAGTTTGGTGAGACGATCTGAATCTTAAATTTAATCAAGGTATACCGATTTTTATCGACTTGGGTTTGTAAACACCAGAACGGAATTGTGCCCCCCGAATCCAAAAGAATTGCTGACACAGGTATTTATTTCTAACTCTCTGGATTTCTGAGGAGTGTAATTCAGGTCACAGTCGTCATCTGCTTCATCGAGGTTTGCTGTCGGAGGTATAATACCGTTTTGTATCGCCATTATGCATACAGAAGCTTCAAGAGCTCCTCCTGCCCCTAGTAGATGACCGGTCATGGATTTGGTAGAGCTTATAGGTACGCGATATGCCTCTTCACCCAGGGCAAGTTTGATAGCTTTGGTTTCTTGTCGATCGTTTAGAGGAGTCGATGTTCCGTGAGCGTTTAGGTAGTCTATCTCTTTGGGATGGATCTGTGCGGCGCTCATGGCCATTTTTACGGCGTTCGAAGCACTTTGACCTGTAGGATTTGGTTCCGTCAGATGGTGTGCATCCGAAGTCGCGCCGTAGCCAGCCAGTATAGCAAGTGGCTTGATCCCGCGGTTAGCGGCATGCTCAGCGCTCTCTAGTATGAGCATTGCAGATCCTTCAGCCATAACGAAGCCATCGCGGTCTTTATCGAACGGTCTGCTCGCTTTATGGGGATCATCATTGAAACGAGAAAGAGCTTTACAGGCATTGAAGCCGGCTACTGCTATAGGAGTTATTGGAGCTTCACTGCCTCCTGCAATTACTACGTCTGCTTGTCCTCTGCGTATCATTTCCCATCCTTGCCCCAGTGCATCTGCCCCACTAGAACAAGAAGATACTGTGCAAAAATTTGCTCCCATAGCGCCAGTGGCCATGGAAACCTGAGCTGATGCCATATCTCCCAGCATCATGGGTATTAAGAACGGAGTAACTCTACGAGGTCCCTTTGAGGCTAAAATTTCTTGCTGTTGGGATAGTGTAACTATGCCTCCAATTCCGCTGCCCACTACAACTCCTGTTCTAAAGGGATCTAGTGATGAAATATCTAGGTCAGCTTGCTTGCATGCTTCCTTAGATGCAGCTACGGCGAACTGCGCGAATCTGTCCATTCTACGAGCGTCTTTGCGATCCATATAATTTTCTGGATCAAATCCCTTAACTTCCCCTGCAAATGTAGTCTCAAATCCAGTGGTGTCGAAAGCGCTTATAAAGTCTATTCCGGACTGTCCCGCAATAAGTTGTTTCCAACTGGAATTTATATCCAAACCAACAGGGCTTATCGTCCCTATCCCGGTTATCACTACAGCTTGGCTATGATTCATAGGTTTTTAGCTCAGAACCGTGGCCGTCATGATACTGGATTTGGTTTGTTTGGAGTGTCATATACTTGGTTTAATAGCTCCGACAAACTTGAAATACTGGATGTAACTTTGCTGGCAATATCTTGGCGATCAGCAGTTGCCGGATCTGCTAGACTGGATAGGTTTTCTGCTAATTCGTGAACCTGTATGCCTATGGTATCTGACAACTCTTTTGGGCTGTTAGCTAATGGTTGAGACACTGATCTGAGACTTTCAGTGAGATCGGCTATTCTAGATGATACGGAGTAGCCTAGCTCCTTGCCGACGGAGCTCATGGGATCAGACCAAAGCTTCAGTGTTTCTGTGGCTTCGGCGATTCTAGAGCTAATTGTGTCACCCAAATCTTTGCCGCTTGCCGCTAACCTCATGCGGTATGATCGTAAAATACGGAATATTCTGCCATATAAAGTGTCTATAGACGTTAGTCGTCCTGTATATTTGTCAAAGATTGCCCTGCTTTCATCCATACTCCAGCGTTCGTCGTGATGTACAAATTGCCTTCCGGTATACAAATGGTAAGGACGTATTTCACCCTCTTCTAACAAGTCACCGTTTTCATTCAGGGGCTTCAAATCTGTCCAATTGGACGTAGCCGGAAGCGGAGTAAGTAGGTTGGCCGTTTGGTAGCGACTGTTTTGTGTTACCCAATCTGCGAGATTCATAATTGATTCTTCGGTGTCATAAGGTAATCCAATTATAGTCATCGCCACGACAGAGAATCCCATCCCATTCAAAGTGGTTAGGTCCCGCTCCATTTGGCCAGGTTCTTGCCGTTTACCTACCGCAAGTAAATTCTGGGCATTATTTGATTCAACTCCGAGATACAACATCTTTATATTTGCATCATACATAGATTGGGCTAACTCAGGGTCTTGGCCGATTTCTGCCCGAGCCTGACATATTAGGTTCATATTCTCTGTATGACCATGCCAGTTTTTAAGCCGCTCTAGTCGCTCGTTTCGGAATTTTACTGCCCTCAGTGGCGGCGGATGTAGGTCGTCCGATATGAATACGTTAAATTTACCGTTCCGACCGGAGTGTATAAGCCCGTCCGATGCCAACTGTTCTAGTTGGTGGAGTCTTTTGATTTCTGTGTCTTGATTAATCAGTCGGTAACCAAGAAATTGTTGAATAACCTGACAGTAAGAGCAGTTTTCGGTGCAACCTCTCACGGTTTCTAGAACACCTCCTGCCATAGGATTATCAGGTCCGAGGTCTTTAATAGATAAATAGTCGGGCAATTCCACGAAATCGGGTGATACTAATCCAACACGTTTAGTTTGTACCACGTTACCGTCTCTCATATA
The DNA here is from genome assembly GCA_964629875.1 of uncultured Dehalococcoidia bacterium. GTDB lineage: Bacteria > Chloroflexota > Dehalococcoidia > Lucifugimonadales > UBA3495 > UBA3495. The sequence continues at coordinate 20,802 of CAZVRK010000013.1, read as the reverse complement.
GCTAATGCCAGATATATTATCCAAATAGGAGTCCAACATTGAGGAGGTCTTGTACTCTAAAAGCACATCACATAATTGCCCAATGATGTCCTCGCCTTCTCTGTTGACTATGACATCAAACTTTCCTAGTCGTATGGCTTCGTCAGGAAGTGGACTCATTTGCGGTCCACCTCCGATGGTTATTAGCTCCGGATGGTATTCCTTAGCTAAGGTAGCAAGTTGATATGCTCTAGGAGCTTCGTTAATTAGCGCGGTGACTAGTAATATATCTACGCCGTCCAAGTCTTTATCTGGATCAATGAGTCCGACTCTGTCCTCGAACCATATCTGTCGCTCGTATTGGTACTGACCATCCCACTGGCCCAGGGCTCCAGACAGGAACAGCATCCCTTGCCTAGGAATGGCTATATATTCAAAATTGCCGCCAGCTGACGCTGGCTGGATTAGGACTACTCTTTTTGACTGTGACATGCACTGCCTCTTAATTAGATTTTCACTCTTATAAAAATTTACAGTGACTTAATCACGAATTATACACCAAAGCTTTACATAAACGGAATATAAACAAACCTTATTATTGAAGATAACTGCGGGTTTAGGCTGTGCTTGTGCATTAATCGTACAGTTCTTTCAATCCGGGTATTATTTCATTTGCTATTGTCTCTATATGACGTGCCCGGTCTTCTCTTGGTGCCGCGACGCTGAAAATGATATGGCGAGCTCCAGCTTCTACGTATTTACTGAGCCGCTCGATGCATGTTTGGGGTGGTCCAAGTATGCAGTAGTTCTTCACTATATCTATAAAGTCCCCTCCATATAGGTAGCGACCTCCTAAGGCTTCAGCAGCGACTCGAGCAGCCTCTTCTACTGTAGGATATATTGCAATGTAGGGGAAAAAGCCCCATTGGAATTGATCTAGTGATTTCGACTCCTCTTCAGCTATGATTTTTATCTTGTGTACACTATCTGTATATCGCTCGGGGCTATAAAAATAGGGTAACCATCCGTTGCCGTATCGTACAGCTCGTTTCATTGCGGGATCTCGTCTGCCCGCTACCCAAATAGGGACAGTGGGTGTTTGAAACACCGGTGGATTTATCGACACGTTTTGCAAATCAAAGAATCTGCTCTGGTACGTTACAGGATTTCCGGTCCATAACTCACGAAGCAGATATAAGCATTCATTAGTTATTCTTCCTCGATACTTAACGTCTATTCCTGCTGCCTCATATTCTGCTGGAAATTCCCCTCCCACCCCTATTCCTAGCGTTAGTCGGCCAGATGAGGCTATGTCGAGAGTAGTTGTAAGCTTTGCTAACATTAGTGGATGGTAGAAAGGCGTTAACAATATTGAAGTTAGTAGTCTTATATTTTCAGTAGCACCAGCTGCCACAGCCAATAATGGCAAACTAGCGTGTGTAACTCCGGGTGGTTGCCCACGCATGAAATGTTCCCCAGCGGCAATATATTCGAATTCGAGATCTTCGAGCCATCTGGCTTCTGCAATAATCTCGGACGCCCCCAGCACGGTACTAGATCCGAAGTGAAGCTCAATGTTTTTTTCCCCTATGATATCGCCTCCTGTCGGGTATTAGCGGGATTTTCTCTATGCTAATATTACACTAACAGGACAATCAAACTCACAAGCTATAGTAAGGAGCGTAAATCGAGGAGTTTGGCCGAATCACAAGCGATACAGCTAGAGTACGTTTCGGCCCAGAATATATGGTTGTTTTAGTGACCGGTGCGACAGGATTCATTGGGAGACGTGTAGTCAAAGAGCTACTAGAGCACAACTACGCCGTTAGATGTTTGGTGCATACCCCAGGCTCGGAGAGAGTGTTTTCTGACAGATCAGTGGAAATATATTACGGAGATATGACTAATCAGAACTCCATTGACAGTGCGTGTCAGGGTGTTGAGCTTGTGATCAATCTAGTGTCTAAAATGCGGCCGTCTAGGGTCTGGGATTTGTTGTCTGTCAATGCAGTAGGCGTAGCTAATTTAGTTTCTGCCGTAGAAAATGCGGATTCAATTAAACATCTGGTACATGTTAGCGTATTGGGCGCTAATGACAATCCGAAGGAGAGATATCTTTATAGCAGATGGAAAGGAGAACAAGAATTAAAGAAAACTAAAATACCATATACCATTATTCGTCCATCAGTAATAACGGGTGAATTAGATAGTTTTTCCAATATATTGGGTTCGTTAGTAAGATCATTGCCTGTGGTACCAGTATTGGGTCGTGGTAGGAACAGAGTTCAGCCGATCAGTGTGGGAGATTTTGCATATTGTGTAGTGGCTAGTCTAAGTCGAAACGATCTTGAGAGTAAGACTGTTGAGCTAGGAGGAGGGCAGCATCTGAGCGTAAATGAAATTATAGATTCCATATGTACTGTAATCGGTAGGCGGCGTACAAAACTCCATTTGCCTTTGTGGTTCTCGGGAGTATTTTGTGCTCTGATGAATATTTTCATGGCAAAACCTATTGTAAATAGAGAACTCGCAAGAATGTTGACCCAACGTAATGTTACTGATATCGGAGTTGTGAACACAGTTTTTGGGATTACCCCGAAAACGTTTGTAGAAAGCATTGATCACTTAATTGAGACTGATTCGAAAAGTGTGACTACTCCCCTGTGCCATGGTGGTTCCAAAAGATTTGAATCTCCTAGTGATGGGGAGTGAAATTGACGTACGCGGATTCAATAAATTATCTATTGAATTTAATAGATCACGAGAGAACTTCTGCACGATTGCCTAGACAGAAGAGGATTTATGATCTCCAGATCATGAATTCCTTATTAGAAAGCATGGATAATCCTCATAAGGATTCTCGAACCATTCACGTTGCGGGTACCAAAGGCAAAGGTAGTACGTCTTCGATGTGTGACTCTATTCTCAATTCGTCAGGATACACAACGGGTTTCTATTCTTCGCCACATCTGCACACTTTTAGAGAAAGGATTCGGCTAGGCACTAATGAAATTACTGAGGTTTTATTTAGTCAGTTAGTAGATGCTGTAAAGCCATATTCTGAAAGAATTACACAAGGTGATGTCTCACTATTCGAATTCATGACGGCAATGGCATTTTCTTGCTTTTCTCAGGAGAACGTCGATTTTCAAACGATAGAGGTAGGATTGGGTGGCCGTCTCGATGCGACTAACGTTGTAGTTCCAGAAATTGCCATTATAACGTCAATAAGTTTGGACCACACAGCTATACTAGGTGATTCGATAGAACAAATTGCGTTTGAGAAGGCAGGGATAATAAAGCCGGGTTGTGAAGTTGTCATATCACCACAAGAAGAGGCGGTATATGGAACTCTGAATGATATATGTGAGTCCCGTGGCGTGCGAAGTATTATAGTTGGCAAAGATGTAACTTGGGAATGTTCCGGTCAGAATGATAACAGGCAACAGGCCACTATTAACGGACGTTTGGGCAAATACGAAATTGATCTGCCGCTCCTGGGAGATTTCCAGTTAGAGAATGCCTCTAGTGTATTGGCAGCCATGGAGATTTTAATGGAAAGAGGCGCAATAATTTCTGAACAATCTATATATGATGGGTTCCATAAGGTTTCATGGCCTTGTCGTATGGAATATATATCGGATTCGCCCGCAATATTGTTGGATGGTGCTCACAATCCGTATTCTATGAAAGTACTGCTACAGAATTTGAAAAGTAAATTTAGAAACAGTAACCTCATATTTATTACTGGGTTTTCTAAAGATAAGAATGTTTCTGAAATGGTTAACTTGATATCTGAAATGGACGGTATAGTTATAACAACGGAATCCAGACATCCGAGGTCATTGGCTTTCCGAGATTTAGCCCAATTATTCATGGAGTCCGGTATGACTCAAGTTTATCCTCTTGCGAGTGTAAATGAGGCTGTAAAGGAAGCGATAGAATTTGTATCTGACGATACGGTTATAGTCGTTACAGGGTCATTGTTTGTGGCTGCAGAAGCCCGAGAGTATATATTAGATATAACTCCAGAAATATATCCAGATTTGCTTCCAGGTAATTCAATTTAATTTCTTTTTGAAACATATTGGGAAATTGTGTTTGGACTAATGATTAGATTAGTATGGTAGATGTCTATTGTGGAGAAGATTAGTAATGGCTGGTAACCGCGTCGTAATAACCGGACTTGGGGCAGTAACCCCGCTGGGACAATCTGTTGATGATTTCTGGGGTGGTCTCAAATCTGGTATATCAGGTGTAGGGAAGATGACCCTTTGTGATCCATCTGGATATCCGTGCCAGATAGCTGGAGAAGTTTCTGAATTTGATTATTCCCAATACATAAACAAAAGAGAGGCCCGCCGCATGGCCAGATTTTCACAAATGGCTGTTGTAGCTGGGTTGCAGGCCATGGAATCATCGCGTCTGAACCTTGCGAATGAAGACCCGTTTAGGCTGGGTATAATTTTGGGGAATGGTAATGGCGGATTTCCGACGTTAGAAGATAACTGTAGGGTAATGGCAGATAAAGGTGGAATGAAGGTGACTCCATTTTTTTTCCCGATGGTGTTGCCGAATATGGCTGCTGGTAATTTGAGCCATTATTTAGGCTTTAAAGGATATAATTCGACTGCTAGCACTGCATGTGCAGCTTCAAATCAAGCAATTGGGGAGGCTCTAGGTGTTATTCGTAGCGGACTGGCTGATGTGGTATTCGCTGGGGGATCCGAAGCAGGGATAAGTGAATTAGGTTTATCTGGATTTGCTGTAATGCGAGCGTTAACCACTCAAAGTGACAGCCCTTCTTCTGCGAGTAGACCGTTTGACCTCAATAGAGATGGATTTGTACCTGCGGAAGGTTCCGGGGTTTTGGTGCTGGAAAACTTAGATCATGCGTTACGTCGCCATGCAGAAATACTGGTAGAGATAGTGGGGTTTGGGTGTACTGCTGATGCAGGGCATTTAGTTCAGCCTGAACCTACAGGATCAGCTGCTTCTGCCGCTATACAAATCGCTTTAGCTGACGCTAAGCTAGAACCCTCTCAAGTCGACTATATTAATGCTCATGGAACATCAACCCCATTGAATGATTCTATAGAAACAACTGTTATCAAGAAAGTTTTTGGGGATCAGGCTTATGAAATCCCAATAAGTTCAACAAAGTCTATGATAGGCCATTCTCTTGGAGCGTCGGGATCATTGGAGGCTATAGCGTGTGTGAAAACAATTGTGGATCAAGTGATTCACCCCACTATTAACTATGAAACCCCTGATCCTGTATGTGATTTGGACTACGTGCCTAATCAATCCCGTAGTGGTAAAAGAATACAGGTGGTATTGTCCAATGCCTTTGGGTTTGGAGGCCAGAATGCTTGCCTGTTGTTTAAGGAATATTCTGAGTGATAGTGGTTAGCTCGAGTTAATTTGCAGCACCTAGTATTTGGTCTAATATGGTTTGGAGAGCCATAGTGTGGCTGCATATGTTCTGAGATGAATACGATGGGCAATTACAGGACCATTGATCTTGGTTGTAAATGACCTCGTGTACTGCGTGATTACCTTCGAACGTCGCACTAAACGTCTTTATCGTTACACGGCCCGGTTCCGAGGAATATTGGAGGGCTTTCTGGACACGACCAATGGCGTCTGATGTCATACTCTCTCCATCTTTCTCTGAATAGCCCGATTTTACGAATGTAAGTCAACGTAGTCAAGTATCCAGGTTTAGCTCTAATCAACCTGACTGTGCAGTTTTCTAGTTACTATTTGCTGTTAAGTAGAGCGAGGTTTAATTGACGCTCAGTTTACGGCTAGCATACAATTTATGTATCCCAATGCAAAAACATTCGTGAGTATTTAGTATGGATGGAAATAAGGTCAGATCATCATATATAGAATTCTTTGAGAAGAATCAGCATTTACATATGCCCAGTGCTTCCCTGATACCAGCTGGAGACCCGACTTTGCTGTTTACTAGTGCTGGAATGGTTCCATTTAAACCGTTTTTTATGGGAGAGCAGATTCCTCCATCGTCTAGATTAACAACTCATCAGAAAAGCTTTCGTACTGCCGATATAGAAGAAGTAGGTGACCATAAACATCTCACGTTCTTTGAAATGCTAGGAAATTTTAGTATTGGGGATTATTTTAAAACAGGGGCTATTTCATATGCTTGGGAATTGATCACTAGTGTATTTGCGCTTGATCCTGAAAAAATATTCGTGACAGTTTACCTTGATGACGACGAAGCGTATGAAATATGGAAATCTGATATAGGTGTTCCTGAAGAGCGTATATACCGGTATGGCGATAAAGATAATTGGTGGGGCCCTGCTGGAGATGAGGGACCGACTGGGCCTTGTTCTGAATTGCATTACGATAGTGGATCGATAAATGGATGCTCTTCCATGATGACTCCCAACGAATTGGATCTGCAATTGAGATCTGAACGGGATCAAGGGATCTCTCCGACGATAACTGGTTGTCATCCCAATTGTGATTGCGAAAGATTCGTCGAACTATGGAATCTGGTATTTATGCAGTTTTACCAGGATGTAGGCCGAAATCGTAGTCCGCTCCCGGCTCCGAGTGTGGATACTGGTATGGGATTAGAACGTATTACTGCCGTATTGCAAGGGAAAAATAATGTTTATGAAACTGATCTTTTTGCAAGTATAGTGGAGCGTGTCTGTGAATTGTCTGGCATCTCTTATGGTAAAGATGAAGGATCAGATTTCGCTATACGTGTTGTATCTGAACATGCTCGTGCGGCAAGCTTTTTGATTGGTGACGGGGTAGTGCCTGCTAACGAAGGACGTGGTTATGTTCTCCGTAGAGTGATTCGGCGCGCAATAAGATATGGGAGAAGGCTGGGTCTCGAACAGGCTTTTTTGAGTAAAGTAGCCCTAGCAGTTCTAGACAGATTTGGAAGTGTGTATAAGGAATTATCGGAAAGTGGTGAATTTATTATTCGTGTTATAAGCCTTGAAGAAGAGCGCTTTGCAAATACATACGAACAAGGAAATGGAATTCTTCAGGATATGATAGCTTTCCGAAAATCTCTCTGTGATCTTGTAGAGGGCAAATTAACCGTTGAAAACATGACCGCTACTGGTGCCGATAATAGATTGATAGGAGATCGATTTGAAAAAGAATTGGGTAAATTTCGTCAAATGCTTGCATCTGACGTGGATCCTGAAGTCACCGTAGCCAATGCTAACGTATTGCCTGGTGAATGGGTTTTCTTATTGTCGGACACTTATGGATTTCCTTCTGAGTTGACTGCTGAAATTACTCGTGAACATGGAATAGTTGTGGACCTAGATGGATTTAAAGTTGAAATGGAGGCTCAACGAGATAGAGCTCGTGCGGCACAGTCATTTAGTGGTGGCATGGAAATGCTCACAGTATATGAAGAACTGGGGGCGGACAAAACTTTATTTACAGGGTATGACCAGGTGTCTGGTACTTCATCAATAGAAGCAATACTGGTTGATGGTTTATCAGTGTTGCACGCTACGGAATCTGAGCATGTAGAAGTGCTACTCAATCAAACTCCATTCTATGCGGAGAGCGGTGGACAGGTAGGAGATAAAGGTGAAATTGTATCTGCAAATGGATTGCTACTGGTTTTGGATACGTATAGTCCCATAGCGGGGCTCATAATTCATAAGTGTATCGTCTCCAAGGGGGAAATAGAGTTTGGAGGGAAAGTCACGTGCCAAGTCGATATTTCTCATAGATTGAATGCGGCTAGAAACCACAGTGCGACTCATTTGCTACATGCATCTCTTCGCTCGGTGTTAGGTCCACATGTGCGTCAAGCAGGTTCTAACGTGAGTTCAGATAGATTGCGATTTGATTTTAGCCATGTGAGTTCATTAACTCATGAAGAACAAACGTCTGTACAATCTCTAGCGAATGAGAAAATACGTGAGAATCTTAACGTAAGAACTCATGAGACATCCTATGCTGAGGCAGTTAAAGAAGGAGCTTTAGCATTTTTTGGAGATAAGTATGGAGACGTGGTTAGGGTTGTTACCATGGCTACTGACCAAGCGTTTAGTGTAGAAGTATGCGGGGGTACACATGTGAGTGCTACTGGTCAAATTGGAACCCTCTTTGTTCTGGGAGAAACTAGTATAGGGGGTGGCATGAGACGGATAGAAGCTCTGTCAGGGAATGCCAGCGAACAATTGTTAATGGACAAGGCAGACACTTTAGATTCTTTGTCTAGACAACTTCAGTGCCCAGTCGAAGAGATAGAAGAGCGCTTAGATGGATTCGTAAAGGACAATGAGGACCTAAAGAAGCAATTAAACGAACTTCAGAGAGTACTATTGCGCCAAGAATCTGAGAAGCTTTTGGGTAGCTATGTGGAGGTTAATGGCGTAAAAGTGATTAATGCTAATACTTCCGCACCAGACGCTGATGCTTTGCGCGAGATGGGAGATTTTCTGAAATCAAAACTGGGCAGTGTCGCTATAGTACTGGGAACCAGTAAACCAGGGAATCCAATTATAGTAGCTATGCTGACAAACGATTTGGTAGAAAAGGGAATCAACGCTGTAGATATAGTGCGTAACGTGGCTAAGATAGTGGGAGGCGGTGGCGGTGGTAACGCTGATATGGCACAAGCTGGTGGCCGTGATTCGGATCAACTCCCTACTGCTCTGCAATCTGTCCCTGAAATGATCAGAAAAATGTTAAATTGATGGTTTCTAGAGATGCATCACTAAGACTAATGGGATTAGATGTGGGTGACCGTCGGATCGGGCTTGCTGTGTCTTATGATACTACTGATTTAGTTATGCCTGTTGGGCATATAAACAGGACAAGCTTAGCGAACGATATAAACCAGCTTTTTGAGTGGTCGGATAAGCGCTTTATTGATGCATTTGTGGTTGGGATACCTTATCGTGAAAGTGGCTTAAGTAGCACATCTCAGGTGAAAAAAGTTCAAAAATTTATCCAAGTGTTGAGGTCAAAGACTAGATTGATAGTACACACTGTTGATGAGTCATACACTACTGTTGGTGCTGCTGGGCTTATGCAGGATAGAGGTGAAGAGCCGTCAAGACAGCGAGGCGATGTTGATGCTATGGCGGCTGCCTTAATACTAGAACGATTCCTTACTCAGCAAGGAATATGATATGGCTCGTAATCTAGATTTCGGAAATAATATAATCGTTAGATTCGGGCGTCATAGTGGTTAGGTTTAGATCAAAGGTGAGTACGGTTGAGGTTTTGAATGAACCACTTAGTAATCTAATACCATTTTTTGCTACCACGCTATCTGCATCAAGCATGTCTAGATCGTCACTCTCTTTGCCAGTCCTATTGCAGACTAAAATTGGTAGACCCGTTTCTTCGGTTCTTCTCTCCCATTCTCCGTCAGGCCCGCATCCGCCCGGCCCCCAGGATGACGGGGATACCAATATCTGGGCTCCTTGTGATTTCAATAAGTTCGCGATTTCGCTCTTGTAGGCATCTGCGCAAACCAAGATTCCTACAGCTAGACCATCACATGCTATTGGAACACATTCGCTCCCAGGACTAGACCAGCCTTCAGGTCCTTTCAGAGTTTTAATTTTACGGTGCTTGCCGATAATATCCCCTGATGAATGTAGAACAAACACTGAATTAAAAAGGGATCCACTGATAGGGTCACGTTCTGGGTAAGACAAAAACAGCGTAATTTGGTTGTTCTTTACTGTCTGACATAAATTAGTCATCCATTCGTCGGGTTGGACTTGAATCCACTCGGTGCCAATGTGCCTTTCAAATAAGTAGCCAGGGATGCAGAGTTCTGGAGTTATTATCCAATCCGAGCCTTGATCCGCGGCAGTCTGTATGCCTAATTCAACCAGATTGCGGTTGTGCTGGATGTTGCCGACTTCGGGCTCCAGGTGGAGAAAGGATACCCTGAGACGATCTTTTTTATAGACTTCTGTCATATGTAATACAATTTACGACTTCAAAGAAAAAAGAAATCTGTACCCATCAATAGTGATAGTATTATACCACTATCACTAGGTGAAAATACTTGACTAGGTCTACTGGGAAGGTCAGAATAGTACCCTCATATAAGTTGCTTTCAGATGCCCTATGGTGTAGCGGTAGCACGTCAGCCTTTGGAGCTGTAAGCCCTGGTTCGAACCCAGGTAGGGCAGTCAATTCTTTTGATCTGAGCAGCAAGCCATAGGCTGATTCTTTTCGTTTCGTGGGTGTTTGAATGTACGCTTTGATAATTGCTGGCGGTAGAGGCGAACGGTTACGACCTATAACTGATGCTATACCTAAGCCCATGGTTCCAGTGGCTGGCAAGCCTATATTGGAGCACCAAATAAATTGGTTGAGACATGCTGGGGTGACCGATATAGTTTTATTGGTAGGTCATTTGTCTGCAGCAATTGAGGAATATTTTGGCGACGGGTCAAAATTTGATGTCAGCCTGCAATATAGTCGCGAAGATACTCCGCTTGGCAGAGGGGGGGCTATAAAAAGAGGTTTAGGATTAGTCGGAAGAGAAGAGTCCGTATTTGTTATAAATGGAGATATAATTTGTGATCATAAAGCAATCGATGTTCTCGCCGAATTTAATGAACGGAGACGTTTAGTTCCCAATCATATGGCCACTATCATGGTGATCCCAATGGTTAGTCCGTACGGGATAGTGTACTTCGATGATGCAAATACGGTCAGTGATTTCAAGGAAAAAGATGTCTTGCCATATTGGATAAATGGTGGAGTATATGTTTTTAGTACTGAAATCCTAAAATATCTTCCAGAGATCGGTGATCATGAAGTTGATGCCTTTCCTAGGTTAGCTGCCGCGGGACAGATAGGGATTGTCAAAAGCACTGCGTTTTGGAGGAGCATAGATTCATTTAAAGATTTAGCAGAGGTTGAGTACCACCTATCTAATCCTTAGTGTGTCGCTCCGATTGATACCTAGATGAAGTTTGGGATGACCTCTTCTGAGATAGTGTGCATCAACTCTCTAATTCGAACGATATTGCCGGAATTGATCGCAAGGACTATATGTTCTACTCCCGCAGATTGGTATTCAGCTATATCGTTTACCATTCGATCCGAACTGTCTCCGGTGAGGGTCGCTCGCTGAGCAGCTCTAGCACTGGATGGCTGGCCATGAGCCTGAACTTCAACTCTAGCAGACCAAGCGAAATGAGGAATATCGCGCTGGTGTAAGTCTATTAATTCCTGTAGGTGTTTCTTATGTGTAGAATATTCTAATGAAGTCACTCCCGATGGGTGCCATCCGTCGCCAATCCTAGCAGCGCGCGCGAGAGCGCCTTCACTTGCTCCACCAATCCATAAGGGTATTGAAGGCTTTTGTAATGGTTTGGGAGAGAACTTCAGGTCTGAGAAATTCCAGCGGTTACTCACATATGATGGATTTTCGTTGGTCCATAATTCCTTAAGAATATTAATCGATTCATTAGTTAACGACCCTCTATCCTTTAGAGAGATACCCAGCGCATCAAACTCCTCAGCCATAGCGCCGACGCCGACCCCTAATGTTAAGCGTCCTCCGGAGATTTGGTCCAAAGTGGCCGTGTATTTAGCTAGATCTACAGGGTTATGGTAGGGCAAAACAAGTACCGAAGTACCTAATGTAATGGATTGTGTAGTAGCCGATAGGTAAGATAAAACTGATAGCGGGTGATAGTATGGAGCGTCATCCAGGCGTTCCCGAATATAACCGTTATTAAAGAGGTGATCCATTACCCATATCGAGTTGAACCCTAAGGACTCTGCTAACGGCCCCATGGCTAGTACGTCAGCGGGATCACGTAATCCCCAGTTGTTGGGTATTGTGACGCCAAATTTCATAAACGGGCTCTCATGTGAAACTGTGTTTAATGGGTTTTAATTGCTTGGACTAATCGGGCAGTCTCTATTGCGGCTTCTGCTGCGTTGCTGCCAAGATTCCCAGACTTTCCTCCTGCACGGTTAATAGCCTGTTCCATATTATCGGTAGTCAGCACTCCGAATATAGTAGGTACTCCAGTTTCTCGGCCTGCAGCGCTAATTCCAGCGGCGGCTTGCCCTGCTACCATTTCGTAGTGGTCAGTTTCACCTTTTATTACTGCTCCTAGGCATATCACGGCGTCAAATTGTCCCGTTTCCCCGTAGGCCTTTGCAACCACAGGAAGTTCAAATGACCCAGGTACCCAAGATATGTTGATATCTGTGTCTGTTACACCGTTTCGGGTTAGAGTGTTAATGGCACCTTCCAAAAGTCTTCTCGTGACAAATTCATTGAACCTAGCTACAACAATTGCTATGCGCAATCCTCCCCCGTTTACTTCTATGTTCATTTCGTTTGGCACAACTGCTCTCCTATACCATCAAATCAACTTGGTAACGTCTTGTAATAGTTTAACCTGAAAATTATAGCTAGTCACGTCCGAGAAGAATACCTCTTATAGCGAATATACGTTGGAACAGTGTGAAAAACGATATGATTGATATTAACAATAATACCCAAAGCATGAAATCCACGCTGACGAAATGATCTATTATCAATCCAAACCCTAATATCACGACTCTTTCCGTCCTTGTCATAAGTCCTGTACGAGTGTAAGCATTCAGTCCTTCACCGCGTGCACGTAGATAACTTACAGATTGAGACAGAATCAGAGATAAAATCAGTGCCATTACATATATGAACGTTTTCTCTTTACTGAAATCTGATAGGAGTATGTATGCTGCTATGCCAAGTAGAAGGCTCGCTTCTCCTAGGCGGTCTAGTACAGAATCTAGCAACGCTCCGAAGGGGCTTTCAGTGTTTGTTAATCGGGCTAGTGCCCCATCAAATAGATCCAAGCCAGCTCCAAACAGAAAGAGTAATCCCCCGTACAATAAATGTCCTCTCCCCACTAATAATGCAGAGGCTACGCAAATAGAAAATCCTATGACAGTGATCCAGTTAGGTTTCAATCCAATCTTAGCGAGTAGCCTAGCTCCGGGTATTTCAATATATTTTCCTAGTAGAGATCTAATGTGCTCTCGTTTAAGCATTTATGGCCTTTCGGGCGAGTGACTTGTCGAGTTTCTGATAGTAAAAACATTCAATGTTTTTAGTTATGGATACCCAACTATATTTCTGGGCAGTTGTTTTAGCTACCGTTCCCATGCGTAATCTTAAGTGAGGATTTTTAATTAGGTACAGGATTGCGTGTTCCATATCACTTGGTGTGTCAGCATTTACTAGCAACCCGTCATGTCCGTGGCTGATAATTTCATTATAACCCGGTATGTTTGAAGCTATTACGGGTATACCAGATGCCATTGCTTCTAGTAGTACTATACCAAAACTTTCTGGGCCTGTTGAAGGACAGCAGAATACATGTGCTGACGCGTAGTAACGCGGTAATCGATCATAAGGGACTTCTCCTACTATCACGATATCTTCACTGTTTATGCTGTTAAGTATCTCGATACAGTCGGGATCAAGTTTTCCTGGTCCAACGACTATGAGCCGGATGTTGCGATAGAACAACATCACCTGTTTGAAAGCAAGTAGTAGATTTTTTAGTCCCTTCTTCTTTTCTTGTCGGCCTACAAATAAAAGGTTTATTTTGTTATCTGAAAATTCTGGTAATGGGTATGCACGATCCGAGAAATGCTTTATGTCTATTCCGTTTGGAATAATTTGATAAGTGCCGGGAAAATGATTTGCTATGCAATGTTTAGCAGTTTGTGATACTGCTATTCTACCGTGTATTCGTTTATGCCACCTTTGAATTAGCGGTTTTGTGAGGCTATACAATGTACTTTGGCCAGTATTTGCATGAAATGTTCCGATATTTATAGACTTTGAGTATTCTAAGAACCACAATGGTATTAGCGGTGCTAGTGGTTCGTGTAGGTGGACAATGTCATACGAATATTCGTCTAATATTCTCTTTACATGCTTCTTTTGTAATATGGATAGTGATAAACGGGCTATTGATCCCTGATATTTGATTGGGATGCAGTTGCCCATACTGCTAAATTGGACATCCGGTCCGATATTTTGTGGATATGAGCACGGTGCAACGATATTGACGGAATGCCCCATCTTAGTGAGCTCTTTTGATAATTGTGCGATATGAGAGTTAACGCCCCCTGGATGTGAGAAATCATAGGGGGACACCATGGCGATTCTCAGGGAATTCGTGTGACCGGTCATGTCATGTCCGACTATGAGTGATTATTCGTTCCGGATATGAAGTCCTCTACCATGCCTCTAGCTATGTCATCGGTATATTGGATTGGGGGGGACTTCATGAAGTATGCGCTTGGACCGTAAATTGCTCCACCCTCGCCTCTATCAAGTGCTAGTTTTGCGCATCTTATAGCGTCTACAACAACTCCTGCGGAGTTTGGACTATCCCATACTTCTAATTTTGCTTCTAGGTTAACGGGCGCTCCCCCGAACAGTTTGCCTTCCATTCGGATATAACACCACTTCCTATCCTTTAGCCATGGTACGTGATCACTAGGGCCTACATGAACATGCTCTGGGTCTAAATCAAAATCCATCTGCGAAGTGACTGCACCGGTCTTCGATATCTTTTTGGATACTAAACGTTCTCGTTCAAGCATGTTTAGGAAATCTGTATTTCCTCCAAAGTTCAGTTGGTAGGTGTCTTCGATTGTCGCGCCTCTATCCTCAAACAAACGTGTGAGGACTCTATGTAGGATGGTAGCTCCTACTTGAGACTTGATATCATCCCCAACTATTGGGAGGCCACGCTCCTCAAACCGATTCCTCCAGAAGTCTTCTTTGGCTATGAAGACAGGTATGCAGTTTATTAATCCACACCGGGCATCAAGAACTTGTTCTACGTACCACTTAGTTGCCATCTCGCTGCCAACTGGCAGGTAGTTGATCACTACGTCGACTTCTCGTTCTTTAAGGATCCCCGATATATCTGCAGTGGAATGTGGGGACTTTTTTACTAGGTGCGATACATATTTACCGACACCATCATGAGTCATGCCTCTCTCTACCGTTACTCCAGTTGGTGGTACATCTGCAAATTTTAACGTGTTATTAGGAGTTGTAAAAATTGCTTCTGATAGGTCTTTTCCGACTTTGTTTTCGTCTATATCAAAGGCAGCTACGACTTCTATATCCTCAATTCTATAATCCCCAATCGTGTTGTGCATTACACCGGGTATTTCTTCATTAGTAGGAATTTCAACGTATTTGTGTATGCCTTGCACTAGAGATGAGGCGCAATTACCAACTCCAATAATCGCAACTTTAATCTTTCCCAAGCTGTCGCTCCTTCTGGGCCTTAGAGTGAAAATTTCTTAAAATAAAACCGCTGCATTTTAACAGTTTGAACAAGTCCTCACAAGAATGATTCTAACTTGCTAGTTCTTCTGCTGAGATGCGATTGTTTGGCATTAAAAAAATCGGATTATGGCTGTTTGGTCGTCGTGCCGATATCTAGACCCCGTTATCTGGGGGGCCAAGCCTAGTTCCAGGTGTTCGTCAATAAGTTGTTTTATGGTCTCGCTCGCCTGATCTGGTGATTGCGAAGAACGTACAATGTTTAAGAGTTCTTCTAGGCTAACGTTGTCACTTACCCCATCAGATGCAACAACAACTTTATCTCCTGGATTTAGGTCAAGTTGTTTTTGAGATATGTGGAGTTCTGAGTCGGCACCGATCAGTTTAGTACCGCCTGTTCTGAGAATTCCACCTAGATTGCTGCTGATACGCTGATGCGTGTCTGGGGTTATATGATAAATCGGACTATCACCCGCGTTAAGAATGTCTATAGTATTTTCACGGTAGAGGGCTATTGATGCTGTAGTAAGTAGGTATTTCCCGCCACCCACTTGATAGAAATCAGAATTCATTTCAGATAAGATCTCGATCACATTGTCCATGCTGCTTATGTTTGCTGTTGATAGGGCTTGGGCGACATTTTGAGATGCTTCACCTCCCCCGTGGCCAGTAACGCCGTCCAGAACTACATCTAGGAAAACGTTATTACCTAGGTCTTTGACAAGGAAAGAGTCTTCCCCGTGAGAAGAATTATCCTGAAATGTGTGATATGAACTCGCTATCATATGAACATACCTCTAAAAGGTTTATGGAATGTATTTAACTCTAGGGTTTAGGTATCTTAGAAAGCATTGCGTCCGCGTCAAAATCGTATTTGGCCCAATGTGGGTCGGCTAAGAGGGACGCAGATTCATGCCAGATGGTAATGTTGGAGGCTATATTATTATCCTCACGGTTCTGGATTCTAACGTCGTCCAAAAAAGCAGTCAAGTCAACTCTGAAATCGTCTATATCTAGATATTCGACTGTTCGAATTCGCTCAACAAGTTGCGAGCATTTACCCGCTGCGGGTGACGTAGAATCGGAAATATATTGGGATATTGAAGCTAGTTCTTCTTCAATAGATAATATAGGACGCATGCCGTGCGGGTCTCTATATCCTGCTACATCGTTCGGTGGACGTGTATCTGATGTATAGTATTTCAACATCTCTAAGTAAAAATATCGGATATCACGAGGTTGTCTTGTGTTTTGCGGTTCAGTGAGAACTATAAGATCCCCAGAATCTATTACAGTTACCACTTTTTTTATCGGGTCATAAAAAACATTTTGAGGGTTGAGGTCAAGCAATAAGTATCCATTACTATAACAAGCAGATTGCATTTCCAATAGCTGATCTTGAATGTTGAAGGCTTCGGGTAGATCGATGTATGGTAGTGGATATAAGGCAAACAGGTTTTGCCCTATTCCTATTGGTACCTTCAAAATACGTGATCTAGCGTCTCCAACTAATGGAATTCCATTTGCTCTCTCAAATACTAGCACTGTGTACTCTTCTTGTAGCTCGTCACCGTAGTAACTGCTATGATCGGATTTTTCTGAATATCCAATCATAGGGGATAATTGTGGGATAGAATTTCCAAGCCTCTTGTAAAAGGATATAGTCTGCTCTGATCTTTTTTCAGCAGATAAATGCATTCTACGACTTATAGTTTGGGGGAGAGGTCTTTTTAATACTACCGATTTACCACTTTTAATCTCAGTAGCTAATCTGACTTCGTAGTCAGCCCCGGCCCCTAATAGAGTTGTGGTCTGGTATTCAGATAAGTTAATTTGATGCATAGTTTTATATGAATCCCATGGTCAGGTGAGAATCGCTACCGCTTACAGATGAGCGTTACCCAATCCTCACGTGGATTCTCCTTGATATTCGTAAATCCTGCGGTTTGTAATTCGGATTTAGTCGCAGTGCTTTGTTCTTTCGTTATCCCAGATGCTATGAAGGTGCCTGAAGGTGATAGGACTGAGAAAATATGTTTAGCCCGTTCTTGAATTGCTCTGGCTGATATGTTGGCTACAGCAACGTCGAAAACTGAGTTTTTCAGTTGTGGGTGGGGAAGTGTTCCTTGGTGAAGAGTTGTTTTGTTGGACAATCCGAGATTTTTCAGGTTGGTTTTAGCAGCTCTTACTGCTATAGAATCTATATCTAAAGATGTCACGTGGGCGGCTCCGAGTTTTATAGCCGCTATAGTCAATATTCCGGATCCAGTTCCAAGGTCTAATAGAGATATGCCCTGCTTAATGATATCCTCCATGGATTCTAAGCATGTGTAAGTTGTAGGATGATAGCCGGTTCCAAAAGCTAATCCAGGATCCAATTCAATAACTACATCTGATTCTTCTGTTTGGTATTCAAGCCATGAGGGTTTTATAACTATATGGCGCCCTAGTTTTAGAATAGTGAAATGGCTTTTCCACGCGTTTTGCCAGTCTTCATCAGGGGGCAGAGGATTTATCTGTAGATCGCCAAGAGGTTGCAGTATGCTCGTGAGTTTGACCCCTACTTCTATATGAGCAAGACGCTGTCTTGAAGTGGACAATAGATATGTGCGTAGTAGTACTTGATCTGGGTTTTGGACTTCCATTGACAAACCTTGCCCGTATCGATCGAACAAATAGGATATCGGCTCTACGTATTCATATGGTACTGTTATGCTAATTTCGTGCCACTGCATTTTATATGTCCTTGCATTTGGTTAGGCGTGTATAGGGTATAGAGCTATGAACTTTATCCTAACTTATCTTTAAGGCGATCAAATATCCCTTTTTCATTGCCATCCGTTTCTGACTCGTCTGTCTGGTTCCTTTCCCTTGGAGGTTTGAAACTGGCATTAAGTTGCTCTAATAAATTCTGTTGTTCCTTGGTTAACTTAGTCGGGACTGTTATGGACGCTATGACTATCAAATCGCCGCGTCTGTTGCTGTGGATATGTGGCACGCCTCTACCTTTCACTCTAAATTGAGCGTTTGGTTGCGTCCCGCTGGGTATAGATAACTCCTGAGGAGTGCCTTCTAGCGTGGGGATTTGTTTCTCAATACCTAATGCGGCTTCTGCTAGATTTAGGCTGACCTCGTAAATAAGGTCATATTCTTCTCGTATGAATATATCATGTTCTTGTACGTCAACTTGAATGTATAGGTTTCCAGAGGGGCCTCCGTTCGTACCTATATCGCCTTCCCCTGTGAGTCTCACTTGCATGCCGTTTTGTACGCCGGCAGGTATGGTCACAGCTGTTTTACGATTCTTTCGTTGTAGTCCAGATGCCTTGCAAGTCCCGCATGGTGAGGCAATCATTTTCCCTTTACCTTGACAGGTAGGACACGCAGTAATTTGGGCGAATTGGCCAAATAAGCTTCTCTGTGTGCGGCGTACTTGTCCATTTCCTTTGCAGGTATTACAAGTTTCTACGGGCGTACCTGGTTCATTTCCTTGTCCTGAACAACTGCTGCACAGCTCTAATTTAGTTATGTCTGCAACTTTTTCTGCTCCAAACACTGCTTCTTCGAATGTTAAGGTTACTCTCTGCTGAATGTCCTGTCCTCTTCTAGGCTCGTTGGATCGTCTCCCTGAGTTGTCTCCGAAAAATGAATCGAATATATCTCCAAATCCACCGAAGATATCGGATCCATCAAATGGCCTGTCGAACCCTGACCCGCCGGATACTCCTGCATGACCAAATCGATCATATTGAGCACGTTTTTCTGGATCGTTTAATATTTGGTAGGCTTCGTTAATTTCCTTGAACTTCTCTTCGGCGTCTGGGTTCTTATTCCTGTCTGGATGAAATTCCATAGCCTTTTGGCGAAAGGCTTTTCTGATATCTTCAGAAGAATCTTGTTTATTTACCCCTAAGGTTTGATAGTAATCGTTAGGCATATGATCTCACCAATATAACTGCTGCTCATAATCAAATTAACTATATTCTAAATGATTGAATCTTCCAAGCGTTAATAACTGATATAGAGGCTGTTTTTCCAATTGTTTTATTTTGAACAGTTTTGGTGTTTGGACTACTTTTGTCGGTTCTTATTGTCTTGACATTGGCGCAAGCGGAGATGGTACGATTACTTGATTAGGCGATGGCCTAATTACTATCAGAGACGGGAGGTTGAATCATGGAATTAATTATTATCCTAGCCGTCCTCGTGGTAGCAGGGATTGTTGGTTCCGGCGTAACTCTGTGGATGTTACTCCGTGCCAAAGCAGACGGAAAGCGGATTGATAATGCCAGAGACGAAGCTCGAGTATTAATCTCTAGGGCAGAAGATGAGAAGCGCAAACTTCTTATAGACGCTCAAGAGGAAGTTCTAAGTATACGTACTGCCAGTGAGAATGACATTAAACAGCAACGTCAAGAGCTGAGCCAGTTGGAACGTAGGTTTTTGCAACGAGAGGAGCAATTGCAAAATAAGAACGATGAGCTTGATCTAGAACGTAGTAATCTTACGGATAAACAACATGAGATGGACAAATCTCTATCAGAGGTCGCGGACCTAAAGATACAACAGGCTCAGGCTTTGGAAAAAGTGTCTGGTTTAAGTGTGTCCGATGCTAGAGAGATGGTTATGTTGAAAGCCGAAGAAGAAGCGCAGCATGACCTAGCTCAACGGTATTATGAACTAGAAAAAGAGAGCAAATCTCGGGCTGATGAAAACGCCCGAAATATAATAACTTTAGCTATAAACCGTCTATCTACGGATGTCGTATCTGAGACTACGACCTCTGTAGTATCCCTGCCGAACGATGAGATGAAAGGTCGACTGATTGGTCGAGAAGGAAGGAATATTAGGGCTCTGGAATCTCTAACCGGGGTCGATATAGTAATAGATGACACACCAGAAATAGTTACTGTGTCATGTTTTGATCCTATTAGAAGAGAGATTGCGAAGTTGGCACTGGAAAAATTAGTATCCGATGGGAGGATACAGCCGGCGCGAATAGAAGATATGGTTAACCGTGCTCACACGGATATCGAACAAACAATAGCCAAAGCTGGCGAACAGGCAACTTTCGACTTGTCTGTGACTGGATTAGACCCCGAGTTTATCCACTACCTAGGAAGATTGAAGTACCGTTACAGTTACGGTGAGAATGTGTTAACCCATTCAATAGAAGTAGGATTACTGGCTGGGATGATGGCTGCTGAAATTGGCGCTAATGTTCAATTAGCTCGTATTGGAGGCTTGCTCCATGATATCGGTAAGTCGTTAACTCATGAGATCGCTGGGCCTCACGCGGAAATAGGAGCTGATCTCGCTCAAAAATATGGGGTGAACCAGCCCACATGTGCTTGTATAAGGGAGCATCATGATGATGAACATTCATCGGTAGAGTCATTTCTTGTAGCAGCGGCGGATGCTATTAGTGCTGCACGGCCTGGAGCTCGTAAAGAATCATTGGAGCAGTATGTAAAAAGACTGAGAGAGCTGGAAGACGCAGCAAACAGTTT
>CAZVRK010000012.1:60782-65299 GCA_964629875.1 uncultured Dehalococcoidia bacterium | reverse complement strand
CGGGGTGGAGCAGTGGCAGCTCGTCGGGCTCATAACCCGAAGGTCGTTGGTTCGAATCCAACCCCCGCTACCAATTCCATCAGAAAAACTAAGCCCTGGATAAGTCCGGGGCTTTTTCTATGGTTGACATAACTTTGCTCAATTATGTATTTTTTTTAAACTGAGCTATGGGAAGAGGAGCTAGCCATGGAACGCCCAGCATTAGAACTGGCAGCCCGAGATATATTGCTTGGAAATCTACGGCGTGGAACTGCCGAGTGGAATGGACAGGAGTATAGTTTTGTTGTCCCTTCGTTAACAGGATATCCGTTTCAGTGGTTTTGGGATTCATGTTTCCATGCAATTGCTCTAATTCATATAGATTGCAATCAAGCTAAGGCTGAATTAGATACATTAATGAGCGCAGCCCTTCCAAACGGATTCATTCCACACATTATTTTTTGGGAATCTGAGAAACGAGATTATTTCCTGAGTAAAAACCTTGTAGCCAGGGTAAATCCTAACTTTAGTTCGACCATTCAGCCTCCTATATTAGCCTATGCCGTTGAGAGGGTGTATCAGGCAACTGGGGATGAAGCGTTTCGAGAGCGCTCTTTACCTGTTTTAGTTAATTATTATCGTTGGTTGAAAGAAAACAGAGATCCTGATAAAGACGGTCTTTTGTCTATAATACAGCCAGAAGAATCAGGAATAGACTGCTCCCCTAAGTATGACGAAATATTGAAATTAACAGATCTTAGTAATCAGGGCTTCATTGAAGCATTGAATAGAATATATAGTTCTTATGAGTTAATTAGATCAGACGAGCTTAGCATGTTAAATGCCGATGTTTTTCATGTAGAAGATGTTCTTGTTAATTCGATATATGCATTAAGTTTACAATCTTTAGCCAGATTGTTAGGAGATACAGATGAGTCATTAAATACTTTGAATGATGCTTCCAAAACAATGGAATCACTTGTAAATAAATGTTGGGATGTTGATACAGAGGCATTTCTAGACTTAAACGGGTTGCAAGAAATCCCCAATAGGACGGTTACTATTAGTTCATTGATGCCGATCATTCTGCCGGACCTATCTCCGTACATAGTAAAGCGCTTAGTAGAGAAATGGATTATGTCGGAAGATCATTTTTGGCTGCCGTACCCGTTGCCATCGGTACCGGCTTCTAACTCAAAGTTTATTCCAGGTGATCCACATGGTTTTATATGGCGAGGACCTAGTTGGATAAACACTAACTGGTTTATAACCAAAGGCTTGAAGTTGCATGGATATCAAGAATTGGCCGACGATATATCTGCAAAAAGTCTTGCCTGTATTCAGCAGTCGGGATTCAGAGAATATTATAATCCATATACTGGCGAAGGATTGGGCGCCAAAAATTTTGGATGGTCTACTCTAATACTCGATATGTAGCGATATGGTTTCTTCTAAGATCTAGTAAAAAGCTTTAGAACTTTACTAATTCCGAATGGGTTAGAGTCGCTGCCCTCGCTGTGATCATTACCATCAACCTCTGCATCTGATGGGTTTCTGTTAGTACCTTGGTGATCACTCTCCTCCCCGTAAGTTTCATTTTTTAGAATTTGGGCTACCAACGGGTGTGAATGATCTAGATTGAAAGTGCTTCTCCTACGCATCTTGCCTGTTTCGGGATCTTTGCCAGAGTGCCAACCTTTCTTGAATACTCCCGCGTTTCCAAGACTACGTAGTAGGCCTGTGACATATGATCTTGAACGTGAGTTTTGCCAGCGCTCGGTGATTTCTTGATGATCAGAATCAATAGCGTCCTGAAGAGCTGAACAAATCTCCGTTGCTAGAAAATTGAAGGCGACGTGGCTTATACCATCCCTTGTTTCTAAATGATTAGCCATAATGATCAGATCGCTCGCCCTGTGTTGATTGTGACCATCGTTCGGATTAGCAGGAAATACAACATCATTGAAACCTGCTGAGGTGGATTCTTCCTGTCGATCTTCTGAATCAGTCGTGTCAGCAGGTGTAGTCTTGACATCTATCTGGAGATTATCTTGTGAAATATCAGGTATGTCTGCGCTATCGTCCGATGCTAAGTCAGGGCTCGGATCTGGTTCATCCGCCATAATGACCCAATCGACTAATCCAACAGTGACCAGCTTAACATTGCCTTCTTGTGACACGCGTTCCATTAATTTTTTGAATCCGGAGAATCCGAGTTTTTTCTCATCGAATCCCGGTATACGCCGCATGGTTCTTTGTTTGAGAGATGTCAATAAGGGAGTTCTCTCAGATTGTCTTTCTATTCTTATGATGTCTTCGATTATTTTAATGACTTCAGGTAATTGATTACGGTCTGGGTTGCTCAGCCTAGAAGTAACACGACCGTTTTCCTGTGATATTGTTTCCGGTGGGGTTATTGGATCAACATCTGTGTCATACAGTATTAGTCCGTCCACTTGATCTGCGAGTCTTCTTGAGGTGCTCCAAGACACTCCTATAATGATTACCCTTTTCCCCATAGTGCGCAGAGTATTTACTACGTGTATAAAATCTGAGTCGCCTGAAACTAATACAAAGGTTCCTATATTAGGGTAGGAGTGAGCACATTCTATGCAGTCTGCCGTCATCTTAACGTCGACGCTATTTTTAACTCTGGTAGTCCTGTTAGAGTACGAAGGTGTCCCAGCTGATGGCAATCGTGTAGGAACATACACTGGCTCTATACCTGCTGCGTAGAGAGCGGGTGGATCGTTAGTGAATTGACTAGCTCCTCGTAATTCGGGCGCTCTAGTAACCCAATCGGCGTATGCTTTTGCGACTACGACTCTACCGTGGTTACTGACTTCTTCTTTTAGTGCGGATACATTGGGGTTCCGGTGCCCAGCAGCCAGGCTGATTTTGAAATTCTCCCAATCTAGGAATAGGGCTACATCTCCGGTCATATCTAATGATTGATTCATTCTGTTTTGTTTATTTACTTCTTTTTGTAGTTAGAGTTAAATCTCTACTCTCCAAGTCTAAACTTCATGCATAACTCGAGTCAAGATAAACGGATTTCGTATACAAATAGAAATGATAGAGCTTTAATAGAATATTAGTTGTATTTAAAGTATCCTAAAATCGATATAACATGATGAATTAATATATGCTATGATCATGTAAATATTTATTTGGGACTGTTATATTGTACTCCCGCACTTTTCTTTTATCCGCGTTACTACTAGTCACCGCTACCCTCTTGATACCCATTTTTATGGCGAACGATGTTCTGTCTGCTAACGGCAAAGCAACTCTCTTAATGACGGAAGAGAAAGGTGATTATAGAGTAGATATCAGCTCTCTGCCCAATAGACCAGTGGTGAATAACACCCATCTGAGCTTGCTGGTGATGTCAGCAGCTGACGGCACCCCAATAACAAGGGCGGAAGTGTCAGTCTCAGCTGTAGGTCCTGTAGGGTCGATAGATATCCTTACCCATGATGCTCTCAATGATGTCGTCCCACAGTATTTTGAAACCACTCTACCGTTTAATGTAGAAGGCGTTTGGGAGGTGACCATAAATCTCTCGTCTGATCTAGGGGAAGAGTCCATATCTATACTATTGGATGTGACTACCGGTAGCCCAGTAAACTGGATACTAATGACTGCTATTGTCGTAGCCATATTAGCAGGAGGAATATTTACCTGGGATAAAGTTTCAGGAAGAAAACGATCCGTAAAGCAAAAACGTACCAAACGTTAATCCCCATATATACTTGTATATTAACGCTTAGTAATTTTGGTTGTAGGAATGTCCTTTCATAGATTTATAACAGTACTCTTAATTGGTGTCGTCCTGATAAATGTTATAGGTCCCATCTTAGATCACCATTTCGTAGAACGTGGTCATAATCATGACCATCTATATTTAAGTGTTACTTCTCCAGATCATAGTCACGTATATGATTCTAAACACAGCCATAAATCTCACGTTTCCAATGTTTCTAAAACTCTATCTGATTCCGATGATAATATAGTTTTTGTGACAAAAGATAATGGTATGCAAATCTTCGGGGCCTATACCAATTCCGATGTTATTCAGGAGTCTGAAGCCCATTACCCTTCGCTAGGTCCTATATTACGTCCGGCATCGGGTTGGAGAGTTCCTTTCGGTTACATAATTGCCCCCATAACGCAACCTCCTATTTTCTAATAGGTTCCAAATATAAATAGGCTACTACTTAAAAGAGCGCATTTGGTGCCCTTAGTCTGTTTTGTTTCAGGTATGGGATTAGAAGTTGATTAGGAGGGATTATGAAAATGGTATCAAGAAAAAAACTGTTTGTGCTGATGGTTGTATTGCTGACCTTCAGCGTAGCTTCAGGGATATTATACGCTCACGAAGATAGAACGTACCAAGGATATGATATAACCGTAGGGTTTCTGGAAGAGCCTGCTTTTGAAGGTTTTCCCAACGGTGCCAGCATACGTGTTATGAAATTACAAGATAGAGCCGAATCTAGCCACGAAGGGCACGGATCTAGTCACGAAGGGCACGG
>CAZVRK010000012.1:36892-60682 GCA_964629875.1 uncultured Dehalococcoidia bacterium | reverse complement strand
AAGATAGAGCCGAATCTAGCCACGAAGGGCACGGATCTAGTCACGAAGGGCACGGCTCTAGCCACGAAGGGCATGGATCTAGTCATCAAAAATTAGATGTTGATCCTGAAGAGCATGGAGTTATATTCAGTTCCCCAACTATAAATCCAGAAGATACATTTTCCGTTGCTATAACCAAAGATTTGGAAGGGATGACAATTCCGTTTCACAATCATCTCCGCCACGACGTAGTTGGCTCTATTAATGTCCAGAAACATTTTGATATATCAGGGACGATAGTAATTGAGATAAACGATTCAGGGTTGTTCGAACCATTAACGTCTAACGCGTCTCCCGGAACAACTATCGTTTGGAAGAATGTCGGACAATCTTATGCGAACGTCACTAGTGGTCTCATGCCGGATACCGCATCTACAAGTGAGCAAATTCGCGAGGGGTCACCTGTTTTGGGTCTTGAATCTACCTTAAAGGTTGAAATTACGCATGCGGAGTCCGGGAACGTATCGGATCTCATGGAATTGAGACCGGTGTTTAATGACCCTGGCCATTATGTGGCTGACTTTATTCCAACGCATCCAGGGATTTACAAGTTTAGGTTTACTGGGTTTATCGAATCTACTGCTTTTGAAGAGTCTTTCGAATCAGGAACTGGTGGATTTGATTTAGTGCAGTCACCGTCCATTAATCAATTTCCCAATAAAGTTGCGTCTGGCAGAGAAATTGAAGGAGTCGTTCGAGGTTTGCAGTCAGATTATGCTAAGCAAGGTAAGACATATATAACTTTAGGCATAGCAGGGATTGTTTGCGGGATATTGGGATTGTTCACCGGATCAGTAAGCTTGTATATATTGATATCTAAAAGAGATAGATAAGTCCCGTACTCGGTGATGTTGATTCAATCGTACGTGTTACGAATGTGATATTTATTGATAACAGGGGCAAGGAACCTTGTAGTATTCATAAATACTCATATCTTTAGGCATATAGGGAGAAATGCATAACAGAACAATCTTAGGCTTATTATTGCTGGCTATTGTTGGTATGTTGAGCATCGAATTGATGATTGCTACACCAGTTTTTGGGCATGCTAATCATGAACGATCCATACCTGCCCCCAATGCGGAATTAGACACAGCCCCATCAAAAGTAACTATCTGGTTCAGCGAAACAATAGAACCCAATTTCAGTGAAATAACTGTGCTAGATAATTTGGGTGTTAGCGTAGATCTTAACGATAGTTACGTTGACTCCAATGATCGTACTGTTATGTCTGTGTCTCTATCTGATCTACAAGATGGTACATATACCGTGGTTTGGAAAAACCTTTCGACTGTTGATGGCCATATATTGCGTGGTGCTTACATTTTCGCGGTTGGGCAACCCATAGCCAATCAAGCAGGAGTTGTAACTGATGAAGAACCTCTTATCATTTCTCCGTTTGACCCTATATTGAGGTGGTTTCTTCTATTAGGTGGACTACTCATGCTAGGAGTGGGGTTATTTCGACTTTTCATAGTCAGTCTGAGATCAAACGAAAAATATCAGTCTTCGTACGTTCAGAACATTAGATCTCACTATGATTCTTCAGAAGTTTTACTATCTTTGGCTGGAGCAGTTATTTTTATCGTAGCCTCAGTGTCACAATTGCTAGCTCAGGCCAGTATTCTCTATGAAGCTTCTGTCCTTCATGTCATTGGTACCCCAATGGTTCTTTTTGCTTTAGAAACACAGTGGGGTAATTTATGGTTGTGGAGAGTTGGGCTGGCTCTTGCATTTGTTTTAACCTTATATTTGCACAAAGTAACAAGTAAGCAATCTCGCGGAATACTAAGGCCAGTACTGCTAGTTGTTCTTGTATTTTGTGCTGCAGGTGCGATGCTACCCCTGAGCTTAACAAGTCACGGAGCTGCATTGAGGTCTCTGGTGATTCCCGCGGTGGTTACGGATTATATTCATTTGTTGGCTGCAAGCCTTTGGGTAGGGGGCTTGATCTGCTTAATGTTTATTGTTGTGTCGATTGTTAAATTCGGGGATCAGGCTGAATCTAGGAAATATCTAGCCAAGCTAGTCTCTCGTTTTTCTTTGGTTGCCATATGCAGTGTATTGATTTTGATAATAACTGGTTTGTTCAGTGCCTGGGCACAGATCACAGTTGTAAACGCGTTAATGACTCCTTATGGGTTTGCTTTACTCATTAAATTGGCATTGTTCGCTGTCCTTCTAATATTAGGGTCTATACATCTAATATGGCTTAGGAAACGGATTGACTCAGTTAGACCAGTTACTAGATTGATTAAAAATATTCTGGTATTAGAGGTTTCAGTGGCGACGATATTACTTTTATGTGTCGGTTTTATGACGAGCTTAGAACCTGCACGGCAAACTGCGTCCAAATTAGGCTTGGCCAATAATTCTAATTTCACCATGAATGACCTTGTCGGCGGATCGGAAATTGAGTTTGCTGTAAACCCTGCAGTCACTGGTATAAACGATTTTGTAATCAAAATAACTGATGATAAGTCTGGGGGTATTGGACCTGAAGCTACTGTCGACGTAAGTCTTGTATACGCAAATATGGACTTAGGTGCTGAGACGTTATCGGCCTCATTCGATAAACGAGGTGTTTATCGATTAGACAACCAGTTGTTGGGTTTGTCAGGTGAATGGCAGGCTAATATCGTGGTACGTCGACCTGGTGCATTTGATGTTAGAACGGCTTTTAGATTTGACATACAACCTGGTGATGAGAACAGAAATGCCATGATTGAGCCGAATGCCGAAAATGGGCGTTTATTTTGGGGAATAGAGATATGTCTTATAGGTTTTATTCTAGTTGTTTTAGCTCTACCTTTAGGAGGCTGGGGGACACGTAAAGGTGTGTTGTCGATGGCAATAGGTTCAGTTTTGTTCTGCTGTGGGATGTTTATACTTGTGACTTCAAATGCTCTGTCTGGTGCTAGTGAAGAAGTGTTGATCAATCCTATCTTACCAACTTCTGATTCGGTGGAATCAGGATTTATTCTGTACCAGTCAAATTGCGCAGCATGCCACGGAGACTCCGGAACTGGAAGCGGGCCTCTGACTACAGAACTTAAAGTCCCTGCTGCCAATTTAATAGAGCATGTGCCGCTGCATTCTGATGCGGACTTATATGATTATATATCCGAGGGCATAAATGGTACTGAAATGCCTAGCTTTGGAGAAGTTCTTTCTAGTAAAGACATATGGAATGTTATTAACTATATTAAGACTTTCAAAGATACAGACTAGAATGATCACAAATAAAGACCATCCAATTTTTCAAAGAGGTCATGTGTAGATGAGATCTACAATGTTGATTGCAGTAATACTAGCGTTAGGCGTTACCATTTTTACTCCTGAATCGCTCTTAGCGCATGGTCTGGGTGCGCGCTACGCAGTTCCTATACCGCTTAGCTTTTTTATTTTTGGTGGAGCGGTAACTATCATGGTGTCGTTTTTGATGGTGGGCATGCTGCTGAAGGGAGTAGTTGAATCTCTCAGCTATCCTAGGTTGTCTCTCATTAGTAATAACCGGACTTGGTTAACAATCATTCGACCTATTACATGGGTCATACATGTCGGAGCCGTGTTGGTTTTCTTATTATTGCTCAGTTCTAGCCTGCTGGGCACGACTAGAGGAGTAGAGAATTTCGCGCCTACATTTGTGTGGGTAATATGGTGGGTTGGCTTTGGATTCGTTGTTGCCCTTATCGGTAATGTCTGGGAATTAACCAATCCATGGAAGATTATTTTTGGGTGGTTTGAGAATATCTATAAGGTTACGAACCGAGGCGAAAGATTAGCCGCGATAAGTGATTATCCTAATAGATGGAGCCTATGGCCCGCCTTGATTATGTTCATTATATTTGCTTGGATAGAAACTTCCTTTATGGAAAGTTCTAACCCACGGGCTTTAGGATTCCTTGTTATATTGTATTCAATATACACATTTATAGGAATGTTTATATTTGGTAAGTATATGTGGCTTAGGAACTGTGAAGTATTTTCAGTTGTTTTTGATCTTCTGAGTAGATTCTCAATCTTTGAAGTAAGTCAAAATCAAAAAGGTGTCTGCAAATCATGTGGCTCTGAAGAATGCAAAGAGTCACAATCGGAATGTGTAAATTGTTACGAATGTATGTATTTTTCTGATTCAAAGCATTTGAATATACGCCCACCTGCAGTTGGACTGAACATTAGTGGCACGGTTAGACCCAGTGTGCTTGCAATGATCATGATGTTATTAGCCTCTGTTACTTTCGATGGATTTAGTGCTACACCGGAATGGTCAGCTATCCAAGGCTTCTTTATCATATTATTGCCTAATTTGACTTCGCCTTTTATTAATGGAATAACTATCGCCAATACACTAGGTTTGATAATATCTTTTGCCGCGTTTTTGTCGGTATACAAGATAGTTTCAGTCTTTATAGCTAATGTAGTACTAGATCGGCCGTACTCCCCTGATTATGTGATGAGGTCGTTTGTATTTACGTTAATTCCCATTGCGTTGGCGTATAATTACGCTCACTTTCTGGCGTACTTGCTTATTCAAGGTCAACAAATAATCCCGCTTGTTTCTGACCCGTTTGGGTTCGATTGGGATATATTCGGTACAGCTGATTACTTGATTAATATAAATGTTACTAATGCTCGCTTTATCTGGTTCTTCTCCGTGATAGCCATTGTTGTAGGACATGTGATAGCTGTCTATTTATCACATGTAAAGGCCTTGGCTATGTATAAAGATTCTAGTCAAGCCTTACGGAGCCAGATACCAATGTTGGTGTTGATGGTAATTTACACTGTCGTTAGTTTATGGATAATTTCGCGCCCAATCACAGAATGAGTTGTGCCGTTTTAATCGGCATGTGGTATAAAATCTAAAGTTGCTCCAGAGCGTTGGACCAGGAATCTGTAAGTTCTTGTAGGGACACCGATAAATTGTTCCCTAAGGTAATAAAGTCCCCGCCTGTAGTACCTATTTCGCTCAGAGGCACTCCGAGGGTATTCGCAGTTGCCAATAATTCCTTCTCATTCTCTGGGCTAATCGAAATTATAACTCTCGATTGCCGCTCTCCAAATAGAATAGTGTCCCATCTAGCAGAAGGAGCCGATAGAGTTGAATTTGCAATAAAGCCAATTTGGTTTTGCATGGCGGATTCGGAAATGGCTATCGCTAGTCCTCCATCAGAACAATCATGACAAGAGGACAGTAAACGATCTGATATAGCTTTACGGCAGAAACTCTGTAAAGCTTTCTCTAGACCGATATCTATTGTAGGACGACCTACAACCTTGTTGTGAATCAGATGA
This sequence comes from uncultured Dehalococcoidia bacterium, assembly GCA_964629875.1. GTDB lineage: Bacteria > Chloroflexota > Dehalococcoidia > Lucifugimonadales > UBA3495 > UBA3495. The sequence goes on along the minus strand of CAZVRK010000012.1, from coordinate 55,345 downwards.
AGATATTCGCTCCCAGCTAAATCGGAAAGGCGCGGGCGAAGGCTATTTGAACCAACTAGAAACACTTTTTCGCCTTCTTGTATAAACCCACTTTTCATAGCATAGGTTGGGTCAGGCAGTAAACCTAACCCACCAATAATAGGTGTTGGATATATTGGCTGCCCCTGCGATTCGTTATAAAGACTGACGTTGCCGCTTACAATGGGCACTCCCAAAGATCTGCATGCTTTCGCCATTCCCTTTATAGCCTGCTCTAGTTGGAAGTAGATATCCGGCCTCTCAGGGTCGCCGAAATTGAGACAATCAGTCAATGCCAATGGTTCTGCACCAGTGCATGACAAATTTCTGCAAGCTTCGGCGACCACTATTTGTCCCCCTCTAAATGGGTCTAGGTAACAATATCTACCATTTCCATCTATTGTTAATGCTATAGCATTGCCTGTGCCTTTAATTCTTATTACCGCTGCATCAGAGTCACCAGGTCCTACTACCGTGTTAGTTTGAACTTGATGATCGTATTGTCGGTAAACGCTTTGCCTACTACTGATGTTCTGTGACGATATCAATTTGAACAGTACTTCGGTGGGATCTAAATTTTTCGGATTCGCGTCTGAAAGCGATATTTTTTGTCTTTTAATTTGATCTGAGGACTGCTCTCCTTTTAGTCGGTATTTAGGTGCATCGGATAATTCTTTAATGGGCAAGTTGGCAACCATTTCTTCAGAGTCGTATATATGGGCTCGGGGTTCATCAGTTACTGTGCCTATTATGCTGCTCTGAACATCCCATTTATCCATGATTGATTGAATATCTGGTACGTATTGATTTGGTATAGATAAAAGCATACGTTCTTGAGATTCAGACAGCATTACCTCGTAAGCTGACATTCCGGTTTCTCGTCGATGGACCTTAGATATATCTAGTATCAACCCGTTTCCGCTTTTAGATACTGATTCTATAGCAGCACTGGTAAGACCAGCGGCTCCTAGGTCTTGTATGCCAGCTACCTTGCCAGTCTCTAGAGCTTCTAAGCATGCTTCAATTAACACTTTTTCCAGGAAAGGATTACCTACTTGAACGGTGGGGCGAAGTTCCTGCTCTTCGTCAAAGGTGCGGGAAGCAAGGCCTGAGGCTCCGTGTATGCCATCTCTACCGGTTCCAGACCCTACTAACAGAAGTGTATTCCCAGGGGCTCCTGCGTCCGATGTTGCTATATTATTGATCGCCACAAGTCCTACGCACATTGCGTTCACCAATGGGTTTTGTGTGTAGGATTTATCAAAGTATATTTCTCCAGCGACGTCTGGGACTCCAATGCAATTCCCGTACCATGAGATACCGTTGACAACGCCATTGAACAGATGCTGGTTGTTTGGCTGATTTAGATCTCCAAATCGTAATGAATTAAGTAGAGCGATTGGCCTGGCTCCCATGGCCAATATGTCTCTGACGATTCCTCCGACACCGGTCGCGGCACCTTGTAGCGGTTCTACAGCCGACGGATGATTGTGGGATTCTACTTTGAAAACGATTGCCATTCCGTTGCCGATATCTATAGCTCCCGCGTTTTCAGCGCCTGTTTTTGATAATACTCGGGCTGATTTACTCGGCAGTAGCCCAAGTAGAGGCTTAGAATGTTTATAGCCGCAGTGCTCGCTCCAAAGAGCACCGAACAGGCCTAGTTCTACTCCATTCGGGTCCCTGTTTATTTTGTCTATTATGAGTTCGTATTCTGACCTGCTTAAGGCTATTTCATCTAGTATGTCTTGGCTGATAGACATCGGGCATTGCTCCAATTCGTGATATTAATGTAGTTATATGCTTCCCAAGATAACTAGAATTACTCCTAAAACCGTCAAGGATGTTCCAGCTAGCAGCCATTTTGTTACCTTTTCTAGTTTGTTCAGGAATAGATGTGCTAAGAAAAGAGTGATAAGAGGGTTAGTAGACGCGATAGGAGTCACTGTTACCACATTAGACATGGATAAAGCCGTAAATAAACTTATAACTCCGGTTGCTGACGCAAGTCCGCACAGCACAATGAAAAAGATTCCCGATCTTGCTGAGCGTATAGCCTGACCAGCTTGTCTACCTCCTAGCGGGGCCAACAATATCATACCGAAGAACATAGCGGCGGCGGCTACCAATAGAGGAGAGCCATAAGCGTCGCTAAGTGATTTGGCTACTAAGGTAGACCCACCGTATGAAGCAGCTGCACCTAGGCCTGTGGCGTAGCCTATCAGCGACCTTTTGTCTAAATGCCAACTTACAGAAACCATGTGTCCCGCACTGGTTAGAACCACTCCTATCACGACTGCTGCCGTACCTAGGGCTACCAGCGGGTGAAGATATTCTCCCAATATTATGACTGCAAATATTGAGGCGAACATAGTGGCTGAACCTACAAATGGACTAGATCGTGCGGCCCCAATCATGTTGATGGAGATGTGATTTTGGGTGCGTCCACCTATGAAATTTAGGGCACCAAGTCCTAAAAAAGCAGCCAATGCGATTAGTGGGAGCTTTTTTATATCATCAAGAGCAAATATCGCTGCAAGTATCGCAGCTGGTATGAAACTTACTACTACAGATATGAATGCAGATGTCAGAGGATGTATTCCGCGCATACCAATCCGAGCGAATATTGCTGAACTACCGAATCCGATAGCTGCTAGGAACGCTAATGCAATGGGTAGCATTTAATCTTCACCTGGATTTGTGAAAATTTATTATAGATTGAAATATTAAATTTCCATCAGTGCTACCTAGTAAATTTTCACAACTTCGTTCTGGATGAGGCATCATGCCTAGTACATTTCCCTGTGTGTTAGTAATACCGGCTATATTATTCGATGAACCATTTGGGTTGGCATCGTCAGTGGGATTGCCGTCTTGATCACAATATCGAAATAACACTCTACCAGTGCTTTCTAGGTCGTTAAGGGTTTGATCATCTGCGTAGTAATTGCCTTCACCGTGTGATACGGGTATTTTCAAGATCTGGTTGGGTAGGCAATCGTTGGTGAAAATGGTGTCTGAATGCTCGGTCATTAGGTTTGTCCATTGGCATCTATATTCAAGGTGCCGATTTCTTCTCAGGACGCCTGGTAATAGGCCAGATTCACATAGAATTTGAAAACCGTTACATATTCCTATAACTGATTTACCGTCTTCGACAAATCTGTAGATGGATTGCATTATAGGTGAGAATCTAGCTATGGCTCCTGCCCGTAGATAGTCTCCGTAGGAAAATCCCCCTGGGATAATAATACATTCATATTTGCTAAGATCGGTTTCCTTATGCCATATGTAGTCGGCTTCGTGTCTTAATATATTAGTTACTACGTAATGGCAATCAGAATCGCTCCATGTGCCAGGAAACACAACAATACCGAATCGCATTCATTCTTCTCTATAGTGCTTTGAATCAGAGTAGGTCTAACAATTCGGTGACAATGGTATTTACTTGAGTGCCATCGGCCTTACCCTTTATTTGAGGCATTAGCCGTCCCATTATTTTTCCTTTGTCACTCGATGTAGTTGCTCCTACTTCTTCAATAACCTTTTTTATTAAATTCGTTAGTTCGTCTTGGGATAATTGTTCTGGCAAGTATTCTTGTAATATTTCAAGTGCAATAGATTCACGTTCCGCCAAGTCAGAACGGTTTCCCTGTTCAAACATTGTTAAGCTTTCTCTGCGCTCTTTGACTTGTTTGGCGACTACATCAAGCAAGCCAGCCTCATCGAGTTCTTTCAGCTGGTTTTTCTCAACTAGTTGTATTTGGCTCTTCAGAAATCGTAAAGTTTCTAATCTAGATTGATTACGACTGCGCATTGAATCTTTGATATCTGATTCCAGTTGTTCTCGTAATGCCATGGCAACACCGTAACTATTGAATTGTTATCTAGTATATGTCACCCCGTTACTTGAAGTATATACTTCAGTGTATTTGAGAGTTAGATTTGAAGGGTAGTTATGCGCTAGTATGCATCTTGGAAGAGCCAGCAGAATTCACGGTGGGTAAGCTTGGCGTAAAATCTTTTAATGCTGGTTATTACATATATTTTGGTAGTGCTTTGAACGGGCTTGAAAACAGGGTTAGCAGACATCTGCGGTCTGATAAAAAACTCCACTGGCATATAGATTATCTCCTTGAGAGAGCACTAGTGAAACAGGTATGGGGTTATCATTCGTCTAGACGCGTCGAATGTGAGTGGACTAACACTGCTATATCAGTGTTTAATTGTGATATGCCCGTATTGAAGTTTGGATCATCAGACTGTATATTTTGCGCATCTCATTTAGTAAGAGTTTCTAGCATGTCTGTGACACTCGATATAAGAGAGTATTTGGAAAAACATATAATCCGTCGTAAATTTGACTATGTAAAGAATGTATAACACGCTATTGTAATGGCGAAGTGAGCTTATGCCAGAAAAATATGAGAAAGAAATCGAAGATATATTAGCTAATTATGGTGAATCTGAAAGCCCTGTTGAAGGTCAATATCCACAGCAACAAGCGGGTCATGTACAGGAACCCGGATTTAGCAATAGTTCAAAGCGTCGTAAATTTTCTTTTGCATTAACCCCCGCAAAAATTATGCTAGTGGGAGCAGTGGTGCTGTTGCTAGCGTGGATCCGTTTCCCGTTATTGATTTGGCCTGCACTCGGAATATTCCTTATGGCATATCTCCTGATATATCGTAAGCCTGGCGGCGGTTCCACTGGTTATGAAAAGAAATGGCGCGGAAAAGTAATCGAGGAACGTAAGTCGGGATTGGAAAGAATTAAAGATTGGTTTCGTAGCTAGGGAATTTAAGTAATGGTGGTCTATTGACTACTAATCGGTAAAATACTCTGCTATTGCAATGATCATACTGCCCATGTGAGGGTGCTCCGGTTCAACGTCTACTGATATTCCAAGATCATTTAATCTCTTTGTGCATACCGGCCCGACGGAAGCAATGACGATTTGTCCCGATAAATCAGATATTAATGAGTCTTTACTTTGGTGATTATCAGCTATATCAAGAAGATTTGGTACTTGTGGTTGGCTGGTAAATGCCAAGACGTCTATCTGTCCATTTGCTATGTCGTTGATCATGTTTACGACGGGAGTCTGATCCTCTGGTAATCCCCATGAATACAATGATACTTCTTGGACACTAGCCCCTCTGTTGGATAGTTCTTGAGACAATATGCTGTTCGCAGCGCCATATTGTTGTATCGCTATCCTTTTTCCTGTCAGAGGAGTATCTGGAAGTGCTGCTATGAGGTCTTTTGTAGTGTATGGCTCGGGTGGCATGATATCTATGTGAATCTTATTCTTTCTTAGAACACTTGCCGGTTTTGGGCTTCTCGCTATTATTGTCGTTTTATCGAGTGCGGTGAGAAACTCATTTTCAAGTCCCATTGAATTGGAAGTTTCTATAAGGGCAGCCGTTCCTACTCCGGTTTGTAGAACTATAGCATCAAGTGTGCCTGAGCACATGTCGTGAACTATCTGGTGGACGGTCGGGTCATCCTTTGAGTATATCTCTTGTAATACTGGTGCCGAATACGGAGTACCTCCGTGCCGAGTGATTAGAGAACCCATCTGGCTAGACATACGGGATTCTACGAATGCGATTACTTTGTTTTCTAACGATGGAGGCACTTTACCTGCTCTAGACCGCGCATTCACCTTCGCCACGCTCAAGTACGTACAAATCAGATCTTTCCCAGTCCACATACATGTCTGAACCAGGTTGAGTGTTTTCTCCAGCCTCTTGAGCTTTAGCGGCGATAGTGGTTACTTCTTCAAGCCCTACTCTGTTAAGGAATTGGTTAAATAATTCATTCTCATTCTGTCGGTTGTCTTTGTAATATGTGACGATGCTTTTAACAACAGACGGTACAAGCTTGGAAGGCACTTTAACTTTTGGAATACGGGTGCCTATTTGGGAATCTTCTACTCGGTTATCTCCGTAGTTACCTCCCAAGAATAGTTCGAAAGCGGGTATTTGGTTGCCATCTGGTCCTTTCATAGCTCCGCCGTGGAATCCTATATTAGCGATGTGGTGCAGCCCACATCCATTTGGACAACCACTCATCTTAATTCGTATCTTTTTTACACCGTCGTCTTCTAGCAACTCATCCCATGTGCCGAGCTCTGATCTGATGGCCTGAGCTAGACCCATTGACGATGTAATACCTAGCTTGCAACTGTCCGTTCCTGGGCAGGAGACAACGTTTGTTATCTCGTTAGCCCCGCCTTCGGAGAGATCAATATCTTTTAAGGCCTGCCATACGGTTGTTAGGCAATTATCTGGTACCCACCTTAAAACTAGATTCTGTTCCTGTGTGGCATGTGCTCTTCCACCAGTGTAGGTGCGCATTATATTAGCAAGTCCTCTAAATTGTTCGGGGCTTATATTACCGCGTACTGGTTTAACATGGACAAGATTGTATCCAGCTTGTTTCTGCGCTTCAACGTTACTAGCGAGCCAGTATTTGTACTCTCCGTCTTCATTGTGTCCGTTTGTGGAAGCGTTAGGTACAGTAGGTGGGGTCTCTAATTGAACGTCTTCGGCTTCCATAAGAGGAACTGCGTCTATTGGACCTATTTGATCTAATTCTGTATCTACTAGCTGTCTGAATTCGTCTAGGCCGATGCGGTCAATTAAGACTTTTAATCTGGCCATCATACGATTTTTTCTGAGCATGTCTGAGTTGTTGAACACTGTCCAAATTGCTAGGCCGACCCGTAGATAATCCTCTTCGGCGACGAATTCATATAATGGCTTTGCTAAACGTGGCATTATTGAGGTGCCACCGCCAACAAAGACTTTGAAGCCCCGTTTAGGCTGACCGTTAATGTCTTTGATTTGGGCAACGTAAGTTAAGTCTTGTATAGCAGCCATTACTGTGTCGCGGCTATCGCAACCCGTGAAGGCGGTTTTAAACTTTCTCGGAAAACCTTGTGTTATTGGATGTCGTACCCCGAACCTTACATAGGCCGTTAAATAGGGCGTTGGATCAAATATTTCATCGGAGCAAACTCCAGCATCGTATGGGCCAACCACGTTTCGAACAGTGTTACCGCATGCTTCGCGACTACTTAGTCCAACGTCTCCGAGTTTTCTCATGATAGCTGGGCAGTCGGGCAGGGGTATGTGGTGGATTTGTATATTCTCACGCGTCGTAATATGACCTTTGTTGAGAGGAGCATATTGTTCAACAATATCTCCAAACACTTCTGCGGCATCGGAGGTAAGTATACCGCCAGGCAATTTCACTCTTATCATTTGTACGTCGGCTTGTCGCTGGCCGTATATTCCTTGCCTCAGTCTGAATGGAGTGAACTCTGCGTTATCCTGTTCACCGGCCAAGAACTTGTACGATTCCCCTTCAAATCTTTTAACTTCATCTTCCATGAAAGGGATGATTCCGTTGGATTTCTTACTTAATTCGATGCTTTTATCATGTATTTGAGCTTGTGTGTCGTTAGTTTGGCTGGTCAATTAGGGTTCCTCCTGTATTTTGGCAAATAAAAACACCCGCACAGTAAATACTTGCGGGTGCAGCGGAATAGTCTCAGGTATGAGCTATCTGCCCCCTATTTAGGGGGACAGGTACAGAGGCAGTTGCAGATAGCTAGAATTTCCATTGGGAACGAGTCTATCGTGAAAGCTCTCTATTGTCAATGAGCACAAGATTCGGTTTTATTGTACTTTTAGGCTGAGACTAATTGCCCTGTTACCAAAAATATTACTCTTTCGCCAATATTTGTTGCTCTATCTGCGATCCGTTCTAAATCATGAGCAGCCCACATTAAATATGTGGCTCTCTGAATAGTAGAAGGATCGGAGATCATTAGTTGAATCAAGTCGTTGTAAATCTGGTCATACAGGTTGTCTACTTCATCGTCATCATCACACACCTGTCTCGCTAATATTGGGTCTCTTCTCACAAGTGAATCTAGGCTTCTTTTTAACATGCCGCTGGCTTTATCAGCCATTTTGGGGATATCAACGAGGGGTTTTACTGGAGGATCATTACCCATCATTATCCCGATTTTTCCGATTCCCTCAGCATAATCTCCCATGCGCTCTAGTTCTACGGATATATGAATTACCGACATCAAGGTGCGAAGATCGATTGCGATAGGCTGTTGCGTGGCTATAAGGTCGATAGCTTTTTCCTCGATTTCATTGGTCTTCTTGTCGATAATATCGTCTTGAGCGACTACTTTATGGGAAAGTTCAAGATTGCGAGTTTTTAGGGCTTCGATTGAATCAACTATCGCTTTCTCGACCAAACCACCTAATAATAGGAGCTCTTCTTGGAGAAGTTTTAAGTTCCTATCGAAATCTGCTCTTACCATCTGTCACTCCTTTATCCTTAGGTCTAACAATGTTTCGAGTTTTGTAAAACCTAAGGCCAGTGTCTCTAATTGATATTATTATATCGCATTCCCGGAAATTTATTATAATTCCCGGCTGGAAGCCTATAGTTTAGAATGTTGAGCAATAGATAATATGAGTTTTGACAAAGAAACTCTGTATTAATGTTGAGGTGAAAATTGAGCGGACACCTAACGTTGAGTGTAGTAGACCAATCTCCGATGCGTGAAGGAGGTAATTCTGGCGAAGCGTTGCGCGAGACCATAGATCTGGCAGTCGCAGTAGAGAGGATGGGATATCGTAGGTACTGGGTTGCAGAGCACCACAATCTTCCAAATTTCGCTGGAACCAGTCCTGAGATGTTGATCGGTCAAATTGCTGCTAGAACTCAGACAATTAGAGTTGGAAGCGGTGGAGTTATGCTTTCTCATTACAGTGCTCTTAAGGTCGCAGAGAATTTTCGGTTTTTGGACTCCTTGTATCCGGATAGAATCGATCTTGGGATAGGAAGAGCCCCTGGAAGCGACCAACTGACAATGTCAGCGTTGGCATACCCACTTTATCCCAAAGGTATAGAACATTTTCCCAGACAAGTCTCAGACGTAGTAGGGTATTTGACCGGTTCCATGCAGGAAGGACACCCATTTGCAGATGTTGCTGCATCTCCTGGAGAATCAACCACGGTACCACAGGTTTGGTTACTAGGATCGCGGTACGAGAGTGCATATATGGCAGCACAAATGGGCTTGTCATTTGCATATGCCCATTTCTTCGGAACCGGTTCTAAAGATGGACCTGATATCGTGGAAGGATATAGGAAGAATTTCCAGCCTTCCGAATATTTGTCAGAACCTCAAGTGAATGTGGGTGTTCATGTTGTGTGTGCGGATACCGAGGAACAGGCTTTGAATATATCTGCTAGCCGAAATTTGGCTAGACTATTCTCCGTTACCGGACGTGCAAAAGGCATTCCTAGTGTGGAAGACGCTCAAAATTATCAGTATTTGACTGATGAAGAAATATTTGTACAGCAATATGCTCGAAATTGTGTGGATGGTGATCCTGAGCAGGTTAAGGCTAAACTTCAGGCTATATCGGAGAGGTATGAAACCACAGATCTAAGCGTAGTAACTATATGCCATTCCTATCAAGATAGAGTCAAGTCTTACGAACTGGTAGCAAATGCCTTTGATTTGTCATGACTAGTGTCTGATCGATTCTTACTATGCATTAATCTCCCTAATATGTGGAAGAAGATTAATGCATATATTTTTGCTTATGCGATTTATAGTTTCAGCAAACCTTTTTTATTTCGTATCACGCTCCTACCTTGCTGGCCAAATCTATGAAGTCTTTTGCTACTACATTGAATGATGGATCTGGAGTTGGGTCAGGTGTTTTATCTGGGCCGTGTTCTAGTGGCCGAGGGATAAAGGCGGTTCGCAGTCCCGAACGCGCTGCCGCTAATAAGTCAGCCTGGTGGGCTGCTGTCATTACTACTTGATCAGGAGTCAAACCTAAGAGCTGGACATTTTTTAAATAGCTTTCTGGTTCTGGCTTGTAATGCTGGGCTACCTCAGCTCCTAATATACAGTCCCAAGGTAGACCTCCGTTCTTAGCCATATTCGTCATCAGTGCTACGTTGCCATTGGACATGGTGGAAATTATGTATTTGCCTTTAAGTCTGTACAGACCTGGTACTGAGTCCACCCATGGTTTGAGATTATGCCAGAATAGATTCATCGTCTGTTTCTCGGATTCAGATAATCCTGACATATCGAATTCTTTCAATGTGTCTTCAAGCCCCATCCTGTGAAGTGAATCTAGATTAGTCCATGGTAGTTCACCATTACTAACTTTATTCATGTACGGTCTATATTTTCCTCTCCATGCATCAGCAAAAGAAGCCCAGTCCCTTTCAATTCCCTTCGTTTCTCCAAACTTTGCGCATTGCAACGTAATGCTGGTACGCCAATCTACAACTGTTCCGAATACATCGAAGATAAATGCTTTGACATTACTAGTATCCATAATGAACTCCTATAACTTAATGTTGAGGATTTTTATATGAACAGAAGGTTGAATTACTGTTTCACGGCTGTCCGAATTTCATCATAATCAGGTTCAACGCCCGGATTTGGGGCTATCCACTTGTACTTAACTATCCCTTCGGGGTCTACAACTACGACAGCACGGTTAGCTGATACGTAGCCTTCTAATCCTGCTAAATTCTGGAATGTCAGGTCATATTCGCTTACTACTTGACGGTTAAAATCACTCAGAAATGGGTAATCTATATTATTCTTATCTGTCCATTCCTTTTGTGCAAAAGGAGAGTCCACTGTGATACCTATAACTTGGCAATTCAACGAGTCGAATTGTTTCAGGTCATCTTGAAATGTACACATCTCTTTTGTGCATAAGCCTGTGAAAGCACCAGGGAAAAATGCTAGTACGACGTTCTTTCCTTTGAATTCTGCAAGTGATCTGCTATTTTTATCTGTATCATATAAAGTAAAATTCGGGGCCGTACTACCTACTTCTACTGCCATTAATGGTTCTCCATATTTTTGATTTTTATCGCGAGTATTTACCTGCCTTTAACGGGCTGACGGTAAGATCAGTACACATCCTAACACATATAGGTTTTTCCGAATATTTAGAGTGTTAGGTTAGTGTGATAGACTGGCCTAAGCTACGGTTTGGAGTGTTTTATGTTTTTTGATTCAAGACGTTCTACGGTACATGCTACTCATGGGATGGTTGCAACAAGCCAGCCATTGGCTGCAATGGCCGGTTTGCAGATTTTAATGCAAGGGGGAAACGCTGTTGATGCTTCAGTGGCGGCCGCTGCCGTGTTAAATGTTGTGGAACCAGAATCAACCGGAATCGGTGGTGATATGTTCGCGCTGATCCGTAATGCTAAAGACGGCGTCGTTCACGCTTTGAACGGCAGCGGTAGAGCTCCGGCTGCTGCATCGCCAGATGAACTTTTATCACAAGGATATCAACAAATACCCGATAGTGGCGTTTATTCTGTATCTGTACCCGGTACTGTGCATGGCTGGGAGACTATATTAAATTCTCATGGCACAATGAGTTTGTCTGAGGTGCTTGCACCAGCCATCAGATATGCTGAAGAAGGGTTTCCAGTCACAGATATCATATCGTACCAATGGGCGAGTCAAGCTCAAAAATTGGCACAGTATCCGTCAGGTCAGGAAATGCTAAAGAATGGCAGAGCACCGAGGCCTGGTGAAATTATGAAACTGCCTACTCTTGCGCGAACCCTAAAATTGATAGCGGAAGGTGGTTCTGAAGCCTTCTATACAGGGGAAATAGCAGAGAAAATAGCTACCTTTATCCAAGAAAATGGGGGATGGATGTCTGTCGACGACTTGGCATCACATACTTCTGATTGGGATGATCCTATTAAAACTGACTATAGGGGAGTTACCTGTTGGGAATGCCCTCCAAATGGACAAGGTATCGTTGCCCTCGAAGCACTAAATATAGCGGAGGGGTTTGACATAGCTAGCATGGGTGCTCAATCAGCTGATGCTTACCATCATCTTATAGAAGCGACGAGACTTGCTTTTTCTGATGCTTACCAGTATGTGGCTGATCCTAGAAAATCATCTGTGCCTATATCTGAACTAATTTCTAAAGATTATGCAGATGGCAGGAGAAAGTTGGTAGACCCGCTCAAGGCAATGAAAACCGTTCCGTATGGAAAACCCTTTGGTGGCAGTGATACGGTCTATATAAGTTGTGTTGATGGTGCTGGGAATGCTTGTTCCTTTATAAATAGCGTATTCAATAATTTTGGCAGTGGTTTAGTTGCACCAGATACTGGGGTTGTATTGCAGAATAGAGGGGCTTTGTTCTCACTTGATAAAACTCATCCGAATATATTAGAGCCTGGAAAACGACCGTTTCACACTATTATTCCAGCTATGGCGACTATTGGTGACGAATTGTACCTCTGTTATGGTGTTATGGGAGGTTTCATGCAACCACAAGGTCATCTACAGGTTCTATCCAATATGGTTGATTTTGATATGGATCCACAGGAATCATTGAATGCTTTGAGGTTTATGGTGATGGGAGACGCTGTAGTGTTGGAAGAAGGGTTATCAAATACTGTGATCACCGATCTCCAAAATCGTGGGCATGATATTAGGTTTGCTGATGGATATACCCGTGTCGGAATGGGTGGAGCACAGCTTATAATGCGAGATCCGGAGTCCGGTGTTTTGAGTGGCGGATCAGAACCTCGCAAAGATGGATGCGCAATTGGCTGGTAACCCTAATATTTGAATTCTTCTCTAACAGGACTGAATACGTCTAGTGCTTTGGCGGGGATATCTCCACATTTGGCATAGTGTTCGATGTTTCCAGGTATGATGTACATGTCACCTGGTTTTAATGTCTTAACTTCACCACCTATCCCCATTTCTAATTCACCTTCTATCACTATTCCAGCTTGCTCGTGTGGATGGGTGTGGTTTGGAACTTCTGAATTCGCGTCAATGCTTACAAGAGAAAGCAGCATATTGTCGCCCCAGAACGTTTGTGTCCTCGCCCCTTCAATGAGCTCTTTAGATTCTCTTGCGTCAGCGTCTTTGAAATATGACATTAGATACCCCTGTGTCGATTTTTAAGTTGATGTCTTTTCCAATATCTATGTAATAACCATGGATATACCCACACAAATTTAGTACTTTGAGAAGGTTCCATCTTCAACAGTAATAAACTCCAACAAGGCGTATTGCCCTGATTCGTTGGCAGCACGCGCTCTGTGCATGGCGGGGATTATCTCTGATGGATCGGTGATTTTTTCACTGTATGCCCCAAGTGCCTTGGCTACCTCAGAAAACTCTCCAGAAAGACTTTTGGTGTTATAGCGCTCAACAGCGGTCGGCATACGACTGTTTGCATAAATGCCCATAGTGTAGTTGTTCATTACTATTGTCGTGATCGGTATTCCCTCCCTGACTGCGGTCTCTACGTCTAGTCCTACCATCCCGAATGCAGCATCGCCCATAAAGTTAATTACCTGTTTTTCTGGGGAGGCTAGTTTCGCTCCAAAAGCTAATCCCAGACTGTATCCTAGCTGAGTGGATTTCCCCCATCCTATGAAACTTCGTGGGGCTCGTGCTTCCCAGAATGGAGTTACTTGTTCTCTAGAACTACCTGATTCATGGGTAACGATGGTGTTATCAAGATCTACCGATTTCATGATATCCCACACAACTCGATAAGGATTTATAGGTATTTCTTCGGAGGTTAATCGCGGCATCCATTGGTCAAGCCAGTGTTCCCTGTGATTCTGGATCTTGGTCGTAAGTTCGGTGTCCGGTTTGCGTGGTACATTGTCGGTATTTTTTTGTATACCCTCCATGAATTGGGTCAAAACTAGTTTGGCGTCTCCAACTATGGGATGTTGGCTCTTATAGTCTTTGTTTATATCACTATCTGAATTAGTTGCGTGTATTATAGTTTTACCTGCTGGTATAGGGACTGTGAAATTACTCTTTGTAAAACTTGCACCTATTCCAAATACAAGATCAGAAGCATTTAGAAATTCGTGAACGGCTTCTGTTGTGCTGGACCCTCCTATACCCAATGACAAAGGATGATTTTCAGGGAAAGCACTCTTGCCTTCTAGTGTTGTTATGACGGGTATCTGCAGGTATTCTGCAATTGTCAGTAGTTCTCGCGTAGCTTCTGAATACAGAACACCCTGACCTGCAAAAATGACTGGCCTTCTGGCAGATAATAGAGCATCTACTGCTTTATTAATCGATTCCGGGTCTCCAGCAGTGCGCAGGATGGTGGGAGGCTCATAGTCGAAGTCTTCTTCTCCGATTTCTTCTGTGTGTAAGTCTCCTGGAATCTCTAGCAATACTGGCCCCGGTTTGCCAGATCTTAAATGGGTATAAGCACGCCTCATTAGTTCTGGCACTCGGTCAGCAAAATTTATCTGGGCAGCCCATTTGGTTATACTTTGGTAGCTGATTGTTGGGTTAAAAACAGGATCAGTATTGCTCCTTCTACGTGATGCACCAGCCGGAAGGAGAAGTATAGGAACGGAGTCTGCATACGCTTGCGCAACTCCTCCAAAAGCATTTTCCGCACCAGGCCCAGCTTGCATTAAAAATATTCCTGTTTTCTTACCATTATTTATTCTTGAGAAACCATCGGCCATATGTATGCCGGTTCTTTCCTGTCTGACAACTATAGGTCTTATACCTGCTATTGCCGCAGCTTCTATAAGTGGGTTTGAAGGCATGCACCCGATCCACTCAACCCCTTCAAGTTTGAGTACGTTGGCTATGGCGGTAACTCCATCCATGAATAGACTCCTTATATTTGATGGGTTTTCAAACCTTGCACGTAATGTCGATTGTCGGATGTTTGATTTCGACTATTATACATAGAGTTTCTTGTTAGAGCATGGATTTCTGAAAAACGGAAACTATTGAATGCCCCAAGCCACGATGCGTGTTGGATTAATCTCAATAATTGGGTTGTTATCTATGTCCATATCATGGTATTGGGGGTATTTGATGTGTAGCAAATCGATTGCTTTTGAATGGGATGAGCCGGTATTTATAAGGCTTGCATTGCCCATTATTAATAAATACCAAAGCTTCTGCCAATTGTTGTCGTAGTGATCTATAACGAGAGAGACTTTGGGATTGCAAAGTATATTTCTGACTCTCTTTAAATTAGTAAGTTTAACGGTTTTAGGTTTTTGATCAAGGACAGAAAAAATGGAATCTCCGTCCGAAACACAGCACACCGGTATAACATGGGGAGTGGCATCCTGATCAGCAGTTGCTAAATGAGCGATCGGACATGTCTCAAAGATTTCGAGGTATTGCTTGATAGATTCTGCCAATATATCTCCAATTAAGTGTTTGAAGAATTTTAAGTACCGCGGGTGGGACAGTTGATAGGAATTGTTATATTTTTATTGGTGATATGTGTATGAGTTAGAAACCCATTGGGTCTTCGAGAAATTCAGTATTTTCCAGAGCTAGTTGCGCTATCTGTTCCAAGTCAGGGTCACAATTCTCAAGGAACTTGGTCAGTATCTGCCTTGATAGTGTACCTCCGATGTTTCCTAGTGCTGCACATGCAGCTATCTGAACCTGATTGTCATCGTCTTGCAGTAATTCCTCTAAATGAGGGAGTACGTCATCTTCACCTAAAATGCCGCAGGCTATTGCAGATTCATATCTGATCGAAGGATCAATACTCTTAAGTTCTATAAGCAAAATGGGTAACCATACTGTTTCTCCACTTCTGCCCATTGCATATATTGAACTAGCTTTTAAGTCTGTATCCCCGCTAGAATAGGCCCACTTTATGTATTCCTCTACATCTTCATTTACATCTTCATTATTAAACTCTGCTATGGATTCTAGGCACCTGCGTCGAACCTCTAGATTTTCTGACTCGTCTGATAATGTCGACATGAGGTTTTCATAAACTAAATCAGCATCTGTTTGTAGTATTTTCTTATCATGTAGTAAAGGGCCGAATTTTCCTAAGGCAGCAGCGCATGTAGACCTCGTGTCGGATAGATTGTCAGATGATAAAACTGCTATAAAATCGGGTATCACAGACCGATCTTCATATTCCCATAGTCCGTCAATACATTTAGACACGACGAAATCGTATTCTGATTTGAGACCGATTTTAAATATGGAAGAAAAATCGAGTTCACTACTTTCCTCTGTCATTTCTACCAGTGT
Organism: uncultured Dehalococcoidia bacterium; assembly: GCA_964629875.1. GTDB lineage: Bacteria > Chloroflexota > Dehalococcoidia > Lucifugimonadales > UBA3495 > UBA3495. Next base: position 39,192 of record CAZVRK010000012.1, on the reverse strand, counting down.
GGAAATCAGCCATTGTTGATAATCTTCAGAGAAGTTACTCCATAATGCAACAAACTCCGTGATCTCAGATCTTGTTAAGTCAGATAGATCAGAGAGGTTGTCTGTAGAGATTTGTCCGTCACCATCTCTCAATGTATTTATCAAATCGTTGAATGGCAAAGGTAACTCCATACTATGAAATCATCTATTGTATTAGTAGTGGATATCTGTTGATGATTTTCAGTCTAATTAGTTTGTACCGATTTATTGTAAATCATAGAGTATGCCAGAGTCAGCCTAGTCGTGAATATCTATTCGAATGTGCCGCATTGCATGTGGGATATATGTAACGAGATCGGAAGCGATCATGCCGGATGCTCCAAAATAGTTACTTCCCAGTTCACCTGCATATCCATGAGTGTAAACACCAGATAAAGCTGCATGCCAAGATTCTATTCCCTGTGCCATCAATCCAGCGATTATTCCAGTGAGTACGTCTCCTGTGCCAGCTGTGGCTAAATTGGAGTTCGCAAAAGGTGAAATATAACTATATCCGGTTCTAGTGCTTGTCACCGTCAGGGCCCCTTTTAGTACTAATGTGACTCCCCACTTTTGAGAATATTCTTGGGATATTGCCAACCTATTACTCTGTATATCTGCTACTGATTCTCCGGTAAGTGTGGATAATTCCCCGGGGTGAGGAGTTAGTATCGTAGGAGAAGTTAATAATGTCCACCAATGTGGGATCACGGATAAATTGTTTAATCCATCGGCGTCAATGATTAATGGTATATCTGTATTAGTTAGGGATTTTAATAGTGAAAACAAGAAATCTTGTGTTGTCGCGGACTGGTTTAATCCAGGCCCGATAGCCAAGACATCGTATTTGTCTATGTTGTTCATAATCTGGGGGACAGCCTCGGCACTTATATTGCCATCTTCGTTCTCGGAGATTGGTAAATGTATAGCTTCTATGACGTTACTAGCAACAATGGGATATATGGTTTTTGGTGTGGCGATAGTAAGTAGTCCCGTACCCGCTCTCATGGCTGCGAGTCCTGATAGTGAAGGGGCACCAATATAGTTTTTTGATCCTCCTACCAGTAATGTGTGTCCATATGTTCCTTTATGAGAGTTCCTAGCACGTATCGGCAACAGCGTGGATATGTATTCCGATGTTAGTAATTCTACGTTGATATCACTTGTCAATTGGAGGTTATTTGGAAGTCCAATGTCCAGAGTGTGTAGTTCTCCGATGTAGTCGTTTCCTGGAAGAGTGAATAATCCTAGTTTGGGAAATCCGAGTGCAGCTGTGATGTCTGCTCTTATAGCAGCCGAGTCCACTTCGCCCGTGTCCGGATATATCCCAGTCGGGATGTCCACTGAAAGGCATTTAGCGTAGCTAGGATTATTTGAGCGTTCGTTTATTATCGTGCAGATAGATGAGGTATTTTCATCTAAAGGTCTGTAATTTTGGTTGGCTCCCAGTATGCAATCCACGAGCAGATCGCTTTGACTGACCAAATTTCTCAAATTGGCATAATATGAGTCATCCGGACCAAACACGCATGTAACGTGCTCATCAGAGATTTTCTGAAGTAGTAAATCGTTACTGGCCCGTCCTCGCGTTATATATACTGTTACTGAAGCTCCCCATTTGTGGAGTAAACCTGCAATTAGTAGACCATCGGAACCATTGTTACCTGGGCCTACCAGTACTGTTATATTTCTTGATGTTAAAGGCGATATACTTTGTTCTATTAGCCTAGCAACGGCATGGGCAGCGTTTTGCATTAAATCCCCAGTACTTACCCCGAAGTCAGAACTGGATTGTTCCAATGCACTCATCTGTTTGCTGTTGACGATCTTCATCGTTATTTGTGGGACGCTATAACAAAAGCCACTGCGTATTCCCTAGAGTGTGACAGGCTAATACTTATTTCAATGATCCCCAGTTTGTCAGCGCGTTCTGAAGCTCTACCGTACAGCTGAATACTTGGAGCTCCGCTTTTTTGGCGAGTGACTTCTATATCTTTCCATGAGACTCCCCTCGCACCAGTCCCAAGGGCTTTCATGGTTGCTTCTTTTGCAGCGAACCTTGCTGCTAGGTTAGGGGCTCTTTCTCTGCAGTATGCTATTTCGTTTGGGGTAAAGATACGGTTTAAGAAACGGTGTCCGTAGCGTTCGAGTACACCTTTTATTCTAGGAATTTCGATAATATCCACGCCGGTTTGTACCATAACTACTTCCGATACAGATTACATTTAATAGTTAAAGAATAGTTAAACCTATATTTACTAGGTAGTGGTTTTGGAAAGATT
>CAZVRK010000012.1:0-36792 GCA_964629875.1 uncultured Dehalococcoidia bacterium | reverse complement strand
AATAGTTAAAGAATAGTTAAACCTATATTTACTAGGTAGTGGTTTTGGAAAGATTGGTGTGATCAGGAATCTGCAATGAGTCCAATATCTTCGATACTGAATAACTCCTGTTGAGCACGTAAAAATGGATTCCTTGAACACCATTTGCCCATAGGTCTTCCACTTGGTTAATAGCGTGTTCGATGCCAATTTGACGGACTGTCTTGTCGTCATCGTGGTGTTTATCCAATTGCGTATCCAGTTGGCTTGGGATGCTAGCACCACACATGGAGGTGAATCTGCGGATCTGTGGTGCGCTAAGAATAGGTAGTATTCCTGGAATTATCGGTACTGTTATCCCTGCTTTTTGGGCACGTTCAACAAAATCATAAAAGTCTTGATTGTCATAAAAAAGTTGAGTGACTAGGAAATCGGCTCCATTATCGACTTTTAATTTCGCATACTGTATGTCGGAGTACAAGTCTATAGATTCTGTATGGCCTTCCGGATAGCAAGCAGCGGCTATTCCAAAGGAAAATTTGTGATCAATATGTTTGATCAAGTCCGAAGCATGTGCAAATCCACCTTCAACTGGGACAAAACTGCTATCGCCAGCAGGAGGGTCTCCGCGCAGGGCAATAATATTTTCTATTCCCGATGATACCAGTCGCTCGAGTACTTCATCGATCTCTGACTGGGTTTGAGAAACACAGGTCAAATGAGCCATTACTTCAAAATTTAGTTCGCGCTTTAAACGAAGAGTTATTTCCTCGGAAAAGGCTTGTGTGGTACCTCCGGCACCGTATGTTACAGAAACAAAACTGGGACTGTAGGCTTTTAGCCTACCGGCTACTTCCAGTACGTTATTAATTCCCTCCGTGTCTTTAGGAGGAAAGAATTCACATGAGATAGTTCGGGAAGTTTTTAAAATATCCTTGATTAGCAATCAGTGACCTTCTTGGATGATACGAACTCGACAGAGTATGTCTGTCAAACACGAGGTTGCTTTTAAAAATACCTCGTCGCTGCAGTAAGGTCAAGGTAAGTAGGCTAGAACTCCGGCTTTCTTTTCTCTTTAAAGGCCTGAATACCTTCCTTTGGATGATTAGAAGTTGCGAGGTATTGGACAAAAGCCGAGCTTTCTAGTTGGATGCCAGAACTTACCGATAAATCTCTGCCTTGTCGAGTGATGGATTTAATCCAAGATAGACTCTCCCGACTTTTATCTCTAAGGGAAGATAGTAATGATTCCAATTCTGTATCTAGATCAGCTTCCGCCGTAGACCTTAGCGCCAAACCCCAATCGACTGCTTCTGGCCCTGTCAGCCATCGTCCCGTCGTAAGTAATTCCATAGCTCTCTGCATTCCCACTCTTCTGGGTAGTCTTTGTGTGGATCCACCACCAGGCATTAACCCGAAATTTGCATGTTGGTCGCCGAGTTTAGCTTCATCGGAGACGATCGTCATATCACATGCCATAGCTAGTTCCAGCCCGCCTGCAAGAGCGAATCCTTGCACTACGGCTACCGTCGGGATTGGCAGATTCTCAAGATCCAAGAAACATTGGTTGAGTAATTGTATGTAGGGGTTAAGTAGAGATAAATTTTCAAAAGCAGAGTCAAAGAACAATAGGTCCGCTCCTGCACAGAAACTCCTACCGTTTCCTCGAATAACCAACGCCTTAAGATCCTGATCCACTGACACGATAGAAATGGCATGCTTTAGTTCAGATAGCAGATCTGGGCTTAGTGCGTTCATAGCATCAGGACGGTTTAATGTGATAGTTGCAATGTGATCGTTTTTAATATAAATGATATTGCTGTAATCCAACTAAAACTCCTTTTAATGTTTCCTACAATTAATTATTTCAGATATTCTGTTTATAATCTTAATTTATCAGCCTATAAGCGGAATGGAATGTGGTTGCTGTTTCCGTATTACAGCAATTCTACATAATATCGCCCGAGTTTATTAAACTCTTCTACATTGTATGAATAAATAAAGTATAATGGCCTCGCTTTCTGGTTGACGCATTGATTGCAATCTACATATTTGCCGTTAGGTTAGAATTTATGGATGATAGAAGTCTAGTTTACATGAATTTTAGTTGGATAATTGAAGGTACGTTAGCTGGCGCTCAAGGGCCTACTAGTCCGCGTGATATTACATTCCTCAAACTCCAAGATATAGCCTCTGTAATACGTATGGAGGAGAACACTATATCCACGGAGCCCTGGCAGATGTTTGAGTTATATGAGCCCGTTCGGGATTTCTCTGCTCCGACTATGGATCAGATTGATCGTATGGTTAAATTCATAGAGGCGGAGATCGAAACTTGGGAGAGGCCGATAGTTGTAACTTGCGCTGCGGGTATAGGCAGAACTGGCACTGTCTTAGCGTGTTACTTCGTTAGCGTCGGCTATTCTTCTCAAAATGCGATTGATTATATTAGGCAGTTAAGACCAGGTTCTATACAAACCGTTGAGCAGGAACAGGCGGTTCGAGATTTTTTTGAATACAGGAAAAATCCGTCTTAGTTTGAGGATATGATTTTCTGGTCCTTTTCTAGATATTTGTAAAGCATTTGGAGTAAATGTACTAAAGATGAAACCTATAACCATTTCAGATGAATTGCTGAAATCCGTATATATTGAGGCGCGCAACAGTTATCCTGCAGAATGTTGCGGCTGGCTCACTGGTGACAGATCGGGATCTTATGTAGACTATATTAGAAGATGTGATAATGACCAGTCTTCTGGCAACCATCCAACCCAACCCGAACGTGGTGTTGAGACCGCATATGTATTTAGTTCGTCTGATGTTATGGAGCTAAATCAGAGCTTGGATACTGAACATCCTGCCCTAATTATTTATCATTCTCATCCCAATGGACAAGCGTATTTGTCCGATACAGATAGAGAGGTTGCCACCAGTCCTTGGGGTGATGGACCTGCATACCCTGTGCAACAACTGGTTGTTGGAATCGATGATTCCAGAGTAGTGGAATCCGCTCTATTCACTTGGTCTGATGCTGAGAATGCCTTTGTGGAAATAGCAAGATATCCAGGGGCAGAGGTCTAATCGGTACCTTTGCGCATCTGGTTTAAATTCGCAACCCTCCTCTAGGATTCTTGAACAGAGGACTCTTGTACGCTTTTCTCGATCCCTGTATCTATGCCTGCAGTACTCGTATGCGGTGCACCGAGTCTTGCAACTGCAACGGCCCCTGCTATATATATCGCTGCCATGAGGGCTAATGCAGACCATGTAAGAAGTCTATGTAGCTTATCTCTCCCTAATATCACTAGCAGCCCCATAAGGATTAATATGAGTGCTACTACACCTGCGATTATATGATTTGGATCTGATTGGTTTACCAGAATGCCTTGTCTATAGAAAGGATCTGCATAACAAAGTATCGTGACATTAAATACACAACTGCCATACAGGTTGCCTATTCCTAGGTCAGCGGCACCCATTCTAGCTGCAGCTATACTAGCGGCGGCTTCTGGCATAGAAGTCACGACTGCTACTGAAAGGATACCAAGTGTGCTTGATGCAATACCGGTTATTTCTGCAATACGGTCAACGCTGAATGCAAGGAAAAAGCTTGCTATTATTACACCTACTGACACTATACCGAACATAACCCAGGCTTTTGTTAATGTAATTCCAGGGTCTTCTAGTTCTTCGCCATCCGCATCCTCAGGGCGTTTCGCGTAAACAATCTTCATACCAATGACATATACAATCAGCAAAATAATAGAAGATATACCTATTTGCCACACAGATATGTCTATCTTCACGGTTGCAAACAAAACCGCTAACCCTGTCATTATTGCAGCTAAAACTATTAGATAACCTTGCTCAGGCGCGACCTTTTGCAGAAATCGTTTTCCTCCGAATATTAGAGCTACTACGGCCAGAATAAACATGTTCGCCATATTTGATCCAAACACATCTCCTAACGCCAGTTCTGGGTTAGGAGGGACTAGTCTTACAGCAGATATGTTTGTTGATAACTCTGGTAGTGATGTTGCCAGAGCAACCAGTAGGCTACCTACGAACAATCGTCCCCATCCGGTCAGAGTAGCTAATGCATCACCGTATTTCGCTAACAAGCCTCCGAAATATATGACTGCAACGGCGCTGGCAACGAATATTCCTATTGATAGACCCAGGTTCATTTCCATGCTGGGGTAGTTTCTCCCTATATTTAAAGTTAAAGCGGCTGTGTTACTGTAAATTTATTAACCAATTGCTTGTGCTATTTTATCTCCCATATCTGTGGTACTGGTTTTTTCGCCACCCGCAGATACTATATCTGGAGTCCTTGATCCATTGTTCAGTACAGATTCAACCGCTATCTCTACACTCGTGGCTTCTTCTGTCATTCCCAAAGAATATCGTAGCATTAACGCTGTGCTCAATATTGAGCCTATAGGATTTGCTATACCTTTGCCAGCAATATCAGGTGCGGTACCGTGAATTGGTTCGTAAAACCCAGAAATTTTACGGCCAGCTATCGGGACATCGGATAAACTAGCCGATGGTAATAGGCCCATAGATGCAGCTAAAATTGCTGCTTCATCGGTTAGTATATCTCCAAATGTATTTTCAGCTACGATGACATCAAATCTACGGGGGTCTTGTACTAGTTGCATAGCGCAGGCATCTACTAGAACATGTTCTAGCTCCACGTTTGGGTATTCCGATGCTAAGTTGGTGGCTATATGTCTCCAGAGTCGAGAGCACTCCAGAACATTCGCTTTGTCTATGGATGCGAGTTTGCCACGTCGGCCTTGCGCCAGTTCAAATCCTACTCGTAACACACGTTCAATTTCGGCTTCTGTGTAGAACATTGTGTCGACACTTGTCCAACCGTTGTCTGTCTGGGTACGTCCCTTAGGTTCTCCATAATAGAGGCCACCGGTGAGCTCTCTGACGACTACCATGTCTACACCTTCTAGAACCTCCGGCTTCAACACGCTGGACTCAATTAGATTTGGATATACTTTTACCGGACGGATGTTGGCAAACACGCCCATCTCAGCTCTTAGCTGCAAAAGTCCATCTTCAGGTCTCATGGCTGCAGTAGGGTCGTCCCATTTTGGTCCACCCACTGCGCCAAACAGCACTGCATCAGATGATCCTGCTAATTCACGAACCTCATCCAAAAGGGGAGTGCCATGTTTATCTATAGATATTCCACCAACGTCGCCATATTTCAAATTAAACGTGTGTCCGAAGGCTTTTGATATAGCGTTAAGCACTTTAACGCTTTCATTTGTCACTTCTGGGCCTATTCCATCTCCGCCTAGTACAGCTATGTTAAATTCCACGACAATCCTCCTGAGAAAATCGCGGTAAGTATACAGGTAAATATTTTGGCTATCAAACTATTGCCGTGTATAGTGACTTATGTCGTATCTGATGGACAGGTCGGTAGTCAGGCAATTCCTAGATAATATATTATGTATCAGAGCAAATGAATGAATGGGTTGAAGATAAAACTAAGATGACTGTGAAGACGTTTATCGATGAGTTGCAGGAAATAGTCGGGATAGAGAATGTAATTTCTCATCCGGATGACTTGCTGGTGTATGAATACGACGGTTCGGTAGATAGCAATATTCCGCTAGCAGTCGTGTTCCCGAGTTCTGCCGATGAAGTAAGCCGTATCTTGAAGGTAACTCATGGGAGAGGCATTCCGGTGGTTGGACGAGGATCTGGAACAGGCCTTAGCGGAGGTGCTATAGCACCCGACGGTGGGATACAAATAGCTTTCACCAAAATGACTCGAATACTCGAAGTAAATGTAGAGAATAGAACCGCGACTGTAGAGCCTGGAGTAATCAATCTCGATTTGGATAATCATGTAAGAGAGTTCGGATTAAGGTATGCTCCTGACCCGTCTAGCCAAAGAGCCTGTAGTATTGGCGGCAATATTGCAGAGAACGCGGGCGGTCCTCATTGCCTGGCATATGGAACTACAACTAATCACGTTTTAGAAATCGAATCTGTACTTGAGGATGGGTCGATTGTAAAGCTAGGAGGGTTGTCCAGAGATGTCCCTGGATATGATTTGCGCGGGGTATTTGTAGGTTCTGAAGGTACATTCGGCATAGCCACTAAAATCACGGTTAGATTATTGCCACTACCGGAAATGGTTAAGACGTTTCTGGGAATATTTCCAGATATTGAATCTGCTTGTACTGCGGTATCCGCGGTCATCGGGCATGGAATAGTTCCGGCAGCTCTAGAGATGATAGACGCTTTAAGCATAAAGGCCGTTCAAAGCGTTACTGATGCAGGTTTCCCCGATGATGCGGGAGCGGTCTTGCTTGTAGAACTGGAGGGGCTTACTGAGGAAGTTGAAGAAGTTACCGAGAGAGTGGAATCTTCTCTATGGGACACCGGCGCGACAAATGTTTTAATTGCTGAAGCACCTGAAGATAGAGAAAGGCTCTGGGTTGGTAGAAAAACTGCATTCGGTGCTTTTGGTACCATCGCTCCTAATTATTATCTCGTGGATGGTGTTGTTCCTCGCACCAAATTGACCCAAGTACTTAAAAAGGTCAGTGAAATAGGAGAGAGATACGGTATAACGATTGCTAATGTTTTTCATGCTGGAGATGGTAATCTGCATCCGTGTATGCTGTTCGACGAGCGAGAGCCTGGGGTGTTAGACAGAGCTATGAAGGCTGCGTCGGAAATGATGGAATATTGTGTTGAAGTGGGAGGAACCTTAAGTGGGGAGCACGGGATAGGATTGGAGAAGAAAGAATATATGCCCTTGGTTTTCAATGAAATAGATCTTTCACAAATGAAAAAAGCCCGAGACGCCTTTGCACCCCGTAACCTGCTGAATCCAGGAAAGATATTTCCTGATGGGGAGTCTCACGCCATAGAGGCTCATCGAGCAAGCCCTGGATTATATATATAGTTGTACTTCGGAGATTATGTGACCTCTAATACCGCGTCACTGGTGGAAAAAGCTGTTGGAGCTAATAAAATTCTGGACCCTCACGATAATCAAGAGTATCAAGTTCAAGGGGTTATCCCGGACTTGGTAGTGTCGATTGATGAGGAACGGGATATTAGTGCCGTGTTGCTGGTTGCTTCCCAAAATAATCTTTCGGTTGTGCCTTGGGGAGGAGGAACGCATCAGTTCCTTGGTAATATACCCTCACAAGTGGATATAGTACTCGATTTAAGTAAATACAATCGCGTTTTGGATTTTCAACCTGCTGATTTGACTGTTACTGTGGAATCCGGGATAACCTTGTCCGATTTGAAAACGGTTGTAAGTTCGTCTGATAAATTGGTGCCAATAGAATCCCCTGCGGCTGATAAAGCAACCATAGGTGGAATTCTGGCTACCGGCAGAAGTGGTCCACTACGTTATACCTATGGGCTGCCTAAGGATTGGTTGATAGGATCACGAGTGGTGTCTGCGACAGGGGACGTTTCTAAATCAGGTGGCAAAGTGGTAAAGAATGTTACGGGATATGACCTGAATAAGTTGTATTGCGGGTCACTAGGAACGCTTGGTGTTATTTCAGAAGCGACCTTCAAACTGGCTCCTCATCATCCTTCATCTGGTGTGATCATCGCTGGATTAGATTCACTGGATATAGCGTGTGGAATTTCAAGTCTACTGATGTCCAAGGTTTACTCGCCACAGGGTATACATATCCTAAACAATAATGGTGGTGTCGCAAATTATTCGCTATTGCTGTTTTTCTGCGGAAGAGTTCCCGCTGTATTACGCAGGGTACGAGAATGTGCTAACTTGCTTAAAGAGAATGGGATAATTGTGACGGAACAATTGGCTGATGACCAAGCTAATGAGATGATCGAGCATATAAACAATATGGGACATTCGGATGATACTATTCCCGCATGTGAGATCAAAGTGAATATAATGCCGGATAACTTTTTAGATGTCTGGCGGCAATGTGAAACTTTATTACTTGAATCACAATTGGAATTTATAGGGGACCCTGGCTTTGGGACCATACGAATATTGTCCTCTACAACAGGTGGTACTCCTGATAATGTTTTTATTGAGAACGTGTCTGCATTGAGACAATTTGTCAGTGAGAGAAATGGGACAGTTACGATAGAGAGATGCAGTAGCTCTATAAAAGAACAAGTTGATGTGTGGGGGGGAACTCATCCAGAATTGAGTGTGATGGAGCGTGTTAAAAAGCAATTTGATCCCAACGGCATTTTGAACCCCTGTCGATTTATGGGACACTTATAATGACCGACGTTAATGATATGACAAATGAGGACAGAAAATTAGGATTTGTAGGTCCTGATGCCCCTTCTGAATCAGATATGTACCGTTGTGTTCACTGCGGCTTATGTTTGAGTGCGTGTCCGACGTACACCCATTTGGGAGTGGAGACTGAATCTCCGAGAGGTCGAATAGCTTATATGAAAGCTGTTCACGAGGGTAGGATAGGGATCACTGACCGAGTCGTATCTCACTGGGAAAAATGCTTGCAGTGTCGGGCGTGTGAAGCTGTTTGTCCTTCAGGAGTTCCATATGGAAAGATCATGGAACAGACTCGTTTCCAAGTTCTTTCTAATAATAAACAAGGTGCTGACTTAAAACGAATTAGCTCGATGTTCCTCAGGTCTGTTTTGCCTCGGCCTAAGCTACTAAAAATAATTGCGCATTTGGTGCGTATGTACCAAAGATTAGGTGTGCAGTCATTGGTTAGAGCAACGAGAATTTTACAGGTTTTGCCAGGTAATCTTGATAAGATGGAAAAACAAATGCCTGTAATGGGGAGTCGTTTTTTCAGCCCGTCTAAAGGTGTGTTCAAGGCTCAAGGCGATACTAAAAAAGTCGTTGGACTACTGTCTGGATGCGTTATGCCGCTAATGCAGGGCAACACTATGGATGCAACAGTTAGGGTGTTAGTTAGAAATGGATGCGATGTGGTCGTTCCAGTGGGGCAAGTATGCTGTGGAGCCCTCAATCTGCACAGTGGTGATTTGGATCTGGGTAGAGCTCTTGCCAGGAAAAATATTGATGTATTCTTAGAATCTGATGTTGATGTAATCGTTACTTCTTCTGCAGGGTGTGGGTCTTCTATGAAAGAATATTCTGATCTACTTTCAGATGATCCGGATTATAGCGAAAAGGCAATATGGTTCAGTAGCATTACGAAGGATATTACTGAATTCCTTGTGGAGTTGCCGTGGGAACCTCCTACCCATAAATTAACCCGTAAAATTACTTATCAAGACCCCTGTCATTTAGCGCATGCCCAGAGAATTGTGGATGCTCCTAGAAGGCTCCTTAAGAGTATAAAAGGGGTTGAACTTATCGAGATGAAGCAATCTACCATGTGTTGCGGTTCTGCGGGGTTCTATTCAATGGTCCAACCTGAATTATCCAGTAGAATCCTGGAAACTAAAATGCGTAACATACTGGATACTGCTACCGATCAGATTGTAACCGCTAACCCTGGATGCATGATGCAGATAGAAAATGGACTATTGGACGTTCAGGGTGAGCAAACAGTTGTTCATGTAGTTGATATTTTGGATGAGGCCTATGCTCTGGAAGAAAAAGATCTATAACTAATAGTGAGACCTTTGTATTTTATGGACGTTAGGAGCTCTTTATGAATTATTTCCCTTTGACCAAAGATCAGGAAGATTGGAGGGACCGCATAGCTAAATTGGCCACTGAAGAGATTGGCCCTTTGGCTGCAGGTGTGGATGCTTCAGGAAATTATCCGAAAGACTCTATAAATGCTTTGGGTAGAGAAGGGTTGTGGGGTTTGAGAACTCCGACAGAGTATGGCGGTCTTGGCCTGGACCTTTTGACTACCTGTATTGTCGTAGAAGAAATTGCAAAAAAATGCCCTTCTACAGCTATGTGTTACAAAATGCACTTGGAAGCTGTAGAGGTAATAAATTTAATTCCTACCCCCTACCAAGTAGAGGCATTTCTTAAACCTTTAGGGGCGGGAAAGATATTTGCAAGTGCGCCTGGTGGTGAATCCGGAGGGCAATCAGGTGACGATTGGAGGCCAAATGTCGCGGGGCCATCGACTTTCAAATGCGTTGATGGCAATGTGCTGATAGATAATGTGCGGAAATCCTATGTTACTTCTGCTGGCCAGTGTACCCATTACACAATGTTTTGTTATCTAGACGGATATTATGTTGACGGTCCAGCAAATCTAATCGTTGTTGAAAGCGATAAAATTGACTGGGAAGTAGTTGGTGAATGGAATGGCCTCGGGATGCGCGGAAATGGAAGTGCTCCAATGAGATTCAATGGTAGTGTTCCTGAGGAAAATATATTGGGATCAGATATTAGCACCAAGGTTTTGTGGGATAAATATTTCAGTCCGCTGCAAATTCTTACTTATGGAGCCGCCTATATCGGAGTAGCTTCAGGGGCTTTTGAATTAGCCTGTGCTGAGGGAGGGAAACGTCATCCGAGTGGCTATCGCAGGATTGATTCTCCAATGAATTTTCGTAGGATGTCTGAGATGAGCGCACAAATTGAGTCTGCTCGAGCTATGTTGCATTGTGTTGCGTCTGTAGCGGATAGGAATCCGGATATGTCGCCACTGCCATATTTACAGGCCAAAGTTGTATGTTCAGAAACCGCCGTTAAAGTGACTGAGGAAATTATGACCATGTTCGGAGGTACAGCTTTTGCTGGTAGATTGCCTTTTGAAAGATATTTTAGGGATGCTCGCGCCGGCTTGATAATGGGAGTAGCAAATGACCAAGCTTATCAACGGATAGGTGGGTTTTTGTTCCCAGATGATTAGGGCATACTGCAATTAGTCCCAGGGTTTTGAAAAGCCACTGTCTATTTATTTTGAATCTCTTAGATATTATTCATCGAAAGTGATCAGCGCGCGTTGGGCTGCTGCCAAACTAGCCCCAAAAGCTACTTCGTAGCCTGATTTAGACAAGATGCTTTCCATAGCAGATAGAAAAGCGAACACATTGGTTTCACGTGCAGACTCCCCCATCAATCCAACCCTCCAGACTTTTCCTCTAAGCTCTCCGAGTGCTCCACTTACCTCGATCTTATAGTCTTGCAAAAGCTGACGTCTCACATCTGCTTCGTCTATGCCATCAGGAACAACGACGGGGGTCAATGGATTGAGACGATATTCTTCTTCAGACAGAATATCTAGACCAATAGCAGAAACGCCGGCTCGAAGGGCCGAGGCGACCTTGGAGTGTCTGTTTATACGATTTTCTAACCCTTCTTCCATCATCATTCTGAGGGATTCACGCAGTGCGTATGTCATTGATATTGGGCTAGTGTGATGGTAAGCCCTCGTTTGCGACCAGTAAGTCTCTAAATCTTTAAGATTAAAGTAGAAACTTTGCACTTCACTAGGACGAGTTTTAATAACTTCCTCAGCTCTCGGACCAATGGTGATAGGGGCCAATCCGGGAGGTGACCCAAGGCACTTTTGGCTTGCACTGTAAGCTACATCGATGTCCCACTCATCCATTCGGAAATCATGACCCCCAAGGGAAGTGACGGCATCAACGAGTATTAAAGAGTTGTGTGAATGCACGAGTTCTATGATTTCTGTTAAGGGGGTTAGTACTCCTGTAGAGGTTTCAGCATGGACTACTCCCACCATTTTAACGTCCTGATGCTTCTTTAGTTCATTTTCTAGAGCGTTGAGATCTACAGGTTTACCCCAGGGTGCGTCAAGTATTATAGTTTCGGCTCCACCACGCCTGGCGATATCAGCTAATCGGTCACCAAAGTAACCATTCCGACATATGATTACCTTGTCACCATCTTCCAAGATATTGAAGCAAGCCGCTTCCATAGCTCCTGTTCCTGTGGAGGATAACGGGGCGGTCATAAAGTTGGTGGTATGGAATACAGTACGAAGCATTTCCCCCACTTCGTCCATGACTTGGAAAAAATCCGGGTCTAAGTGCCCTATCACAGGTTTAGTCATAGCTTGTAATACCCTGGGATGTACGCTACTTGGGCCTGCTCCCATTAATATTCGTTCTGGATTCTTGAATTCTTCTAAGTACGTCTGAGTCAAACTATTGCTCCATATGTTGGTCGAGTATCAACCGAACCACAGTTTTTGTTAAGTCGAGTTAAATAACGGTTTAGTGTCTGGCTACACTACGGGCGATGTTCCGCCGTCTATGTTAATAGCTACTCCCGTCAGATAGCTTGCCATATCGGACGCTAAAAATGTTATAACGTCTCCAGCTTCGTGCGTTTCTGCTACTCTGCCAAGCGGAATTCCTCTCGCTTTAGCAGTTTCTGCGTAAAACTCATCCAGGCTTAGTTCTGGTCTGGTTTCTTTAAGGGAGTCATATCTCCGTTCGTGCTGTCCGCTTTTCACAGTACCTATGCAGACTGTATTAACTAGAATGTTATCTTTAGCAAGGTCCTTTGACATAGCTTTTGTAATAGCGATTCCGGCTGCTCTGGAGATAGATGTTGGCATTGAAGAGGCAGCTGGCGCTTTACCACCGAGATTAGTAACATTAATGATTCGTCCACCGCCGACCTTTCGCATTTCAGGTATAGACCTTCGCATTAAGCGGATGGCCCCCCAAACTTTAAGCTCAAAATCAGATTCCCACTCGTCATCGCTGACGTCCTCAAAAGGCTTGGCCATGGAAACACCTGCATTATTAACCAATATGTCTAGCCTGCCATAATTGTCTATCGCAGCCTTCACAATCTTCTCCGGTGTGGACTTGTCTGCTATGTCTGCAGCCAAAGGCAATACTATTCCTTCGGTTGATGTTTTTATTTCTGAAGCGGCCTCATCTAGTGTTTCTTGTGTACGCGCGACGATGATTACCCGAGCTCCTTCTTGAGCCATTCTCATGGCGGCATATTTTCCGATTCCCTGGCTTCCACCAGTTACTACCGCGACTTTATCAGTAAGACCAAGATCCATGTGAATTCCTCCTTAAATGTGGTACAGGACAATCATTGAATATTATGGCAAGGTAAATCTGTGCAGTATGCGTATTCATCTTCGGCCTGTGTAAAATTTTCGTGTTGTTTACAGCGATATATTCTAATGTCAGTGTTCGCAACTGTCTATTACAGCTTTAGTCCAGTTGTCATAATGGAGTTCTTCAAGAAGTGTAGCTGTGACACAGTAAATTTATTTAATCTTCGTTGTATTCCTCTCCAATAACTTGATACACATCTATCTCTTGATTTGCGTCGGTTGTTGTTTCATGGCTTAGGACACCGTCCGATACTAATTTTCCCAAACAGGATGCCAGCCTGGATTGCCATATGGGAACACCTGCACTGTTGGCTTGAAAGTCAGCTGGATATGTATTTTCGTAAGACTCACCGTTTCCAGTTTTTGCGACATTCAGCCAAAACTGCACTTGGTCTTGTAATTCTTTCCTGGTGAAACCCGACAGTGTCATGTCGGTAACTTCAGGAACCGAGCCAAATCTAATGCTTCCTCCTCCACGAATGAAATAATGAATCCATTCAAAATACGAATTTTCAGGAATTCCCGCATCGTTATTAACATTGTCGACCATTGATGTATTCCTCCTTTAATCGCATTCGTATAAATTTTGCAGGTCTCAGTTACAAATTTATATTAGATTTTTCGGCCACTGTTGGTACGTCTTTATCTCCGCGACCACTCAGGCATACAAGGACAGATTGTTCGGGAGTCATAGTTTTAGCTAGTTCACAAGCATAGTAGACCGCATGAGCAGACTCAAGTGCTGGTATTATACCTTCGGTTCTGGATAAAAGATGAAAACCTTCGAGAGCTTGCTCATCTGTCACACTTACATAACTGGCCCTACTTATATCTTTCAAATAGCTGTGTTCTGGACCCACCCCAGGATAATCTAGCCCTGCTGATATACTGTGTGTTCCAACGATTTGGCCATTATTGTCTTGAAGCAAGTATGACATAGAGCCATGGAGTACGCCGGGGCGTCCCGCAGATAATGGCGCTGAATGTTGGCCGCTATCAATTCCATAGCCGCCAGCTTCCACTCCAATTAATTCCACGGATTCCTCGTTGATGAAGTCGTAAAACATTCCTATTGCGTTACTTCCTCCACCAACACACGCTACAACACAATCTGGTAAATTGTTTATCAAGCCTGAAATCTGCTGCTTTGATTCTTTGCCTATCACGGATTGAAAGTCTCGAACTATCATAGGATAGGGATGAGGTCCTACGGCACTGCCGATTAAATAATGGGTGTTATCAACATTAGTAACCCAGTCCCGTATAGCCTCATTAATGGCGTCTTTTAAGGTTTGAGTTCCAGACTCGACTGCTATAACTTCCGCTTCTAATAGGCGCATTCTATACACATTTAGAGATTGTCTTTGTATGTCTTCTGCTCCCATATAGACTATGCATGTGAGTCCCAGCATTGCGCATACAGTTGCAGTGGCGACCCCGTGCTGACCTGCGCCGGTTTCCGCAATGATACGGTCCTTTCCCATATGTTTAGCTAGGAGAGCCTGTCCTAACGCATTATTTATTTTGTGTGCCCCTGTATGTGCTAAGTCTTCGCGCTTCAGATATATTTGGGCGCCATTGTATAAATTGGACAGGTTTCTGGCATGGTACATTGCTGTAGGTCTGCCCGCGTAGTGGTGGAGCAAATTGCCTAAGTCATCTGAGAACTTCTGGTCATCCTTAATTTGATTATAGGCTTGTTCTAGCTCGGTTAAGGCGGTCATCAGTGTCTCTGGAACAAATTTCCCTCCGTAATCACCGAATTTTCCTGCCGAATCAGGAATATTTTCTGGTATTTTATTTGTCATCGACGTGCCTCCGGAGGCTTAGACTCTTGCTAAGTAGTTAGACTGGTATTCGTGCGTTTTCTATAAAAGAAGCGATTTTTTTTGGGTCTTTTATACCGTTAGTTTCAACCCCTGTAGAAACATCAACTCCCAATGGATTAACTCGTTTTATCGCATCACTGACGTTATCTGGGGTCAGTCCTCCGGCTAGCAGAAATGAATGTCCTGACTTGGATATATCGGACGCAATATCCCAGTCGAAGCTATGTCCAGTTCCGCCTTGATAACCGGGAATTAAGCTGTCGAGAGTTATGTAATAACCACTGTCAGCATACGGTTTTATTAGATCATAAACAAATGACAAATCGGAAGAGGCACTCGATGCCGTGGGAATTTGTACAACTTTAATTATTTCACAACAAACCGATCTGCAATATTGCAGGGATTCTGATCCGCATAATTGGACCATATCGAGATTGCATGATTCTACATACTGGTTTACTTCATCTATGGGCTGATCTGAAAATAATCCTACGATCTTGGGAGATGGGATTTCTAACGCTTTTATACTGGATGATATAGATTTGGCAACATCTGCGCTAATCGTACGTCTTCTTTGGGTTACGAAAACCATACCTAGTAAATCAGCGCCAGATTCAGCTGCGACCTTTGCATTATCAACGTCTTGTATGCCGCAAATTTTTATAAGCATTATCTGGTTAAATCGTCATGATCGGGTTTTTTTGTTAGGATTCGGACTGCGTTTGCGATATCTTTTGATGTAACTAGTGCTTCCCCGACGAGCACAGCTCTCACCCCAAACTTCGAGACGGTATCAATATGTTCTCTGCTACTAATGCCACTTTCACTTATTATTAGTTTCTCCGGTGGTATTAGTCTGGCTAGGTCCTCAGTTACTTTTATGTCTGTTGTAAACGTCCGGAGATCGCGATTGTTGATCCCAATTATTTCGGGATTGACCTTTAGAACCATTTCTAATTCGGATTCGTTATGTATTTCGATTAGAGTGTGCATGCCCAGTGAATAGCTTAGTTGCTTTAAATCTTTCAATTGAGCTTCTTCAAGGATAGCAGCGATTAGTAATATGGCATCAGCTTTATTGGCTCTAGCTTCATATACTTGATAATCATCAAATATGAAATCTTTTCGCAGTATTGGTAGATTTCTGGATGCTCCGGAGTTCTTTATAGCTACTATGTGTTCTAGCTCTCCCTGGAATCTAGGGTCTGTTAACACGGATATCGCTGCAGCCCCATTAATTGCATATTTCTCTGCTAACTGCACTGGGTCAAAATCTGGGCAGAGTAGCCCTTTTGAGGGTGACGCTTTTTTGACTTCTGCGATTAAGGAGACGTCGCTGCCTGATAGAGCATTTTTGAAGTCTATAGCCGGTGGCTGTATAGATATAAGATGCTGTAATTGGTTAACAGAAACGGTCGACTTTTGGGTCTCTAATTCCAAGCTTTTTGCTTGAACTATGTCTATAAGAATACTGGGAGTACTCAAATCCAACCTCGGAGATATTATGCTAGCGGAATAAATTAATTTAATGCCGTCTGACTAGTATACACATTACCTAGGTTTGAGTGTTATCAGGATCAATCTGGGTGGTATACAATCAACTGCCTTTACCAAGTTCTTGGCTAAGGCTTACTAAGTCGATTATTTTCTGGAGAACTGAACCGTTATTAATTTGTTCCGATGCCATTTCAATACCTGCTCGTATAGTTTCTACACGGTTTGCTGCATACAACACCGCGCCACTATTGAGTGCAATTACGTCGGTAATAGGTCCGGTTTCTCCATTAAATATAGACTTCATCTTGTCCGCGTTTTCGGCGGCAGTTCCACCTTTGATCAAATCTAATGATGAAGGAGACAGTCCTGTATCTGATGTTTTTAATGACCATGATTCTACGCTTCCTTGTTTAACTTCCCAGATCGTGCTGTTTCCGGACAGGCTTAATTCGTCTATACCGTCTTCACCGTGTACAACTAAAGCGTGGTCGATTCCCTGTAACGCAAGTGCGTCTGCCATCGTCTGTCCCAGTTCGAACTTCCCAACACCCAGGAGTTGATATTGTGCATTAGCTGGATTGGTCAAAGGCCCTAATATATTGAATACGGTTGGTATACCTATTTCACGGCGGACTGGGCCGGCGTACCTCATGGAAGGATGGAATACTGGAGCAAACATAAACCCTATCCCTACTTGGGTTATGCATTTGGCTACAGACTCTGGCTCCAGGTCTATTTTCACGCCCAGTGCCTCCAAAACGTCAGCACTCCCACATGATCCCGATGCAGCTCTGTTACCATGCTTCGCCACATATATGCCGCAACTAGCCGCTACGAATGCTGCAGCTGTTGAGATATTGAATGTATTCTTACCATCTCCGCCAGTTCCGCATGTATCAGATACATCTTTGTCTACATGGACATGCAGAGCCTTTTCTCTCATTACATTAGCCATCCCAGCAATTTCTGCCGGCGTCTCGCGTTTTAAATGGAGACCTGTCAAAAAAGCTCCAAGCTGTGAAGGAGTAGCTTCACCATCCATTATTGTGTTCATTACAGCAGATGCATCTTCGATGGAGAGTGATTTTCCGGATACAACTGTTGATATTGCTTCTTTGATATCCATAGCAACTCCTAGATTGTTCATCCCAAGTAGTTTTTAGATGACATTAATTTATATCTATCAGCGTTATATCAAATATTAAATCCTTGCCTGCCAAAGGATGGTTAGCATCAAGTTTTATAGTGTCCTCATTGATCTCGACGATAGTCACCTGTATTGATTTGCCGTTTTGCTGGTTTCCTTCGAGGCGCATCCCTATTTCTATATTCATGTCATCAGGGAACTCTGTTCTAGATATCTCGAAAACTCCGTCTTCTTGATGTGGACCGTAGGCATCTGTGACCGGTATGTGGACCGTTTTCGATTCCCCTACCGTCATTCCAAGAACACCGTTATTGAAACCCGGTATTACTTGATTACCCCCGATTGTAAATTCTAAAGGGGAGTCTGGCGCAGATGAATCAAAAATGCTGCCATCCTCTAATTTGCCTACGTATTGAACTTTAACGGAATCTCCCTCTTTTGCTTCGGGCATTTTTTTCCTCACGCTTATTTAATATTGATTTGGAATTTCAGGTCAAACACTTGGAGTGCCTAGTCCTCCATAATGAGATGGTTGGGCTTCACCATCACCAGGCCATGGAGGTATGGTAATGCATAAGAATTTTAATGGCACTTTGCCTGTAGAACTGAACTGGAATGACCAGTGTGTTGGAATGCTCAAGGCATTGCCTTGTTCCACATAGCAGGGTTCTATAGTTTGGGGGTCTTCCTCTGGAGGACACCGCCAGACCTGTCCCTCACCCTCGAGGATATACCAGATTTCTTCTACGGTCTGATGTATGACCGGTCGAGTAACTTCTCCCTTGCCTAATGAAACCTCTACCATACTGGCTCCATTAATTTCACAGGCCTGGTCTATTAAAAATCTTATCTCGGAACCGTCGGGAGCTGTTGTGTCTGGATTTGACGCTGATTTGGTTGGTTTCGGTATTATACTCATATTAAAACTACGTTAGGGAGTTAATATGTATCCCAATAGGTCCCAGTATGGAACTGCAACAACAAATAGAACTCCAATTGTTACTAATGTCATAATCGCTGCAAACCTGAAAATCTGCGGTCCGCTAATTTCTGCTCTCTGAAATATGAATACAGCAGATGTTCCGCCTGCTGCATAATACACAACGGAATCTCCGACAACTACTACTGCCATTCCGCATATTAGTGGATTCAGCCCTAGCATCTGTCCGCTAGCCATAGCGACTGGGATCATCAAAGCAAAATATCCAGCACCGTTTGGCATGAAAAATCTGATGACTGCAAACCCGATACTCATCAAGAATAGTATGGTTAGAGGTCTATCTTCTAGTACTGTGGCGTTACTTACAATAATCTCCGAAAACCAGGCAGCCGCTCCGGTAGTCACTAGTACATAGGCTATCGACAATGATGTTGCTATGACGAAAAAATTGCTCCAGCCAAGGTCGCGTTCAAATTCTTGCCAGCTCAAAATCCCTATACGAGGGAGTAAAATTAAGACGAGTGCTATCATAGCTGGCATAACCGGATGCAGCCCATGCGCGAAATCTGTAAACCACAATAGCGCGGTTATTAATACTATAATTCCTGCTCGTATCTCTATTGGTGTTAGTGGTCCTACATGGAATTCGTCACTATTTAGAGGAGAAGGTTTAAAATTAAATCCTTTTCTGTAAATCAAGAATAAGAAAATGCCACCAATTATCAAATTAAGATAGAATGGCACGCTCATGACAAGAAACCATTCTGTCCACGAAAACCCTCCACCTAATAGCGATGAGGTAACAACTGGGGTAATTCCTCCTGCCAATAAGGCAGTGGATGCTAGCCTATTTAATGTTCCGAGGGCCATCATGATCGATCTGTTGTAGGGGTGAGATTGCTCAATACCCCAACTGTCTAGGACTTTTTGGTATACATGTACTAGTATTGCTCCTCTTGTAGAAGCAGACGGTAAGGCAAATGTTAACAGTGCAAACGAAAATAGCATTTGTACGTAAAGTAAGGTGGGATTATTTCTAGATCCCCTAATCAAGACCATAGCGAATCGTTCAGCTAGACCTGACCTATGTACTGCCAAGCCCAATGTGAGTATTCCGATTAGGAAATAGGATACAGGGTCAGAAAATCCGTGGATTGCCCCGACCAAATCGGCTGTGCCACCAAATAACACCAGTAATACAACACCGAGTAGTCCTGTTACAGCTATTGGGATAGCTTCAGTGGCCCATAGAATCACTACTAGTGCCATTACTGCTAGAGCGACCTGTCCTTCGGTAGTTAGGCCGTCTGGAGTTGGTATGATCAAGATTGCTATGAATACAATCAGAGGTAATATTATTTTGGCGGTTGCTATTGGATTCAAGCTAAGGGATTGCATGTAAAGGCTCCATACTTCGTGGCTGAAATGTCGGAGCGACCGTAAAATCGCTCCGACATTTCATTTAGGCTCTAGGTTTTCTACCTTTCCTGTCTAGGAAATCCTTAAAACCATCCTCGACTGATAGCCCTTTGAACCGATCTACTCGTGAGGTTATTTCATTTTGGAATTGGTCTTCCAATGGTTGTCCGGAATGCTCGAGTAGTATTTGTTTTATATTGGCAATGCCCTCAATTCGGTTTTTGGCCATTCCTGCTGCTATTTCGATCGTTTTTTCCATTAGGTTGGATTTTGGAACTAGATGGTTTATAAGGCCTATGTGATATGCTTCATCGGCAAAAACTTCTCTCCCGCTGAAGAGGAGCTCTTTGGCTCTGTTTATACCAACTAGTCTAGGTAGACTCCAAGTAGCGTTCATTTGCCCGTAATTCACAGCTAAGAATCTGAAGCTACTGCTCTCGCAACCGACTAAAAAATCCAATGATGTAGCCATAACTGTGCCGCCACCGTAGCAAAGCCCGTTGACAGCTCCAATTACTGGTTTCATTGCGGTCGCAAGATGCCAAGTATATTCCGCTCGTGCGACTGAACCAGATTGCCGCTGTTCTGGGGTGTTTTCTCTGTTTTCGTGTATGTCCGCACCAGCTGAAAAAGCCCTGTCTCCAGATCCAGTTATTACTATCGCGCCAACTCCCTCATCGGCTTCCATGTCTGTAATGGCCTGATCTACTTCTCTGGTAAGGCCTAAGCTAAGGGCGTTAAGTACTTCGGGTCGGTTGAGGGTAATTATTGCGACTCGGTCGACTTGGTCGGTTGTAATGAATTCGTAGCTCATTATTGATGCAACTCCTACTTGCGATTTTGTAAATAAATGTCAGTTAACCTGAATTAAACAATAATAGCCACAAGGCAATTGGAAAGCAAACGATTAAATTGTCAGATGAAATTCCAGGTAGCGCGGTGCGTTGATAAATCTAATGTGCACTAGTATTCTTTCAATTGTCGGGCTTCATTTTACTGATCGTATTACCTGGGGGAATATTTGGTTATGAGTTTTACTAGCCGGTTAGCCGAATTTGCGATACAGAATAATAGTTATGAACTACTGCCGGAACGTGTAATAGACATTGCTAAAGATATGATGGTGAATGCGGCTGGGGTGGCTCTCGCTGCTGCGGCTCAGTCTGATAGTAGGGTGCTCACGAACCTTATCCAAGACTTAAGAGGAAATGGTAAATGTACTATCATCGGTATGGGCCTGAGGACTTCTCCTACTTATGCTGCTCTAGCAAATGGAATGATGATTAATTTACTTGATTTCGATGATGAGATTAGTGCTTATGACCTGCATATATCGAGTAGCATTATGCCGGTTGTCATGGCTATTGGCGAAATGAATGGCTGTACCGGTAAGCAAGTGATCTCCGCTTACGCTACTGCTAGTGAAATTATGGCCAGGTTAGCTCGTAATTCTACTCAGCCTGTGGGCTCTAATAGGCCACCGGTGAGTGTTGATGGGGTATTAGGTACCATTGGTGCTTGCATAGCAGCAGGTCTTATGAACGGATTGGAGTTACGGCAGTTTACTAATGCAATAGGGATAGCCGCGGGTTCCGCTGGGGGAATATCTGCTAATTATGCGACCCCTGCTCGTGCCTATCAGTGTGGTCAAGCAGCTATGAATGGGTTGATGTCTTGTTCTTTGGCTGCAAATGGAATGGTAGGATCAAGTGATTCAATTGGATCCGATGAAGGTCTAATAAAATTGTTTTGGGGCACTCAGATAAATTCGGATGAGTTTTTTACTTCCATAGCTTCTCCCTACCAGATAGATGCTCCAGGAGCTACTCTCAAACTATATCCATGCGATACAGCTAGCCATACCGCTATAGAAGCTTTGCTTCAGTTATTACAGCAATATAGAGTTGAAGCAAGCGAGGTCGCTTCTGTACATGTAAGTGTTACTCCAGAATGTATGAATAGCTTACCCATTGTGACCCCGTCAGACGGTTGGGAATCTCGGTTTTGTATGAGCTACATTGTTGCAGCAACTTTATTGCATGGCCAACCGTTGTTAGATTTTTTCTCGGACGCGGCCGTTGCCGATACGGAGGTTAGACATGCTATGGATAAGGTGACGGTCCAAGCAACTGAAGTATCTTCCGTTGTATCCTCAAATCCGTGCACTGTGTCACTTGTGTTGAACGATGGTAAAACTCTGGAGACTAAAGTTGATTTCGCTCGTGGACAACCAGAACTTCCTCTAGACAAAGAAGAGATAGATGCTAAATTTTTATATTGCACAAGATATATATTACCTCCTGATCACATAGAAGAAGCTATTGATAGTTTTAGAGGACTCGAGAACATAGAGAACGTAACAGGTATGTTTTCTGTTCTTGGAGGATAAAAATACCAAGTTAGATTATGTGAGGTGCAGATATGAAAGCCGTAAGAGCGCATGAGGTCGGTGGGCCAGACGTACTAATTTATGAAGATGTTCCGGATCCTGAACCGCAGGCTGGGCAGGTGCTTATTGAGATTCATACGATTGGTGTTAATTATACTGATGTATCAAGTAGAAAAGGCACTAATCCTCCGGAAAGTCTTCCTTGGACTCCTGGCAGAGAAGCATCCGGAATAGTCTTAAAGACTGGAGAAGGTGTATCAAACGTTAAAGTAGGCGACCGGGTTGCTTATGCTATGTACACCGGTTCCTACGCAGAGAAAGCAGTAGTACCTGCCTGGTTGTTGGTGCCGTTGCCCGATAATATCGAGTTCGATACCGCGGCTGCGACAATGCTGCAGGCTATGACTGCTCATTTTCTCGCATATGGAATAACAGAATTAAAGTCTAGTGATTCAGTGCTTGTTCACGCAGGAGCTGGTGGTGTAGGCCTACTGTTAATCCAGATGCTTAAGCGATCAGGAGTGCGAGTATTTACAACGGTCTCTACACAGGAGAAAGCACAATTGGCACTTGCTGCAGGTGCTGATGAGACCATCGATTATACGAGACAGGATTTTGAGAAAGTTATTAAAGAGAATACGGATGGTTTGGGAGTTAAGGTTGTCTATGACGCAGTAGGACAGACTACATTTCAGAACAGTATAAAATCCTTGGGAAGAAGAGGATATATGGTATTTTATGGTCAGGCTAGTGGGCCAGTCACGTCCATTGACTCAAGTATTTTGAGAAGTGGGTCTTTATTTCTTACTAGGCCGACTTTAGGAGACTATACGGCTAGCCGTGAAGAACTATTATATAGGGCAAGCGAAGTTTTAGGGTGGGTTGCGTCGGGAGAAATAAAGCTCCATATAGGGCTTAGACTTCCGCTTAAAGAAGCTGTAGAGGCGCACAAACAGTTAGAGGGACGACAGACTACCGGCAAAGTACTTTTGGTACCGTAAATAACTCTCTGTTGAACAATCTATGCGATAAACCCTGTTAAACCCCGTTTGGTATGCCTTGACACTATTTCGCTAAGGCTCCTATACTCGAATCAAACAGAATACTAAATGCTGAGAAGGGGATTAGTAATTGTCAGGCGTGGCTCAGAGAACCGGAGTAGCTGAGAACCGGTGCCAAATGCGGGCAAATGAATGGACCCTGGAGCTTCCAATTGAACGGATGACTGATATCCAAGTATGTTGTGACGAATGGGCAGTGTTAAATGCCTGCGATCTATGTGTGATCGGTTGAGTGAATAGGTATAAATCTATTCGAAAAAGGGTGGTACCACGACAAAGCTCGTCCCTATGGGGCGAGCTTTGTTGTTATTTTGGAAAGCCATTTAGAGAGATGTAAGTTAGGTTAAATTGAATGGATGAGAACATGCATTATCCGACTTTATCAGAAGTAAGATCATACGCTGACAAAGGTAATCTGGTTCCAATCTACAGATCCATTAATGCGGATTTAGAGACTCCTGTCTCAGCATTCTTAAAAGTCGCGACAGACTCCTATTGTTACTTATTGGAAAGTGTTTCTGGAGGAGAACGTTTGGGGCGTTATAGCTTCATTGGGACCAATCCGTATAAGGTTATCAAAACAGGTAAAGGCCAGGAATTTGGAGAAGTTGATCCTCTCACATTAGTCCAGTCAGAAATGGATCAATTTCAGTTAGTACCTGTACCAGGATTGCCGAAATTTCACGGAGGTGGTGTAGGGTATCTGGCTTATGACTGCATACGATATTTTGAACCAAGGGTACCTCCTATGCCGGAAGACCCTCAAGGATTGCCGGAATCAGTGTTCATGTTTTCGGATACTCTCTTAGTATTTGACCACATAAGTCATGATATCAAAGTTGTGAGCCACGTTAAGCTAGATGGTGATATTGATAAGGAGTATGATCAGGCCGTTAAAAAAATTGACGCCTTAGTCGAGAAACTTGAACGACCATTGGAATTACCTGAGCATCTCAGGAATTTTAATGTGAGTGATGAAGTCAATCAATCTGATATAGAATCGAATTTCACTGAGCCCCAATACCTACAGGCCGTTGAGAAGTGTGTGGAATATATTTACGCGGGAGACGTGATCCAGGTAGTTAATTCCCAGAGATTTTCCAGGAATACTTCTGCTCATCCATTTCAGATATATCGGTGCTTGCGTAGTGTCAATCCATCGCCATACATGTACTACTTACACCTAGACGATTTCGACATTGTTGGTGCGGCAATTGAAACTGTAGCACAGGTTCAGGATGGAGTAGCCGCAACTCACCCTATAGCTGGAACACGTCCAAGAGGTGCTACGAATGAGGAAGACGAAGCGCTGGAACACGAATTGCAAAACAGTGAAAAGCAACGGGCAGAACATATTATGCTGGTTGACCTGGGTCGTAATGATATAGGTAAAGTAAGTGATCCTGGTAGTGTGAAAGTGACTCAATTTTTGGAAGTTGAACGATTTTCTCATGTTATGCACTTGGTTTCGCATGTAGAAGGTAACCTTAAAGCAGAACTTACTTCTTACGATGCGCTTAGGTCATGTTTCCCAGCGGGAACTGTGTCTGGCGCTCCAAAGATTAGAGCCATGGAAATAATTTCCGAGATAGAAGGTGAGAAAAGGGGACCTTATGGAGGGGCAGTTGGATATTTTAGCTTTTCGGGTAATATGGACACGGCATTAGTTTTACGTACAGGCATTTATAAGGATGGAGTCATGTATGTTCAGGCGGGTGGCGGCGTAGTAGCGGATAGCAATCCATTAGATGAATATATGGAAACCAAACATAAATCTGGTGCTCTGATGCGTGCTATAGATATAGCAGAAGGTAAATAACCAAGCGGAAGTGTGCTCCCGATTAGCTATGCTGTTCAGAATATAACAATATATAAGGGGCTGATATGTTAAAAGCTTTTTTTCACACTGGTTTTGTAGTTCAGGATTTGGACAAAACTATCGATTTTTATACTAATGTTATGGGCTTACGAGTTGCAGGAAGAATGGAGAGGTCTGGTGAATTTGCATGCCAGTTGCTAGCTTTCTCAGATGCCCATATTAAAGGTGCTTTTCTAGACCTTGGTGATGGTCATCAGCTGGAATTGATTCAGTATATTAATCCGAGCAGTGGAGCAGGGGATTTTGAAAGGAACAATTTAGGAGCGAGTCATTTGGCATTTTTTGTTGATGACATCGATAATTTTTACACAGAGACTTCTGCTAAAGGACTCCGTTTTAATAATGAACCGGCAGTTCTTCATGATGAATCCGGTAAATTGTTGCGCAAAGCTTTGTATGCTCAGGATCCCGACGGTAATTGGCTAGAGTTTGTGGAGCTATTCTGATGTTGTTGATGATCGATAATTACGATAGTTTCACATATAACCTCTATCAGTATTTGTCGGAACTGAATGCGGAGGTCGTAACTATACGCAATGATAAAACGACTATTTCAGAAATAGAACGCATGGAGCCGGCAGGCATAGTAATCTCGCCCGGTCCTTGCACTCCTGATGAGGCTGGGATATCCAACGATGTGATACGACATTTCGGACCTAAAATACCTACGCTGGGAGTATGCCTAGGACATCAATGCATGGGTCAAGTTTATGGGGCTACTGTTGGCCAAGCCGGAGAGATACGCCACGGCAAGACCTCTGAAATACACCACACTGGTCAGGGTGTACTAGCTGGATTACCGAATCCATTTAACGGAATTAGGTATCACTCATTAGTAGTTTATCCAGATAGTCTGCCAGATAGTTTGGAGATCACTGCTTGGACAGATAATGGTTTGATAATGGGTATGCGGCATAAAGAATATCCTGTTGAGGGAGTCCAATTTCATCCCGAATCTATTCTCACTCCTGTGGGGAAAGATCTGCTTCAGAATTTTCTGAATCAAGTATATTAGTTTCCTTATTCAATTGTGTTTTGTGCCTGGACTTGCTCAATCCGATCATCCCGACTCGTACTCAACTTGCGGATATTCTGGCTATCGCTTATGTTTAGCTAATCTGTAGACTGAGACAATAGGAGTATCGAATATGACTACTATAGCCGAACGAATGGCCCAATTCTCATGTTCTCTAACGTACGATGATATACCTGCAGATGCAGTGCATCTTGTTAAACGTATGATGATAGACACTATTGGATGTGCAATAGGAGGATACAGCAGTGAACCGAGCAAGATTGCTCGTGACTTGGCTTCAACTGTTATATCTCTCAACCCCTGTACCGTCATAGGCAGTGGTCAGGAAAGCAGTCCGGATTTAGCCACTTATGCAAATGGAGTTATGATCCGCTATCTTGATTACAATGATGGATACACCGCTAAACAATCGGGACACCCGAGCGACAGCATTGCTGCTGTTTTATCAGCTACTGAATTGGCTGGTGAGGGCGGTAAGAGAGCTATAGTTTCAACTATAGTCGCATATGAGATCTTCTGTCGGCTGGGGGACGCAGCAAACTTGGATTATTTAGGTTTTGATCATGTTACTAATGGATGTGTAGCAAGCGTTTTAGGTGCAGCGAGAGGCATGGGACTATCCTTAGAACATACAACTCAAGCTATTAATCTGGCTATAGCCCCAAATATTGCCCTCCATCAAACAAGAGTTGAAGTATTGTCGCATTGGAAAGGATGTGCATATGCTAATGCTAGCAGGAATGCGGTATTTGCGGCTTTGCTTGCAGAGAGAGGACTAACTGGGCCAGCTCCGATTTTTGAAGGAGTAAATGGCTTCTTTAAGGTTGTAACTCGTGATTCGTATGAATTAGATCAGTTTGGCGGTAATGGGGAGCCCTTCAAAATTTCAGAGTGTACGATCAAGAGATTTCCTTTAGGTTTGTATTCTCAGACCGTAGTCCAAGCTGCGCTGGAAGCTAGGGACAAAGTGCCGAACTTTGATGTTGACGAAGTTGCGGAGGTTAATATACGGACGTTGACAAGGGCTATCAACATTATGGCCGATGACGAAGAGAAATGGGACCCTAAGACTAGGGAAACTGCTGATCATAGTATGCCCTATACAACCGCTGTTGCACTGACTTATGGTTTTGTTAACCAAAGTCACTTTGATGATGAATATATTAGGAACGAAAAATTATTGTCTCTGACTAGTAAAGTAAAAATTGAAGAGTCTGAGGAAGCAAATCGTAGGGTTCCTGAAGCTATGCTATGTTATATGGATATAGTAATGAAGTCGGGAGATAAATATTCTTCTGAAGTTCCATATCACAAGGGACATTATAAAAACCCCATGACCGACGAGGAAGTTGAATTTAAATTTCGCTCATTGGTCAAAGATTTATTGAGCCCAGACCAGACTGATGAGCTTTTAGCTCGTCTGTGGGACCTTGAAAACATAGATGATATCGGCGAAGTTATGAGACTTACCAAAATCTGAGGCACGACTTCAGCACCATAGGTTTGGCTTACTTTATATCTGGATGAAATCCAGAGTGGTCTTCAAAAGAACCTTTGTTGGGGTAAATCTGATGATAAAGTCCGCGTGCTCGGTTGGTTATGTAACTATGGGCACGGTCTCGCAATTCACTTGGCCTCTGCTGTTGCAGATGGTATTCAGGGCTAAGTAGGGGACTCCCATCTTCTAGTTCCCATATGCAGAGGTATTTGAGTACTCCCTGTCCTTCTTCTAGCTTAAATCTACGGGCGCTGATGTAGCCTGGAATCTCCAGCCTTTCTACTAGGTGCTCTTCGTTATACCATTCGTTAAATTCATCTTCGTGGTCAGGATCAACTTCCATCATCACTACCATGACGGTGCTTCCGATATGCTGAGTTTCATGTTGCTTATCTCTCCCAGCCATAACTACTCCTATTAACACGCTGAATGCCATTTAGTGGGCTTCGTAGTATATTAATATATAGTTCATACCGCCGAATACCCTTTCACCCAGTCAGAGGACCCTCATTTCTTATAGTTTCTTCCTAACGTCTTTTGTGATATGGAATATTAGTCGGTTTATAAGTTGATGGTTTTTGTTTGATTCAATCTATTATTAATAGTTCCAACTACAAATGGTGGGTATTTGGAACTATAGCGATCGGTATATTCCTATCAGTTATGGATATTGGTGCTATTCAGGTAGCGCTACCAGTCATTGAGAGTTATTTCCAAACAGATTTGCCTACCGTTCAATGGGTGGTTGTGGCATATGCCCTGTCTATCTGTGTATTACTGCTTCCTATGGGTAGGCTGGGAGACCTTATTGGTCGCAAGCAGGTCTACATTGCGGGTTTCAGCATCTATGTCGTAGCGGCAGCTGTTTCGACTATTTCTCCTGATGTATTCATGCTGATAGGTTTTCGTATAGCGCAAGGTGTTGGATCGGCAATGATTCAGAGTAACGCAATGGCGATGATTATCTCTGTATTTCCCAGTAGCGAACGTGGTAAAGCTCTCGGATCAAACATGAGTATAGTCGGATCGGGTTTTATAGTGGGACCTGCTCTTGGTGGGTTTCTGGTTAGTTACTTTGATTGGTGGGCTGTGTTTTTTATTAATGTGCCTATTGGTATAGTCGCAATCTTGGTTGCCGTGCTAGTGCTGAGGTCAGATGAAGGGGCCAAGAATGATACTTCAACAAACCGATTCGATTGGCTAGGGGCAATATTCTCTGGCGTTGCGTTATTCCTTTTGCTTTTGATTGTCGGAAATGGAACCAAGTTCGGGTGGGCATCCCCATTAATATTGATTTCAACAGGTTTATTTGTCATTTTCACAATGGGATTTATTTTCTGGGAACTACGTTACCCTTATCCAATGTTACAGTTGCGCCTGTTCAAAAGGCGTTTGGTAGCTCTCGGCGTCACAGCGGGATGGCTATCTTTTTTCGGCATTTCAGCAACGCGGTTTCTATTGCCTTTCTATCTTCAGAAACTATTGGGTCTTACTCCAGGTCAAGTTGGTCTGCTATTGATACCTGCAGCTGTGTGCATGATCATTTTCGGCCCACTTAGTGGACGATTATCTGATAGGTTTGGATGGAGATATTTGACAATGGGAGGGCTAGGATTATCTACTACGGCTTCGTTTGTTCTAGTGCTAACCCTTACTGAAACATCTTCAATTATTTTGATCGTCGCTATGTTGATGCTCCAAAGTGCAGGTCTAGGACTGTTTAATTCTCCAAATAATAGTTCTATTTTTAGTGCTGTTGAACAGTCTGATTTTGGTGTTGTGTCTGCATTAACGCAACTGGTCAGAAATTCTGCAAACGTTCTAAGCGTTGCGTTAGCTACCAGTATAGTAGTTACGGTGATGTCCTTCAGGGGAGCGCCTCCTAGTTTGGATTCTGTTTCTCCCGATGTTGCGTTGGCTTTCGTAGATGGTTTGAGGTTGGCTTTCCTTGTATTGGGGTGCTTTACGTTGATAGGTTTCTTCATAGCATTCATACGAGGAGAGAGAGCAGCAGATTCCAAATAGTCTGAATCTATATGCGCTATAGTTGAGGCTTTCTTGCATTGAAAACGATTTCGCTTATTTGTGGTACATTACCCCTGTAGGATCACATTAGTTTCAAAATTAAGGAGATTTTCATGCTGGACTATAAACCTAATATTGTCCTATCGAATCAAGAATATAACGTCGTGGGTACTAGACCCGTACGCCATGATGGGCCTGATAAGGTAATGGGTAGAGCGAGGTATGCTGCTGACATTCATCTCCCTCGCATGCTACATGCCAAGATGTTGAGAAGTCCTCATGCGCATGCCGTAATTAAGAACATTGATGCCAGCCGAGCATTAGCTCTTCCTGGTGTAGTGACAGTAGTGACGGCTGATGATTTTCCCGATATATCTCCTGATTTATCCGAACAGGATGAAGGAGCGGCTGTTAATTACGGTTTCTATAGCCGAAATGTTATCGCTAGAGAAAAAGCTCTGTATAAAGGTCACGCAATTGCTGCTGTAGCTGCTAATAGTCAGCATGTGGCCGAACAAGCTCTGAACTTAATTGATGTAGAATACGAGATTTTAGATCCAGTTCTTGATGCCTATGCTGCAATGGATGAAGGAGCAGCGATTCTTCATGAGCGTCTAGTCATGTTGGCAAATCCAGCCCAACGCTCTGGGGGTTGGGGAGACGGAGGTACTCCTACCAATGTCTCAAATCATTTTGAATTCGAACTTGGTGAGGTAGAAGAAGGTTTCAAGAAAGCTGACGTAATTGTTGAACGAGAGTATCACACTAAGCCTGTGCATCAAGGTTATATTGAGCCTCATTCAGCTACTGCCCAATGGAATACGGATGACACCGTAACTATCTGGGCTAGTAGCCAAGGTCATTTTGCTCTCAGAGATCACACATCTCGAATATTGGGTGTCTCTGTTTCAAGAGTAAAAGTTATCCCTATGGAAATAGGCGGTGGATTTGGAGGGAAAGGTCAGGGTGGCTGTTATATCGAACCGATCGTTGCTGCCTTGGCTCGTAAGGCAGGACAACCTGTAAAGTTAGCTATGAGTAGACCCGAAGTATTTGTCGGTACTGGCCCGACCGCTGGGACTCATATCAGAGTGAAACTTGGAGCGACTAAAGAGGGAAAGTTTACTGCTGCTCATGCGACATTGATCTATGAAGCGGGTGCATTCCCAGGGTCTCCAGTACCATCTGGATGTAGAACCATGTTAGCCCCGTACGAGATTCCGAACTCGTTTATAGAGGGGTACGATGTTGTAACTAACGTCCAGAAATCGGCAGCCTATAGGGCACCGGGATCACCGCCTGCATCTTTTGCTGCCGAACAGGCAATAGACGAGTTGTGTGACCAACTCAACATGGATCCAGTGGAGTTCAGGTTGTTGAACGGTGCCAAGGAAGGCAGTCGACAGCCAACAGGTCCAGTCTACAGAAAGATTGGTTTTATAGAATGTATGCAAGCTGCTCAACAGCATCCTCATTGGAATACACCATTGGAAGGTCCGAACAGAGGGCGGGGTATAGCTGCTGGTTGTTGGTTTAACGGGACTGGTCCAGCTAGCGCAGTGGTTAGTGTGACTCCT
The DNA here is from genome assembly GCA_964629875.1 of uncultured Dehalococcoidia bacterium. GTDB lineage: Bacteria > Chloroflexota > Dehalococcoidia > Lucifugimonadales > UBA3495 > UBA3495. Next base: position 5,503 of record CAZVRK010000012.1, on the reverse strand, counting down.
GACGGGACAGTCAGCTTGGTAGAGGGCTCTCCCGATATTGGTGGTAGTAGGGCAGCTATGGCTATGCATGTTGCTGAGGTGCTTGGCATTGCTGCAGAAGATGTAAAGCCATCGATAGCTGATACTGACTCTATTGGATATAGTTCAGGAGCTGGTGGGAGCGGTGTAACTTTTAAGATGGGTACAGCTGTATATCAGGCTGCGGAGGACGTTCGTGAACAGTTAATAGAAAGAGCAGCCAAGATTTGGGATGTATCTAAAGAAGATGTGGAATATGAGAACGGATCAATGAAACACAAATCTGATCCCGAATTGCAGCTCAGTTTCGTTCAAATAGCTCGTAGGTTAAATGGAACAGGTGGGCCAATAATAGGCAGAGGTACTGCTAACCCCGGAGGAGTCGGAAACGCATTTGGTGTACATATTGTTGATGTGGAAGTAGACCCTGATACAGGGAAAGTTGATATATTGCGCTACACCACGATACAGGATGTTGGGAAAGCTATTCACCCTAGCTATGTTGAAGGGCAAATTCAAGGAGGGGCTGTTCAGGGGATTGGTTGGGCTCTTAACGAAGAATATTACTTTAATGATGACGGCTCTATGATGAATTCAAGTTTTCTTGATTACAGGATGCCGATAAGTTTAGACCTTCCTATGATTGATACTGTTTTAGTTGAAGTGGCGAATCCAGGACATCCGTTAGGAGTGAGAGGAGTTGGTGAAGTCTGCTTAGTGCCTCCGATGGCGGCGGTTGCTAATGCCATATCTCATGCTATAGGTGCCAGAGTCGAGAACTTGCCTATGAATCCAGGGGTGGTTCTAGAAACCATATGGAATAAGACCAATAGTTAGATTTTAGCGATAATAGGGGTTGATTACGATCAACCCCTATTTCGGATATCCAATAACCGTTTCAGAAATGTTTCAGTATTAAATCGGATTAATTATTAATCGCTTAATTCGATACATTGTGGTGTTCAATGTCCTTACCAAACTCTAGTGGTCGACTTGATGTTATTGTGATCGGTGGAGGTCCCGCTGGTAGCACGGCCGCTACTATGTTGGCTAAACACGGATATTCTGTGCTTTTATTGGAACGTTCTGAATTTCCTAGAGACCATGTAGGAGAGTCATTATTGCCAGCAAGTATTCCTGTATTAGAAGAATTAGGCGTTATAGATGAGGTTCAACAGGCTGGATTTTTGCCTAAGTGGGGCGCCACTATGATTTGGGGCATGGATAAGGAACCGTGGAGTTGGTACTTCAGGGAAACTAATGAACAATACCCAAATTCTTATCAGGTGTGGCGTCCAGAGTTTGACAAGATACTTTTGGATAACAGCCGTAAGCACGGTGTTGATGTACGGGAGAAGCACAGGGTAGTACATGTCCTGTTTGAAGGCTCCAAAGCCGTTGGAGTGAAATATGTTGATGATTTTGGAGACTCTAAAGTAGCCAATGCTGAATATATCGTAGATGCTAGTGGACAGCAAAATGTACTTGGAAGCCAATTAAATACGAAAAAAGAAGATCCATTCTTTAGGAACCTAGCAGTTTATGGTTATTACACTGGTGTTCCTAAGCTGCCTGAGCCTGCTCACAATAATATATTCATAGAGTCGTACGAAAATGGATGGTGTTGGAACATTCCGTTACACAACGGACAGAATAGTATAGGGATAGTCGTTGATGGTGCCTCTAACCAAAACAGTATTCAAGAACTCGGTGCAGAAAAATTTTACACTGGAGAACTGTCTAAGGCTTCTTATATATCACGTCTGCTAGAGACAGCTGAACTACAATCTGTGCCTTCCGTAATAAAGGATTGGTCCTATTCGTGCAGTCCTATGGTTGGAGACGGATATATCCTTGTCGGAGACGCCGCTTGCTTTATTGACCCACTGTTCTCATCTGGTGTTCATCTGGCTCTTATGTCGGGTGTATTGTCTTCAACTTATATTAATACGGCGAAAAGCGATGAAACCTTGGGGTTAGCGAGTAGATCTGTTTACGAGGACTTATACATGAAAGAATATGGGCATTTTAGGGAACTTGCTAGATTGTTTTACTCGAGTAACCGTTCCGTTGAATCATATTTTTGGGAAGCTCGCAGAGTATTAGACGCAGACACTAGTTTGTCTCCGAGAAATGCTTTCATTCAAGCGGTTGCTGGTCAATCTACTCGCGGATATGAGCGCGTTGTACTTCAACATGGTGATCTGCCAAAAAGTTTTCTTGGCTCTGTTAACCAGATAGAGTCAGAGGTTCAGCGAAGATCAGAAGAGTTTACTCAATTGTCTGTGGATGGAAGCTCCTCTTTGTTAAAGAGCTTATCGGTGATTCCAAAACTATCAGAAGGTGTTGTTTTGGAACGAAAGCCAGTTTTAGGAGAGGGCATATTTAACTGGGGTTACGTACTGAACACTCAAAATAGAAACAACGGGCTCGAGTGCAGTGAGTTGGTTGCGGTGTTAATTTCGAAGATGGACGGGCAGTCTACATTGGGCGATCTACTGGATCTGTTCAAGGAGCGAACGCCAGAGGGTGATTGGCCTAATTTGAGGCAAGCACTGATGAATAGTTTGAGGCTGCTTTATATCGATGGTGTTATAGAGCGATTCTCTTCAGAAGCTTAAGTTATTATCAGGGTACTGATCTTATTTGTACGATCAGTACCCTCTAGTTGCAAATTGAGCCTTATACCAGGACTCCGAATCCAGAGTATGTGCAGATCTCGATTCTATTACCATCAGGGTCATTCAGGTAGAATGCTCTTTGACCGTCATTCCTAGTCTGGATATCGGTGCACTCTACACCCATCTGGGTCAACTCTATGCGTGTCAAATCGATGTCGTCTACCTCAAACGCTGTATGGTGTGAAGGCGCAGAAGGAGCGTCTACATTTTCAATGATGTGGACCATTGCACCACTGGGTAGCTGTAACCAATATAGGTGATCACCATTTACCATTTTAGGGATCTGCTTTAACCCCAATACTTCTTGATACCATTTCAACGCGGCATCTTTGTCTTTAACATTGTATGTGATGTGATTAATGTTCCGTAAGCGAGTTGTTGCGCTGAGCATTGATTGCCTCCCAAATGTCTTCAGTTATGCGTGGAAGTGTAGTGGGCAGTCGTGTTCTGTGTCAATTGCTGTAAGAATAATCTTCCGTATTTTTATAACAGAGTTAATTGACCAATATTTGGGCTACCCATAAAATGACCGCACTATCAAGACAAGTGCTAATCATATGTTAGGAGGATATTCATGACTCAGCAAAACCTCCCCCAAGTTTTAGAAGGGGTTCGAATATTGGAACTAGCGAGATGGCAGGCAGCTCCCCGAGGAGGGATGATCCTTAGAGATATGGGAGCTGAAGTCATAAAAGTAGAATGGAGAAAAGGAGCCGACCTGCGTAATTCTGGACCATTTGTTGGAGATATGAGTGTACAATTCGCAGCTTATAACAGGGGAAAGAAAAGTATTACCCTCAATACTAGGCATCCCAAAGGAAAAGAGATGTTTTTGGATTTGGTCAGAGTATCTGATGTCGTATTGGAGAACTTTAGACCCGGAACAATGGAGCAAATGGGATTTAGTTATGAAGAGATGTGCAAAGTTAATAAAGGAATAATACTTGCTTCGGTCTCCGGATTTGGTCAATATGGTCCATATAGAGACAGGCAGTGTTTTGACCCTATCATCCAAGCTATGAGTGGAATTGGACATCAGACAGGACGGGGTTTTGATCAACCAATTATGGCCGAGGGACCTATTATGGATCGCACAGCTGCGTTACATGCCACCATAGGGATACTGGGCGCTTTGCGGTATCGTGACCGTACTGGTGAAGGGCAATGGTTGGAAGTAGCAATGATGGACGGGGGTATCACACTAGAAGAAGTTGCATTAGCTATGTGTCATGAGACTAAAACGAATGACTTTCAGCGCGGTGGATCATTTATCCAATGTAAAGATGGGTGGATTACTACAGGTGCGGCGAGAGCGGTGTATTGGGAGCGTATGTTAAAACTGATGGGATATGATGAATTGGCTGATGATCCGGAGTTTTCGGCACCCATGTTTGCGACAGACCAGGCAGAAGTGAGAATGGAATTACTGCACGAGTGGTGTGAGGAGCGTACTGTAGCGGAAGCCGAATCATTGTTGGTAGGAGCCGATATACCAGTAGGACGGGCTATGAGCATTCCTGAGGTTCTTGAAGATCGTCAGATTTGGGAACGTGACGTTATGATGGAGCTGGATATAGATGAGCCTGGAGGAAAGAAAATTCTGGCGCCAGGACCCACGATTATAAAGTTTTCAAAGACTCCTACCACTGCGGGCCCTATACCAAAATTTGGTGAACATAACACGGAGATATATACCAGTTTGCTTGGTATGAATTCAGACGATCTTTCAGAACTGAGAGAAGATGGGGTTATTGGATAGATTGTAGAACGTATTATGAGTTGAAAGCAGGTATTACTTCTTCTGCGAATAGTTTCATGGAGTTCATGACCTTAGAGTGGTCCATATCGCCAAAGAAAAAATTGCACCCGAAATATCCAATTCCTTGCTGTTCAAGAGACTTAATCTGTTTGATACATTGTTCAGGAGTTCCTATAACTGCTCTGTTGTGCATTAGGTAGTCATAACTTGGTGGATTTTCACGTCGATTCTTTAGCCAATCGTTCAAGTCATGATTGATTTCACTGCCTTCTTTAAACGATGTCCTCCATTGACCAACGTCTAGTGTCCAGTTAAGGGCGTGTTCGGTGTCTTCTACTGCCTGTTTTTCTGTTTCTGCAACGTAACAGTATCGGAAAAAAGGTATTTTGTGGGTTGGTACATTATGTCCAGATTCTTTGGATAAAGCGTCAAATCGGTGTACTAGGTCTACTGCGTCGGGTGTGTCCAGAACGACTCCTACACAGAGGGAATGACCGGTTGAAGCGACGAACTTTAGTGTTTCCAGGGTGCGGGAGGCTCCTATATATACAGGGGGGTGAGGTTCCTGGAGGGGTTTCGGGACTAAGTTTGTCTTGTAAGCGCTATAAAATTCGCCCGAGTAAGTGTATTCGGGTGTTGTCCAAATCCCTTCCACCATTCTGATAGCTTCTTGAAAGCGTTGCTGGCTGGTGGATTGGTCTACAGTATATCCAGTGTATTCATAACTTGCGGCCCCTCTGCCGTAGCCTATATCTAGTCTACCTCCGCTAATGACGTCTAGAGTGGCTGTGTCTTCTGCTAGCCGAATAGGGTTATGAAGAGTTGGGACTATAACGGCCGTTCCGATTCTGATGGTTTCAGTTCTCGCAGCTATGCTACCCGCTATTATTAGAGACGACGAGCTAAGGCCATAGCGTGAAAAGTGATGTTCTGCAAGCCAAACACTGTCGTATCCTAGCTCTTCACCATATACGGCTTGGGCTATCATCTGGTCAATAAGTGTCTTGGGATCTGATCCTTCAGGCCAGGGTATATGTGAAAATAT
>CAZVRK010000011.1:49008-66169 GCA_964629875.1 uncultured Dehalococcoidia bacterium | reverse complement strand
CCAAATGGAATCTCCGACATACTGGGTGGAATTACCCTACTGCTTCTCCAAAAATCAAACCCTGTATATAAATACGTTGGATCATAGAATGTCTTCACACCCGCTGTGATAATTTGTAGAATGCCATCTAAATTACCAATTAAGGCCACAAAGCAAACCCCAATTAAACCAGCCGCCAAAGGACTTGTGAGAAGTCTGATGAAAGGCCCGCGATGGACCTCTATTTGCTTGCGTATACCATACATTCCTGTAGCCAGGTTATAAACAATAGAAAAAGCACTTGTAGCTGTCAAAGCAAACAGCAGTGGAACAGCCAGATTAAAACCTATGTATGGAGGTATTGTCGTAATCAGTAGAGGCACTGAGACTATCAAGTAACCCCAGTAATAGTAATTCATAAATCCTCCGGAAAACCACGGGTCATACGGAGGAAATAGACTCGTCCTAGCCACAGCCTGAAGATAAGCCATATCCATAGGCTTTTCGCCACCCCTGAAAGGATGCCATAAATCTGGATTAAACATCCTAATAACTAAAAACCCTACGAACAATGCAATAAATAGGATTTCACTAAACGTTATCAATTTCCATTGGACTACTATCACAGAGAGTATCTGTTCTCTGAATCGCCATAGTATCAAGCTTGAAACCACAACTGTGATGGCAATACTGATCAATATGACATCACGTCCAAAATCTGTTAGTTGAAGGTTAACTAACATCCATGCCAGATAAGATACAATCAACAATCCTAAGCTTCTGGCGAAAATGATTCCTCTGTCCGGAAGGAACCTGAACAATACAATAGCGATTGGTAGTGTGACCACATATATCATTTCTACGGATATTAACCAAATAACAGCGGCATACTTGTTCACGAAATACCTATCACTGAATCGATCAGACCATGTGCCTCCCGATACTTGTGTCCTAAATTCCTCATCGTCCATCAATAAATTAGATTCAATATTTTCACTCGAACCACTGGATACCCTCGACAACATCGTATCTATAATCGCGAATGGGAGATTGCCCGTATTTCGGAATATTAAGACCTGAGGATGATCGTACCCCACCACATTATCATCGGCATATCCCAGGTTAATCTCTAAATATGTATCAGCAGGTCGATCCGAAACTACAGGCTCTCTGAGACCTACAGAACTATACGGATCATCTTTGAAAGACACACGCCATAAACTTGGGTATGAATTGAAACGTTCAACTAACTCGTAGCCAAGTTTACCGTCAAATAAAAACCTATAATACTGAGAACTAAGTGGATATTGGGCAGTTGCTCTTAACGCACTAACGAAGGGCCTGTAACTGTAGAAAACAAGATACTCACTCTCCGATAAATTACGAGAGAGTTCACTCATTTTCTCTCTCCCATCAGACTCATATAATGGGAACTGCCAAACATCGTAACGCTCCATACCAGGGATAAATTCATCCCAATGATTATCTGACAAAATTTGTGTGCCAGCAGGAACATTCAAATGTAACCATTCGGATCCCTGTATAGCGGTGTGAGGTTTAAGATAAATTGTGCTAAATGCTAATCCCGGCAGAACGGCTAATGTTACAAATACGCAGAATAAGATTGTAATTCCGTTATGTGCCTGTACGCTGGGCACCCGATTTAACAGTATCCACCGCGACACACCACAAAGATATTTTTCATCATTACCTAGCGCAACCCTTTGCCTCGCTGAATCCACAATCGCAATGACGAGACGGGCCCCAAGTAACACTATAAATGGAATTAAGGAAAACCAATAACGTGCAAAATGAACCTCAAATGACTCTAGAAACATCAATTGAGGTATTAACCATACTAGAATAATTGAATCAGCAAACCTAAAACTTTTCTTACGAAACAACATAACTATGGAAAAAATCACACCTGCCCAAGATATGACTCCAAGAGGTATACCTAACCCCCAAACCACATTCTGTTTCAGTTGATACAACAGCGGCATTGTGCCAACATATTGGGTAGTAAAGGGCCACATTCCAGCGTGTTTGGCCATAAGTGACTGAGCATTTATGTCCGAATAATAAGTCCCTATATCCAAAAGAGCGTACGGGTTAAGAACCCCGTATACGAATCCCGCAGATAGCAAAGATATGCCCAAATAAATAGTCAATCTTGATATAAGATAAATATAGCTACGCTCTTTATTATTCGCCTGAATAACAAGGAAACATGTCACAAGTAATGGAAGAACTAGGAAAATAACATTTATCTTAGGCGAAAGCGCTAACCCTAAGAGTGCACCTACAATAAGAACATCCCTTAATCGCTGCTTATCGTATAAGCGAATCAGTGCCCAGAAGACAAACAAACAAAATAGTGCTGAAAACGTTTCCGGACGATAAAAATGGCTACTCTGCACGTTGATAACTGAAAAAGCCATAAAAAATGCTGCCAGCAATCCGATTCTGACGCTAAATAACCTACGTCCAATAACATAAATCATTCCAATAGCAGCTACGTCCGCCATGGCTGACAGAATTCGCCCCGCATATCTCATGTCTAAGGCTTGTAGATCTAAAAAGATTTCCAGCACGAATCGCATAGCCACTAGACAATAAATGAGCAAGCTGCCTAATGGAAACCAACGCGGATTCAATGGACTAGTATCTGGATTGAAGAGGGTAGAGAATCCAGGGATGCCTGTTTGGACATTTGGATAATCTGATATACAGACCTTATAACCCAAAGATTCGGTCAAAATGCGATACATACAATCAGCACGAAGATACAACGACCGCTCATCAGGGTGAAATCCGAATCCGCCATCCCAATTCAGACCGTTAAGTCTTAATAAGGCACCAAATCCCAGAATTCCTAGGAGAATTAGATTGTAGCGGGTGAGATATCTACAAAAGGAGCTTGTGTGGTTGAATAATGAATCCCACTTGTTCATGGTGTGATCGGTTCCAGGTTGTTAAACCCATACATTACGAAACTGGCATTATATGGACACACTTAATTAAAATCGCTATAAGCGAATCAAAAACCTTTCTGGGCAATCAACGAGCACATTTCTACAGTCCTGCAGGAATATCCCCATTCATTGTCATACCAGCCCAAGATTTTAACCATACGATCTTGAATAACCATCGTTGAAAGAGCATCAAATATACAACTGTGGCTATTTCCCCTCACATCAGAACTGACTATTGGGTCTTCTGTATACTGAAGTATACCTTTCAACGATCCTTCAGCAGCTGACTGGAAAGCTTGGTTTATGTCTTCAGGTGTCACATCAGTTTGTACATCAGCGACAAAATCAGTTGCGGAGCCCACTGATGTAGGTACACGAAAAGCTATACCATGTAACTTACCATTCAATTCCGGAAGGACTATGCCCACAGATTTAGCCGCTCCAGTACTAGTCGGAATTATATTCTGGGCTGCGGCCCGGGCCCTCCGTAAATCTGAATGTCTTCTATCCAATATGGACTGATCATTGGTATAAGAATGAATAGTCGACATCAATCCTTTTTCTACACCAAAATTTTCGTGAAGCACCTTTACCATAGGGGCAAAACAATTAGTAGTACAAGAAGCATTTGAAACTATAGAATGCTCTTTGGGATCATATAATCCGTCATTAACACCAAGCACCATAGTCAAATCTGGATTCTTAGCCGGCGCAGATATTACAACTTTTGACGCTCCGGCATCGATGTGACCTCTGGCCTGCTCTGCATCCGTGAATTTGCCAGTGCATTCAACAACAATATCAACACCATATTCTGACCATGGAATGTCTTTAGGATATTTCTCAGAAAATATCCTGACGTGATTACCATCTATTACCAAATCATCATTGTCCGGCTCAACTACACCTTTAAAAACTCCGAAGCTACTATCATATTTTAATAAATGAGAATTGGTCGCAGAGTCAGATGTGCCATTCACAGCAACGATCTGCAAATCACTCACTTGATTTTCAAATGCAACTCGAGTCACTAACCTGCCGATTCTTCCAAAACCATTAATGCCTACGCGGGTTACCAATTTTGACCTCCGGTGTATTAAACATCTTTATGTACTAATCGATCTATATACTTAATGTCAATCACACAACATAGGTGTCACTACCCAACCAGTGCCTGGACCAATAGCGCCATTGTAAATCCTATTTTACCTATATACCAGACCTAAGGTATGTATACGAAGAGCGACCGCTGTAAATAGCTTTATCACCTAACGCCTTCTCTATTCTAAGGAGTCTATTGTACTTAGAAACCCTATCTGATCTAGCCGGAGCGCCAGCTTTGATTTGACCTACGTTCCACGCGACTGATAAGTCTGCAATTGTAGTATCTTCGGTTTCACCCGATCTATGACTCATCACAGCCCCCCAACCAGCCTGTCGAGTCATCTCTAAAGCTTGATATGTCTCTGTGAGAGTACCAATTTGATTTGGCTTAAGTAAGACAGCATTACTGGCGTTCATATCAACGCCGTCTTTGATTCTCGCAATATTAGTAACAAATAGATCATCCCCAACCAGTTGAACTCGGTCCCCCACACATTGGTGTAAAGATACCCATCCCTGCCAATCATCCTCATCCAAGCCATCTTCTATACTAAGAATAGGATATTCCGAAACCCACTCCTCGTACAAAGCTATGAGTTCTGCGGAGGTTAAATACCTGCCCTCTTTCTCTAATACATATAGTTGGTCTGACTTGTTAAATAATTCGGATGCAGCAACATCTAATCCTAAGAATACTTGTTTTCCAGGAGAATACCCTGCTTTTTCAATAGCTTTTACAACTAGCTCAATCGCTGCCCTATTTGAAGGCAGTGAAGGGGCAAATCCACCTTCATCTCCAACATTTAAATTATGGCCCCCTTCTCTCATCAGGGTTTTTAGGGCTTGGTAGACCTCTACACCACACCGTAAAGCTTCTGAGAATGTCGGAAGGCCCACCGGTAGCACCATAAACTCTTGTACGTCGGTAGAATTTGAAGCATGGCGCCCTCCATTAAGTATGTTAAGCATAGGAACAGGCAGGCTAACTACTTCATCCTTAGCCAGCCATTTCCACAAACCATCACCAATAGAGTATTGGGCAGCAGCAGCCTGAGCTACTGCCATTGAAACCGCTAGTATAGCGTTGGCTCCTAATCTTGATTTATCAATAGTACCGTCTAGTTCAATCATTCTATTATCTACACTGGCTTGATCATCAGCATGCAGACCAATTATTCCAGGCGCCAAGACGGAATCAATATTTTGAACAGCCTGCAACACACCGTTACCACCAAATCTCAGTGGATCATGGTCTCTCAACTCGAGGGCCTCGTAGGCTCCCGTACTGGCACCGGATGGGACAATAGCTGAAGCGAAGGATCCTCCAGATAAGATTACCTTTGCTTCTACGGTCGGGTTTCCCCTAGAATCGAGTACTTCATTGGCGGCTACCCCGGTTATCACACAATCTTTAGACAAATCAACCATTCTATTGAACCTTTTTATGAATATGTTCGGTTAGACGCCGCTGATATCGCTTTCTCTACTGCGTCAACGGGATCGTATGCACTTATAATCTTCGGTTCGACAGGATCCCCGTCACCTTTTACAGTTAATGGCCAGCTTTTAAGGCCAATGACAGGAATATTTTCACTAAGAGCGTGGGCAATTTCAGATAAGGTACCAAATGCGCCACCTACCGATATAACAGCTTCTCCCGTATTTACGACTATAACGTTTCGAGAATAGCCCATAGTAGTCACTATAGGTATATCAACATATTGATTGGCATCACGAGAAGACTGGCCAGGAAGAATGCCAATGGTCGTTCCACCTTCGGACTTCGCTCCCTTACACACTGCCTCCATAACCCCGCTTAATCCTCCACAAACTACCGTCACAGACCTCTTTGCAAGTTCTCTACCAACAGCCTCTGCTAGAGCATAATGTTCTGGCTTAGCATTACTATTACCTATAACAGCGATTATCATAAGATTCCAAATCCATATTATCTGTATAAAGCCCTTGAGATAGATGCTAGGTCCCGCTCAATTGTGACAACCCAGCAGCTAGCCTATGAGAGCTTCGCTAGCAAACTCGATAATTTCTAACAAAGGACCGGGATAAACTCCCAGCCATATCACTACAACTAAACCTATTCCCAGCACTACGGTAGTTGAAAACGGAGCCTTAGGCAGGGATACTGTTCCGGAAGTTGAAGCCACACCGTGCGAAGTATCTGCGCCTTCAATATACATCTGTCGTATTATTTGCAAGTAGTAGTAAAGAGATATCAGGCTGGCTATTATTGCGACTCCTGCCAGCCATAAGAAACCAGAGCTTGCTACCGCAGCGAACAGATAAAATTTAACTGTAAATCCAGCAAATATAGGAAGACCGGCCAGAGAAAATAGACCAATAGCTATTGAAGCGGCCAGCAACGGTTGGGTATCTGCCAAACCGCGCAAATCCGATATATTATCCTTCCCTGTAGCGTTGAAAAACCCAATTATCGCAGCGAAGACCAACATATTTGTAGCTGCATACCCCACTAGGTAAAAACTTACGCTATTTACAGCAACTATCGAGTCTGCCGACAGAACTGTAACGCCTGCTAGTATGTACCCTATATGACCGATACTCGAATAGGCCATTAAGCGCTTCATATTAGTCTGCGCAAGGGCGACCAAATTACCCGCGAGCATAGACACCGCAGCCAGAACGGCAAAAATTATCTGCCAATCCTGCCACAATGCTTCAGCTACAATCAGACCTTCACACACAAACCTTAAAACTAAAGCAAAGGCTGCGGTTTTTGACGCTATAGCCAGATAAGCGGTTACGGGAAGAGGTGCTCCCTCATAGGTGTCAGGCGCCCACATATGAAATGGAACTATTGATAGTTTAAACCCTAATCCAACGAAAATTAAGGCGATACCTACCCACAGCGCTGGGGATAGTTCTGTGGTTCCGGACAATATCAGGCCAATATCCGCGAATTTAGTGACGCCTGTCGCACCGTACAGCATACTCAATCCGTAGAGCAACACAGCAGATGAAAATGCTCCTACGATAATGTATTTGAGACCCGCTTCATTTGATTTAGCATTACTCAATGAGTACGCCACCATCACATACAAGCTAAAGCTCAGCAACTCTAATGCTATATAAGCGGTTAAAAGCTCTCTTGACTGAACCATGATATTCATACCTAGCACAGAAAAAAGAAGAAGTCCGTAAAATTCACCTTGGTGAGAAAGATACTGCTTAATATACTGAGCAGAGCTGAGTATTATGAATATGGCAATCAATAAAAACACTATCTTGAAAAACAACGAAAAAGCATCTATGGCTAGCAGTCCACCATAAAGGGAAATATTAACCCCTGGCAACATCATCATGCTTACTAATGCCACAGCTACCAGTCCAGCTATACACAAAATAGGTAATATTGATTTTTTATCATCTGGTAAAAATAGGTCTATCGCCAATACGGCCAATGCCAATCCAGCCAGAATAAATTCCGGTGTCAGTAGATATATATTTGCAGTTAATCCAGACAAAACGCTCCTATAGACCTTGTAGAACTGAGTCCACACCTATATTTATTACTCTAACCAATGGAGCCGGCCACACTCCTACCACTATCAAAATTGCAACAAAAACTGCACCTACAGCCTTTTCAACAGGGCTAGAGTCAGGAAGATCTTCCCATCTGGGATCTGCTTCCCCAAAGAATGTTTTAGCTAAGAGGCGTAATATATAGACTGCAGTAATAGCAGCACCAATCACAGCTAATATAGCAAGAGGAAGATAAGTTCTGAACACCCCTACAAAAACCATAAATTCCGCTATGAATCCACTCAAACCTGGCAACCCCAACGAAGCAAGTCCGGCTATGGCGAAAAAGCAGCTTGCCGTACCCATTCGCTTAATTAAACCGTTCAAGACGTTTGTATCCCTAATATGGGTTCTCTCATAGATTGATCCGACCATTGCAAACATGAGAGCCGTCATTATTCCATGGGAGAACATCTGGAGTACTGCTCCGGTTACGCCGACGGGATGTAGTGTAGCGATACCCATAATGACGTAACCCATATGACTAACACTAGAGTAACCGATAACATACTTTAGATCATGCTGGGATATAGCAGAGATAGCACCATATACAACATTTACAGTACCCAAGACTATTAAGATAGGCATCCAAGCCGAAGCGCCTTCTGGAAGGAGCATCACACCTACCCTGATGATACCAAAAGCGCCTAATTTCATTAGTACACCAGCGTGCAACATACTAACGCCCGTAGGTGCAGCTACATGGCCATCAGGAGACCATGTATGGAACGGCCATAGTCCTGCCAGAATACCAAACCCAATCATAAATAACGGGAAAATCCATTTCTGGAATTCCTGACTAAACTGACCGGCTTGAGCTAATTCTGCTAATTCGATCATATTGAACGTCGGCGAGCCTAGACTCGCCGATTGGGCGTACAATGCTAGAATACCAATCCATATTAATACGCTCCCACCGACTAGAACTAACATCAGCTTCATAGCACCATATTCTTTGGTTCTTAGGAAAGTCCCAAAGTCCGTACTGCTGCCCCAAACTCCGATAAGCAGATACATAGGCAATACCGCTAGTTCATAGAAAAAGAATAAGAAGAATAGGTCTTGTACAACAAATACACCGAATACGCCAGACCCTAATGCTAGTAGCAATACGAAAAAGTCTCGTGACCTATGTATTATCGTTTGAGATATGAGTACTGCCCCAAGGAGCACAATACCATTAAGGAGGACTAATGGTGCAGCTATACCATCTATTGCCAAAGCAAGGCTAATATTAACTGGATCCCCAATCCAATCGTACGTACGCGAGAACTGATATCCTCCTTCGCTATAATCGTAGCCTAGGAAAGCTATAATGGACAAAAGACATGTTAAAGCGGAGACCGCGATAGCAAAGTACCAAACTGGTTTTGGATTATCCTTAGGGAATACCATAGCCACTATCGCAGCGATCAAGGGGATCAATATAAGTGATACTAGTATTATTTCGTCTATTGCAGCCATATATTAACTAACTGACCTCAACCACCACATTACACCCAGTACTATAGTTCCGAGCATGGTTCCCAAAGCATAGGTATATACGTGTCCAGTGATGTGAATTTTCATTGATATTCCTACTTTTCTCACAATCCATCCTGGACCATTAACGCCAATATCATTAACTACAACTCGGTCAAATAAACCTAAAAGCCTGGCACTCGTTAATACGATAGCATCGACTGCCCATTGATAACATTCATCAAAGTAATATTTGTTTTCAACTATCTTATGTAACCAACTAAATTTAAGCCTTGTAGAATCCAACGAGATACGTTTCCGTGCGTAGATAAAATAGGCCAGAACAAACGCCGACACAGCTAGAATAGTAGACAATCCTGCTATCCATGGTACTAGGTGAAAGTGAAGTTCTTTCTCAAAATAAACGAGTGTTCCTATTCCGTCAAAACCACCTGGCCAATCAAGGCTTACTAAGCCGAACACCAGAGCAAACAACCCGAGTATAGACATCGTGACGGCCATACTGAGAGGAGCGTCATGGGCGTGCTCATGCTCCGGATTTAATCGGCCAAAGAAGACTGCAAACATTGCCCTACCCATATACAGAGCACTCATGAAAGCGACCATAAATGTCAGAACAATAAAAACCGGAGGCAGGTGTTCACTAACTGCAATTAAAATTTCATCCTTACTCCAAAATCCAGATAGTAAGGGTATTCCGCCCAGAGATAACGCACCAATTGAAAATAGAAGAGCTGTTAGTGGCATGACCTTTCTCAAGCCACCCATTTTCCTGATATCCAGTTCGTCAATACTATGCATTACGCTGCCCGCTCCTAAAAACAGCAAGGCTTTTGCAAACCCATGAGCCAACATATGGAATATGGCAGCCGTATAGCCAAAAGCTCCAAGTGATAACATCATCAAGCCCAAGTGACTGATAGTTGAGTATGCCAATATTCTCTTGAGATCAGTAGCCGTCAAGGCGATGGTTGCTGCTCCAAATGCAGTTATCAATCCAATCCAAGCTACAACTGTCAAAGCATCGCCTGATGCGACAAATATCGGATACGAACGTGCTACCAAGTACACTCCAGCAATTACCATAGTCGCAGCGTGAATTAGAGCACTGACCGGAGTTGGCCCTTCCATAGCATCTGGCAGCCATACGTGCATAGGAAACTGAGCAGACTTTCCCGCAGCTCCAGCGAATAGTAACAACGACGCTACCGTGGCGGTGAGTTGGCTCATAGAACCGTTACTCGCTGCCTCAAAAGCGGCAACCATGCTGAAACTACCGACCTCACTCCAAAGTAATAGTATTCCAATAAGAAGACCTACATCACCCAATCTAGTGACTATAAAAGCCTTCTTGGCAGCCTCTCGTGCATCCGGCCGTTCAAACCAAAATCCAATCAACAGATACGAACAAACTCCAACTAGCTCCCACGCGACGTATAAAAGGAGGAAATTATCGGCTAACACCAAAGTGAGCATAGATGCTGCGAACAATGCGTGAAACGCATAATACCAACCAAATCGCGGATCGCCATGCATGTATCCTAGGGAATAAATCTGAACCATCAAGGCCACGATGGTTATCAACCCAAGTATTAACACAGTCAGAGGATCTAAAAGCATTCCCCAAACTAGTTTTATTCCATCCGATGAATCCCCGACAAAACTACCTGCTTCAAACCAATTGATTGAATACAGACACGTTAAAGATTTGGTAAATTCGCTGACGCCACATCCATCGCTATTAGTCCCAGCTTGGAAAAAATCAAGAGCTACTATGGCGAAGACTATCAACCCACCTAGCATCGCTAAAATAGCTAAAAATGCTCCCTTGCCTGGCAATCGCGAACCGAAGAGGACTATCAAAGGAACCGCAATGAAACTGAAAACTGGGATCAACCAAGCCAATTCCATATTAATCCAGCCCCTTCATATCATCACTATCTCCAAGACAGTTGGGGATTGTGGCACTGTACATCGCTCTCGTACCCTGACTTTTCATCCAAACTATAGGATTCAATAACCCCTGAATATATAAACTGTTCTCTTTATAACTATGCAACACTAAACTACCATTTCATAACATTCATTTGACTAACATCCACAGTTCCACGATTCCTGAATATGCGAAGTATAATTGCCATTGCTAGCCCGACTTCTGCAGCAGCTATTGTAATAATAAATATGGCAATTATATGACCATCAAAATTAGTAAAATGCCCTAATCCCTCTCGATGTGCCGCTACCGCTATTAAGTTTATGTTCGCAGCATTTAACATCAATTCAACTGACATTAGGATTAATACGGCACTTCTTCTAACTAGGACACCGTATGCTCCGAGGCCGAAAAGTATCGCACTTAATATCTGAAAATATACTAGCGGCATCATGTTAATTCTTATCCTCTCCGTCAGATCTAGCTATTACAATGGCCCCAATTAAAGCCACCAAAAGCACTAAGGAAGCTATCTCGAACGGAATAGCCCATTTGGTAAATAATGAATTTCCTATTACCCCGAAATCAGCATGCTGAGGACCTACTACCGTATCTGTCGTCTGCCAAAAAGCCATCCCTAGTACCACTACAAGCACTAGAGAACATATTGCCGCTATAGGCCACAGACGATTGTCGGATATTCGCGGATAATCTGCCGATCTAGTCATCATAATCGCGAATAACAAGACAATTACCACTGCGCCACCGTAGATAAGAACCTGAACTAATGCTAGAAATTCCGTAAACAGGATCACGTAAATCCCAGCAGTCGCCATTAATGAGATTAACAAGAATAAAGCAGCATGCACTATATTTCGAGAAGCTACTACCCCTACACCGCCCAAAATTGTCATACCACTCAAAACCAAAAACAGTATGGTCATGACAATTTACCTAATACCAATGGCAGTTTGAATGTTTTCGTCGCGCCCCATGTATAACCTATCACTTCCTTAGTTTTCCTCTGCCACTGTCTCTTCAGATTCCTTTTTCTGCTTTTCTATCACTGAAGGAGGAATCCAAGCTGTTTCGGACTGATATTTCTTTCCAATCTCCAACAACTCGGGCAAATTCACTCTGTCACCATTTCTAGAGTACGTACTCATCTCATGTTCATGGCTCATAACTATCGCATCAAAATTACAAAGCTCAACGCAAATCCCACAGAGGATACAGCGATTCAAATTTATCTCAAAATAATCAACTATTTTTCTCCTGGAACTTTTACCCTCTTCGTTTAGAGGATTATCTTTCATACTAGCTGACATGCACTGGGTAGGACAATTTCTGATACAGACCATGCATCCAGTACAAAACGGTTCTGGCACATCATCATCCCAAGTCAAGGCGGGGAATCCCATGAATCTATCTTTTACTGGAGTTGGTTTCTTAGGATATTCCTGTGTAATAGGTTTCCTAAGTCCTTTCATAGTTGAACCCAATGTAAGCATAAGACCTTTCAAACTGTTCAACATTACTTAAATCCTCGCCCCGTCGTTTGCGTTACGGTTCCTATTCTGCTCAGCCTGGCGAGCTTTAATCTCTTCCACTCGTCTGGCAGGTCCTTTGACCCGTTGGTGTATAAAATATCCAACCACAATAAGACCCAACAGTGACATACAAGTCAATGTCCAAGGAGGCAAATTGTAGAATAGATATATAGCCGTTATAACAATAGTATAAAAAGCCAGTGGAACCATTACTTTCCAAGCAAATGCCATAAGTTGATCGATTCTCAATCTTGGAAACGTCCCTCTAATCCAGAACACCACCAAGACAATCCCGTAAACCTTTATTAAGAACCAAACTATTCCAGGCAATACAGGACCAAGCCAACCACCCAAAAAGAATATAGTTATCATTGTGGCGATGGCAAATGTGTTGATGTATTCAGCTAGAAAGAAAACCGACCAGTGTGCCCCGCTATACTCCACGAATGGCCCGCCAGAAATCTCCGACTCCGCGTGATAAATGTCAAACGGCGTTCGACCAACTTCCGCCAGACCGGAAATGAAGAATATGACCAGCCCCAGAGGCAATATTAGACCATACAACAATGGATTTTGATCCGCCACAATAACTCTGAGATCCAATGACTGCGACAGCATGCCGACTGCTACCACGACCATTATTATTGGGATCTCATAACTAATGAGTTGAGCAGCAGATCTCAAGCCCCCAATAACACCATATTTATTGGCAGACCCCCATCCGGCTAGAACCAGGCCCAATATTCCGAGCACTGATACGGCTGTAATATATAGCAGCCCAAGCTCTAGATTTTGAATTCCTATAGTTTCTGTTATTGGTATGGTCACCCACACCATAAAAGCTGATACGACAACTATCACTGGAGCAATCCAAAAAATTGCCTTATCTGACGCACTAGGTAAAATATCTTCTTTCAAAACCAGTTTTACTGCATCTGCTATAGGCTGTAATAACCCAAACGGTCCGGTCCTCGTAGGGCCCAGACGCCGCTGCAATCTGCCCAATGCCTTCCTTTCTAACCAAGTCAAAGACAATACTATGACTGACAAAACGCCAAAAAGTATTCCGAGTGCAGTAACCGTACTTTGGACATCTGAGATAGTTATATAGAGCAACAGACCAGTCATAAACTACCTATCCACCTCACCTAAAACTATATCCAAAGACCCCAAAATCACTACAGAATCTGCTATCCAAGAGTTTTCTAAAAGCTTCTCCAATGCTGACAAATTACAAAACGAAGGCGGACGAACCTTCAGTCTATATGGGCGATCAGTACCATTGCTCACCAGAAACACTCCGAGCTCACCACGAGGGTTTTCCGCTCTAACATAGACTTCTCCAGCAGGAGGTCTTATTAACCTTCTCCCCAAAGAAGATGTCACCGGACCATCTGGTATTTGTTCAAGAGCTTGTTCAACAATTCTCAATGATTCATACATCTCTTGAACTCTGACCCAATGCCTGTCCCAGCAATCTCCATCAAGACCTATAGGTACCTCAAATTCGAAGCGATCATACACTGAATACGGTTGCGCCTTTCGGACATCGTAATCCACACCACATCCGCGAAGACACGGACCTGTCAAACCATATTCGATGGCCTCTTCTTTACTGATGGTTCCTATATCTTTCAAGCGTGCTAGAAAAATTTCATTGAAAGTAAGTATTTTGTCACTTTCCTCAACATCTTGTCGAAGCAATGGTAATAGATCAGAAATCAACTGTACGAAGTTGTCCGGCAAGTCTTCCTTAAGACCACCAATTCTAAAATAATTGTGCATCATTCTGGCGCCGGAAATTTCTTCAAACAAGGCCTGTATACGTTCTCGGCCACGGAAAGCCATCATAGTAGGAGTCATAGCCCCTGCATCCAAACCTATAGTTCCTACGTAAAGAAGATGACTTGCTATTCTATTCAATTCACACAGTATGACCCTGACATACTCAGCTCGCTCTGGCACTTCCAAATCCATCAGCTTTTCGACAGCTTGGCAATAGACCAATTCATTATTGAAGTTAGCAAGATAATCCAATCTGTCGAACAACGTTATGATCTGGTGATACTGCTCACCCTCACAAAGTTTCTCTGACCCTCTATGCAAATAGCCTATATGCGGCCGCACACTGGTAATTTTCTCTCCATCCACCCCAAGGACCATCCTGAACACACCGTGAGTAGATGGATGTTGGGGTCCCATGTTGAGTAGCAAATCAACAGAGTTGGAATTATTTCTAGATTCATTTACAACTTCAGGCATATTCCTGACTTCAACCCTCAATTAGTTCTTTTATATTTCCGTAGACTCTATCTATACGAATCTTATTTCAGGTTCTTTAGGAGGTGTAACCAGACTGCTCATCCAAACTTCATCATCATCGTAGAAGCCTGCCTCTATAAGAACTTCGTCCAATACCCCCAGACTCTCACAGTCCTCTAGATAAATACCTATTTCCCGGCGTAGAGCCATTCTTGCTTCTTCCGCTGTATCGCCGAATCCAGTTATCAATAACTCAGGACAATATGCCTCATGGTTATTAGCAACGTTGGATTCCTCAATTTGATAAACGATACTATCCATTTCAACAAACCTAAATCATCATGCTAAGTCTTCGAGAAATTCTAAATGAATCTCTGTCTCTTCCCCGACACCCAAGAACCCTAATTCACTTAAGGAATCACTTAAGGTACCTGCAGTATCCTGGAATTCTATCCAAGACCGCACAATATGTACGAACTCTTCATGTGCGGCATCCAATGAGTCAGATGAACACTCCAAACCAAGTTCAGCTAAACCAGTGCAATAAACACCATCAACCAAACGTGTTTCTGCTTTTAGAATAATAGAGTCAATGATGGAATCTGTCATTTATCTAGAATTCCTGATATTCATGAAAATCATACTCTTTCCTGCCAGGGTGTCCCACAAATTCGTCGTACAATAGAAGAGGACTTAAATCTGAGTGTCCAGAGAATGACACACCAAACAAGTCGTGAACCTCTCTTTCATACCAATTGGCTGCTGCCCACAATCCCGTTACGGATTCAATCTCCAGAGCTTCATAGTCTACGTCTGCTTTCAGCACTAAGAACTGCTCCTGAGACATAGAATGCAAGAAGTAAACCATCTCAACATACGACTCATAATCCACACATGTTAAACAGTGCAACATCTTTAGCTCGATTCCAGATGCATCTTTAAGCAATCCACATACTCGTAGTACGCTGTCAGAAGACACTTTTATCTGAGGAATATCTTTCATTGCTCCCATTTCTACAGTGTATTGCGAGAGAGCCTTACATACCATTTCCAAAAAATCATGTGACTTTTGTGTCAAGTGAGTGAAATCAGGCTGTGTAATTTCTGATGCTTCTTGATTATGATCGGCTGCCACTTCTCTTAGCATCCTCCATAATCTTGTCTTGTAGTTTTAATATTCCGTATAGAAGGGCTTCGGGTCTCGGGGGGCATCCAGGCACGTAAACATCAACTGGTATTATGTGATCAACACCCATAACCACCGAGTAGGATCTATAATAAGGCCCGCCATTAGTAGCACAACTGCCCATCGCTATAACCCATTTGGGTTCCGGCATTTGCTCATATAACAACCTAATAGGTTCCGCCATTTTCTTAACCACAGTTCCAGCTACTATCATCACGTCAGATTGTCTTGGAGATGGCCACGTGACCACGCCAAAACGGTCAAAATCATGATGAGCCATGTAAGTTGATATCATCTCTATTGCGCAGCAGGCCAATCCGAAGCTTAAAGTCCATAGCGATGATTTACGTGCCATTCCAATAAGCTGTTCTTTGCTTGTAGTGATAACACCTGGCACTCTACCAGCAATAGCTTGATCTACCAAGCTAGGGGCAGGAATATTTCCTTGACCTAGGATTATTTCTGCCAATCTAAAACTCCCTTTTTCCAAGCGTAAATTATCGCAAAGAACAAGACTCCCAAAAACATTACCATCGCATAAAACGGCACAACGTTACCCAGATCCCTTTGTTCTAAGAAAACGACTGCCCACGGAAATAGAAACACCGCTTCAACGTCAAATATTAAGAATAATATAGCGAATATATAGAACCTAATGTTTAGGTTGGACCATGAATAAGGCGTTGCAGGTATACCACATTCATACGTGCTGAGCTTTACATCGGAGTGCCGACGGGACGACAGGAGTCTCGAAGCAGCAAACATACCGCCAATCGCCATCACCCCAATAATTACGGAAAAGGCAACAGCCACCCAATTCTGCGCGTACAAATGAACATCAAATGGCTGCAATATAACACCTGGTGAAAAGAATAAATCGAGTGTCGCTATACGATGTATAGCTCCAGTCTCCCGTTAGAAAGATGATATCATCGGCGCAAAATTTGTGTCAATGAAAAACGAGTACAAAACCTCTGAGAATACAGTAATCCATTTCCCAATTGTGAGGTAAAGTTCTTACAATACATCAGCAAGAGTCACCATCTTGGTTCCGCAATTCTGTCGAAGATATATCGACTCTAAATTGATTCTCTGAAATACCGCTAAACAGTCTTTCAAATCCTTTTGG
>CAZVRK010000011.1:0-48908 GCA_964629875.1 uncultured Dehalococcoidia bacterium | reverse complement strand
CGACTCTAAATTGATTCTCTGAAATACCGCTAAACAGTCTTTCAAATCCTTTTGGAATATCAACATCTTCTAGTGATTGGAATACGCCTTCTTTTTCCCGACCGGCTACCAAGAACTTCGTCTCACTAGCGGACATTTCACACAGCTTCGAAAACATAAAATCAACATCATCCGCGTAGTATTTGGGATCAACTAATCGGACGGCAGTATCCCATCCTAGTACAAATGTGGTTCCCGGCAGTAGTTTGGCTTTCTTATAAAATGTTTCCGCACGGGTTAGGATAACAGCATTATACCCTCGGAACTGAGCTAGCCTATCTATAATTTCGTCCCTGCTCAAAGGTGGTTTATCAACATTTTGTACCGAAATCTCAAAGGTGACAGAACAACCCAAGCGCTCATGAACAACTTCTAACAATCTCTTATGCCCAGTGTGCAATGGACGAAATGACCCAGGATATACACACTCAGGCCAATCAAAGTTAGCAGTCATAACACCATCGGGATCGACCATCAACATATCAACATCACCTGACAAAAGCCTATCCAGTAAACCATTGTGATCGGAGTAACTACTTTCAGGAGTTTCATGATCATCGATACCTATGTCTATTTGGCTCTCTATATCGGAAACTTGCGCTAACATGTTTATAAGAGCCCTACTGAGAACCATTTCTTCCCCTAACCTATCTCTCGCCCCTTTATGCAAAATCAAGTCAAATTTATAAACTCCTGATTCAGTCCAGGCCGCTATACAACCGCGGTGATCTCCTCGCTTTGTACGATCTGTAGCGATTGTGGCAGTACACGCGATACCTATAGCAGGAGATGAATCCTCTAACAAATTGCTTGCTCGATTAAAACAAGCCCTAGCCATGTCTACAGCAGTTTCGGAGCATACATACTGCTCTGGCTCCTTGCCCAACAATTCAATCATCGATAAACGTCCGTACGGGATCGTCACTTCTAATAAACTTCTCGAAGCACCTGACACTGCTAGCAACGCTGCAACTGCCTGAGTCCCTGCGCCAGCTACAGCTAAAACCGCCTTATGTGGCGTCGAGTGTATCTTTTCAACCAGAGATGTTATTCCGTCCATGCAGCTCCCTCAATACAAAGGATCTCCTCAGTGTCTAAAACTTCATCGCTTTTTCGGAGATTGATATCTGTGATCTCACTAATTCATCCCAGTGATCATTTTGTTCAGGTGACAATGTACGTCTAGCTTGATTCCAATACAATGGCTCTTTAGAATCATCAACAATACCAGCGACAACCGATCCTAGAAAACACGTCATATCTCCGGCATCCATTGAATCTATTATCTTAATATCGAAATGGCCCCACGTGTCTGCCAATATGGGACACCCAGTGACCCCTGTTTCATAAATGATCCCATCAAACTTATTGATCTCGTTCCCGGATACAAATCCAAAGACCGGTATCATCTCAACCTGATCCGGAGACAGAAAATTGACAGTACAAACTCCACTGTCCGAGATCAAACCATGACTGAAGTTAGTTTTGTAAATTTGGACTAAGACTCTAGGCAAATCAGGGACAATAGATGCAGCGCTTATAGAAACGGCAACCTGTCCATTAACACGACCCTCAAAATTGGAGGTAACAACAGTCACTGGAGACCATAGCCTTGTCATAACCTTAGATACATTCACTCTTACCACACCGTGCCATCCAACTTCGCAAATCACTCTATCCACTATTCCCCTGAGTTGAGTCTAGCATCCAGCACTTTAGCAGTCGACTAGAGATTGCTGATAATATTGATGTTTTAGCTAATTTCCTATCCTTTGATCAAGAACACCAAGCCCCAAAACACTAACAACACATCTATAATTATACGAAATGCTCTTGGAGAAAGCCTTTGCAGAATTAATTTCCCTAAGAACGCTGCAATAAATCCTATCGGCGCTAATCCCAAACCTAATACAATCACCTTCACCGTAAGCAAGTCAGACATTCCATACACAATTAGTTTTGGGAAATGTATTAGCCCCTGTCCTAAAGATGAGGTGCCTACCAAGGCACTGGCCCCCATACCATAAGCAATATAGAATATCACCGGAAATGGCCCAGGAACACCCATTGAGGCTGAAGTGAAACCAGTCATAGCGCCGACAGGTATAAATCCCGCAAGTTTCATATTGAAGTTCTTACCTACAGGTAACTTCATGAATATTACACATCCCAGCATGAATGCGCCGAGAGCTCGTACCAGAATTGGGGTATCAAGAGTTACCAGTAATAAACTACCTATGATAGCAAAAGGGAGCGACCCTACAGCAAAATACTTAAATACCCTCCAGTCAAGGTTCTGACGATGTATCCATACCCGCGAGAAATTACTGGACAGTTGCGATATTGTTAGAATTGGAACTGCTTCTTGTATTCCTACTATGGATACTAATATCGGCAGCACCACAACACCACCGCCAAATCCGACTACGCCTGCTATTGTAAATCCTACTAGTGTAGCAAGTGCAATGATCACTATCTGAAGTATTTCAGCCAAGTTCCCATCCTGTAAAAATGTTAAGTGCTAGTTGACATGTCGTTGCGGACAGCGATAAACCCAAATCACGAATGGCTCGGAATTAGTGATCACTCGAGAGAAATCTAACTACTCACCAATTATGAGAATGATCCTCTGAATTATTTCGCGTTAGCCGCTTTTGTTTACCTTCTGAAACATCTAGAACAATTATTTCGCCTAGTCCATACAGGTATGATACAAAAGCTATTCTCTTTCCATCAGGACCCCACACTGGGTGCAAATCGTCTACATTATTTTTAGTCAATCGACGCTGTTTTGTACCATCAGGACCCATTGTATAAATCTCTGCATTGCCATCCCCGAAAGACACGTAAGCCAATGATTTACCATCCGGAGACCATACTGGAGATTGGTTACTCTCGCCTCCAGGGGTATAACAATCGGTATTCACATCATCCCGCCAATGACCATTGGTTTGCTTACTAGCTACACAAATCTTAGAAGCGCCTTCCGAATGGCGAGTAAAGACTATATCATCACCATTGGGGGACCATCTAGCATTTCTATCATCCTCTGAAGTCAATTGAATCAGATTTACGCCATCAGGGTTTCTTAGCCAGAGGCCTTGATATGCTGGTAGTCCTGATGAATGGAAGACTAACCATTCCCCGTCAGGAGACCAATCTCCCAAGTGCTCTGCTCCTGGATTAAATGTAATTCGAGTCGCGTCTTGTTTCTCATCCAAATTTGCATCAGCAACATATAAATCCGAATCACCATTAGACGAAGCGCTAAATGACAAAGTGCTGCCATCTGGAGACCAGACTGGCTGAAGGGGTTCGATCTGTAAATCCGAATCAAGCAATAATCGTTTTATGACGCCTTCAGAGGGATTTGCAATATACAACCTATAACTTCCTGCTTGATCACTAACATATGCGATTTTACTACGATCAGGGGACCAATTCGGGTATATATCTGATCCACCATTACTGGTTATTCTGGTCGTTTCACCTGATTCAGGTTCCAACAAAAATATTTCCGCATCTCCATCTATCTCAGAGACGAAGACTATGTTGCTAGATGTTTCTGAATTAAAGCACGCCACTGTAATTAGCATTAAACCTACAAGCATGGCTAATAGGACACTATATCTACAGAAACTAGCTATCATATTGTTCACCCTAACTCACTACCCGTGTATTTTATCTTGATTAACCTAAAATGAATTATATCCATTAGCCACATCACAGTGTCTTGTAGTTTATTTGCCATTTTAATCCGATTTTTATTTGTCCTGATGCGACTCTTGACATTAAATTCTCGGTTAACTAGCATCCAACAAGTTCGAAAAATATTTTTACGGCCATTGAGGGTTACTAATTATGATAGCGTTAACAGGCGGGAATTTAATCATAGGTAATGGTGATCCAATAATTGCGGACACCACTGTAATAATAAACGGAGAAAAAATATCAGAAATAGGGCCAAGCAACTCAGTTCAAATACCCGAAGGTACAGAAATTATAGACTCATCCGGACTAACTATTATGCCCGGTCTTATAGATTGCCATGACCATCTGGCCTCAAAGGGCTATGATCTGCCTAGCCGATGGGGGCTGAACGAGCCTATATCACTTCAACATATTCGTACTGCACATGTCCTCAGCGACACTCTTGCGGCTGGATACACGTGTGTTAGAGACGCGGGAGGACTAGACGCAGGATTCAAACTCGCCGTGGAACAAGGACTACATCCTGGGCCACGACTTGTAATTTCAGTAAATATTATTTCTCCCACCGGAGGAATCTGCGACCGTGTTAGCGGGTCTGGCCATCAACATCCACACGCTGATCCACGCCTACCATCAGGCGTAGCAGACGGGATAGACAATATTCGAACAAAAGTCCGTGAAATGGTCAGAGTAGGCGCCGATGTAATTAAATTCGCTACCACTGGAGGAGCAAGTTCACGCCCTGGACACGGTCCCAAAGACATTGAGTATAGCTACGAAGAAGTAGTCGCGCTGGTCCAAGAGGCGAATGCACTGGGCCGAAAAACTATGTGCCATGCCCTAGGGGGAACAGGACTGAGAAATGCAATACAAGCCGGTGCCAACTCAATAGAACACGGTTGCTATTTAGCGGAAGATCCCGATCTAATACAAAGTATGGCCGAACAAGGAATATTTCTTGTGCCAACCTTTGAAGTATATGAATATCACTCTACTGTAAGTGCTCCACACATGATTGCCCGATCAAAAGATTTAGAATTTGTTCACGAAGAGAGCGTTCAGAAAGCCCTTGAAGCTGGCGTAAAGGTCGTTGCAGGTACTGACGCTGGAGGATTTATACACGGGAACAACGCTCACGAACTAGAGCTATTAGTTAAACACGGAATGTCACCTATGCAGGCCATACAAGCAGCCACTGGATGGGCAGCCGAATGCGTCGGGCTCGAAAAAGAAATTGGCACAGTAGAAGTAGGCAAACTAGCTGACCTGGTAATTATCGACGGAAACCCGCTTGCAAACATCAGCATACTTCAAGAAAAAGAGAGGATACGACAAGTTATATTAGGTGGAAGTATATTTGTGGATCAGAGTATAAAGTGATGATATATCAAACATTTGACAATCAAACTATACACATCTGCAGATAATTTTTGGGGTATTATCTAGCCATGAACTTCCATGTACTAACTTTATTCCCGCAAATATTCAATGGCACTTTACCATATAGCATGATTGGCCGCGCTATCGATAAAGGTATAGTGTCGGTAACTTGTACAGACATAAGAGACTATTCATCCGACACACATGGTACCGCTGATGATTATCAGTACGGCGGAGGCCCGGGCATGGTTATGAAACCCGAGCCTATTTTTGACGCAGTAGATAATGTCTTTAAACAAATTCCTTTATCGGATCATACGAATACCCCCATTGCATTACTATCCCCGCAGGGAAAACAGTTGAACCAAAATATCATCAACGAGTTTTCAAAACTAAACAACTTAGTTTTGATATGTGGTCACTACGCTGGAGTAGACGAAAGGGTAAGAGATAATTTAATAACCGAGGAAATCAGCATAGGCGATTATGTTTTAACAGGTGGAGAACTCGCAGCATTAGTAATAATTGACTCTGTTTCCCGATTTGTTACTGGAGTAATAGGTTCGGAAGATAATGTGCAAAACGACTCAATAACCAGCGGGTTATTGCAACATCCTCTCTACACTCGACCATCAGAATACCGTTCCTACCGAGTGCCCGAGATTTTGCGATCTGGCAACCATGCCGAGATTGATAAATGGCGTCGGCATGAGTCCCTCAGGAGAACCCTAATGAATAGACCTGATTTACTATCATCGGCCGACCTAGATGAAAATGATATTCGTTACTTGTCAGAATTAGGTTATCAAAAAAGCAACTAACAAATTGAGATGGGAAAGCAAATGTCTAGATCTGACTATCGATTCCACTATAAAACCCGTGTACGCTGGATGGACTGCGATGCGCAAGGTATAGCGTTCAATGGTTCTTACCTAGGATATCTCGAAATCGCCCAGTCAGAATATTTTAGAAATCTTGGATTTAGCATATATAGGATCGCGGCAGCTGGTTACTTTGATAGTGCAGTTGTTAACACGAACATTAAATTCAACGCTCCTGTACGAGTTGATGACATTATTGAACTGTATGCAAAGGTATCTCACATTGGAACCACCAGTTTACAACTTGACGTGGAAATTTATAAAGAGTCGGATCAAGACAAATGCACTATGATTGAGGCGGTTTACGTCGGGTTGGATACAAAGACTATGACAAAGAGACCTGTTCCAGATGCCATACGACAAATTATCCAAACCTATGAAACTACCGGCACTGTAATCTCTACAGGCTCATTTCCAGATCTGGATAAGGCTAACAAGAGTCAAAACTACAGGTGACCAAAGGGTTTTACGAAAAGCTCCAAACCCAGTACCAGCCACAATAAACGTATTTACACCATGAACACAGGGGACTGATCTCGATTTATCCTTGTCTCTTGAGAAATACCTTGTCTGATAAATTTAGGCAAAGTAAACATATTAGTGTGCGTAATACCATCATAGAATTTCAAGGGCTCTCCGATTCTCTCGGATAATAATCTATCTACTATCTCAGGGTTATTGGCATCTAACAGTGGACAGTCAGAAGCCAGCGTAAAGCCCCATAAAGTGTAAAAAGCTGGTATATGCACTTGAGCAGCTTTCGCATTCTCAAATACCGAGTCCAGAGTGTTGAAGATTGTAGTGAAGCACTCTTGTATTGCTAAGAGCCCGATAGGACCTGATTGTGTAACAAGCACTCCATTATCGCTCAAACGTTTGCGAGCAACTTGATAGTATTCCTCTGTATATAACAAGTAAGCCGTCCCAGCTTCTAAAGGGTCAACAAGATCCATTATCATTACATCAAATACGTTTTCTGTATCCTGCAAATATTTACGTGCATCTTGGTGAACCAGCTCTACTCTCCTATCGTCAAAACTGCCTTGATGATGGTTTGGAAGATGCTGCTTACATATATCAACAACTTGATCATCTAAATCAAGCATAACTACTTTCTCGACTGATTTGTGGCGAAGAACCTCACGAAGAGTAGCTCCTTCTCCGCCTCCTCCGATAAATATTGTCTTCGGATCCGGGTGACTGATCATAGCCGGATGCACAAGAGCCTCGTGATATATATGCTCATCAAGTTCGGTGGACTGGGTTTTACCGTCTAACACCAAGCTTCGTCCATACACCTCTGAATCAAGCACTTCGACCTGTTGGTATCTCGTCTTACCTGCATAGACTACCTGTCTTGTTTTTAACAAGACAGACAGATCGGGATAAACGGATTCTATATACCAATTACCAGTTATGGGATCCATAATATCTGAAGGTTAACGTACTACCGCTGGCACTGTGAAGCCGCGTTCTAATTGCTGAATTTCAGAATCTTTAGACTCTAGACGTTGTATCAATAAATCTGCAGCTCGTTTTGGCATATCGGATGATCCGCACGTGAATATATCTGCAGCAGCGTAACCATACTCTGGCCAAGTGTGGATAGATATATGGGACTCAGCAATAGATAGAATACCAGTAACTCCCTGCGGGCTGAACTGATGGAAAGACTCGCCCACCACATGTGCCCCTATGTCTTTTGCAGTTTGTATTAAGGATTCACGTATGTAATCAAGATTATCGAGTAGTTGCGGATTGCAATCTTTAAGTTCTAGCAGAAGATGAGTTCCTAGTACGTTCAATCACCAGTCCTCCGTTCCGAATTGAGATCATTTGCCAAGGCGAAAACACAAATTGTATAGGTTGGCGGCCGGGTTATCAATAGCTACGAATCAAATTACAACCAAAAATAGCAAAGCTAAAGTCTGAACAATTAACATGAATATCCTCAGCACAGGTCCACAGATCACTAACCTTAGTATACGGACGTAACAACCATTGACCACGTTCATAACCCCCTTTAGAATTCATTGGGTAATGGCAAAATTATTTGATCTCCACATACACACAACTAAAGGTAGTGCTGACAGCAGTCTTACCCCTGAAGAATTAATACTTGAATCCGAACGGTTAGGCTTGAAGGGTTTGTGTCTGACTGAACACAGCGGCCCCTGGGATCGGCACGAATTCGAAAAATTTGCGGCCAAGCATAACGTGGTATTAATTAGAGCTATGGAAGCTGACACTGACTTAGGTCACATGCTGGCGTTTGGCATAGATAAGTATCAATCGGGGTTTCACAAAGCGGAAGAATTATGTAGAGCGGCCAGAGCTGTTGGAGGCTTTGTAGTAAGCGCACATCCTTTTAGAGGCGTGCTAGGAAAACATATGAGGGAAAGGCCTTACCTGTACCGTACGAATGATGATCCGCTACCGACAAATCCTAATGAAGCTCTAGATCATCCAGTATTTAAGCTAGCCAATGCTATAGAAGTTGCAAATGGAGGAACTGCGGAAGATGAGAACTCATTTGCTATGAGCGTAGCAAACTTACTTAAGATGCCTGTTACCGGTGGTAGTGACGCCCATTCCACCCACGGTCTTGGTAAATTTGTAACAGAGTTTAGGAACGAAATTCATAGCGAAGCAGAATTCATAAAAGGCCTACATATGGGAGACTTTCATCCTTCCGTTGGACTAAGAGAAGGTAATCTACGGCCATACGAAGGATGATTAACACCGTACAGAGCGTCACTCAAAGATAATAAATCTATTAAGTAAGATGGGGTTGGGAAGGTTAGTGCTAAATGAGACAATTGTCTATCCATCAGGAGACCATACAAGACAGTACATTCGTCTCCCTTGATCTGGAAATGACTGGACTAGATCCTGAAAGGGACTCTATCATCGAAATAGGTGCTGTTAAGTTCAACCAATCCGGAGTTATCGACACACTACAAACGTTCATAAATCCGAATAGAGAGATACCCGAATTTATCCAGCGGCTTACCAATATTTCACCAAACCAAGTCAGTAATGCACCTCAATTTTCATCGGTCGCTGATGAGTTGCGTACGTTCGTATCAAACCACCCGATAATAGGTCACAATATACAATTTGATCTAAAATTTCTTGACACCCATGGTCTTGCATTGATCAATCAGACTTATGATACTTGGGATCTGGCAAGCATATTTCTACCCCATTCACCTGAATATTCATTGGGCTATCTAACGAAATATCTCTCTGTAGGGCACGAAAATCCCCACAGGGCTCTGGATGACGCAGACGCAACCAGAGCAGTGTTCTTGCAATTAGTCGAATCTGCCTCAGATGCAGATCCAGGATTATTGTCTTACCTAATCAGCCTTACACAAAAAAGTCAGTGGGGATTAAGCTCGCTATTCAATACTCTACCAAACGCGCAGACACACTCGACACAAACCTCGACATTCGGATTAAACGGATTAAATTTAGATTACCTATCTACACGCATTGGTAGGCCGGAGCGACGTCGGCAAGACAG
This sequence comes from uncultured Dehalococcoidia bacterium, assembly GCA_964629875.1. Lineage (GTDB taxonomy): Bacteria > Chloroflexota > Dehalococcoidia > Lucifugimonadales > UBA3495 > UBA3495. The sequence continues at coordinate 39,368 of CAZVRK010000011.1, read as the reverse complement.
CAGCATTAATGATTTCCAAGAGACCAAAATTAAGAACCTGCTTGACGTTGATGGTCCATTTTACAAATCCTTCTCTAATTTCGAGCATCGGCCTGAACAAATTCAGATGTTGCAATCAGTCACATCTTCAATATATTCGGGTTCAAACTTAATAGTTGAAGGTGGAACAGGGGTAGGTAAATCTATGGCATATCTCCTACCTGCTGCAATCTTTGCTGCCTCAAAAGGGCAACGCGTTGTTATATCCACAAATACTATAAATCTGCAAGATCAACTCATTCAAAAGGACATACCGTCTGTATGCCAAGCTCTAGAATCATCGGGCATCATTAAAGAGAATACTATTCATGCAGCCCTACTAAAAGGGAAAAATAATTACCTATGCTTGAAGCGCTGGTCGTACTTAGCCCGTGGCGAATCTTTATCGCAAGACGAAGCTCGTCTACTAGCAAAGACCGCAGTATGGTTACAGAACACTACATCTGGAGACAGGTCTGAGATCACTTTGGCAGGGAGAGACACTGGTTCTTGGAGTAAGATTTCTGCTGCAGATAAAGGTTGGTGTGCCGGACTCCGTGAAAACGGCACTTGTTTCCTTAAAAGCTCGCGAGAACGCGCGGAACAAGCACACATTATCGTAGTTAATCATGCTCTCTTACTAGCAGACCTAATGCATGGAGGGAGTTTAATACCCGAATACCAACACTTAATAATCGACGAAGCCCACAATCTCGAAGACGAAGCTACCAATCAATTTGGTTTCCACGTAACTCCGGACCAGTTGCAAGAGACTCTTGACCAGCAAACACGGCTGATCAATAACATCAAAATATCTCTAAATTCAGGATCCATAGCAGCAAGCGTAAAGCAAAATGGAGAAACCCTACTAACAAATCTGGAAAGCACTAATCCTCGCCTAAGGGAACTTTGGGCTAATCTCTGGCTCCACGCCGAGAGGTATCTAGAAACACAACAGCGCGGTCGTGATAATGACCAAACGAATAGCTTGATAACTCCGCAACTCAGATCTACTCAATCATGGTCAGAGGTGCGTTTATCATGGGAAAACCTCGATGTTAACCTAACAAATTCTTTAGACATACTAGAAAAACTGCAAGGATATCTCGACAGTATAAATCTTGGAGAATCGGGGCAAACTGACTCTTTAAGCGTTGAGTCTATTGCGATACAAGATGACCTCGAAAAACTTAAGGTTAAACTTGACAGGATAATTTCAGAAGACAATTCAAATCAGATAACTTGGATGAACCGAGATCAATACAACTCTCAGATAGGCATGCACGGGGCACCGCTGGACGTTGGGAAAACACTAGAATCAGAACTATTCGATAAAAAGGACTGCACTGTGCTAACTAGTGCAACATTGAGCACTCAAGGTACATTTAATTACATTAAAACACGCCTAGGATTACCAGAAGATACAGATGAATTATTAGTGGGCTCACCATTTGACTACACAAAAGCCGCATGTTTAATGATACCTGATGATATGCCACAGCCTAATTCGGAAGGGTATTTATCCGCTCTTTCAAAAGTATTTACAGAACTAGGAATATCCCTTGAAGGGCATACTATGGGATTGTTTACATCTTATTCTTCTCTACGAGGTGTAGCGCAGAGAATACGTTCAACCTTATCAGCCTCAGGCATACAACTACTAGCACAAGGAGTAGACGGACCTCCACAACAATTAACTCGACGATTCATTGAAAACCCTAAAGCCGTACTGCTCGGTACAAATAGTTTTTGGGAAGGTGTTGATTTTCCAGACGGAGTGTTAAAATCTCTGGTCCTTACAAGACTCCCATTCCAAGTTCCGAGTGACCCCATTGTCAAAGCTAGGTCCGACCAATATACAGATCCATTTAATCAGTATTCTGTCCCTCAAGCCGTTCTAAAATTCCGACAAGGTATCGGCAGGCTAATAAGGCGCAAGGGAGACAAAGGATCAATAATATTGCTTGATCGCAGGGTAACCAGTAGAAATTATGGCAAAGCTTTTCTAGAGTCTATTCCCGCATGCACTTTGACTCCTTGCCACCTAAACAATGTCGGCCAGATATCTGCTGAATGGATAAAGGGCTAATATGCAATTAACTATCGACCAACCGTTTGACTTAGCATCAACACTCGAAAGCGGTCAATCTCATCGATGGGTAAAGGAAGATAATTGGTATATTGGAGTCTTGTATAGCAATCTAGTAAAAATACGCCAGATCGAAGATAAAATTGAATGGTACTCCAGCCCATCTTCTGAACAAGACATGATTGTATTACTGAAAGATTATTTCAGGCTCGATGATGATTTAAATAACATTTACAAGCAAATCACTCAAGACCAGAGGGTTTCAGAGATGGTTGCAAAATATCCGGGCTTACGACTTTTACGACAAGACCCGTGGGAATGTACTATCGCATTCATATGCTCAGCAAATTCCAATATCCCTAGAATCCACAAAGTAATAGAAAACCTGTCGAATACCTTTGGTTCCTCACTTCAACTAGACGGACACACTAGGTATTCCTTCCCATCGCCGCAACAACTGGTCGTGGCAGGAGAGCAAAGACTTAGAGAATTGGGGCTTGGCTTCAGGGCCCCCTATGTGGACAAAGCAACCAGATTGGTTAGTGAAGATCGTCTCAATTTGAAGTCTCTCATACACATGCCGTACGAAATAGCCAAAGAAACTCTCATGGAGTGCCCTGGAATTGGTCCTAAAATTGCCGATTGCATATTAGTTTTTTCACTGGAGAAAATGGAAGCCTTCCCAATTGATGTCTGGGTCAGACGTGCTCTGGGTGATTGGTATTTTCCTAACCAGAAAACCCCAAGTAACCAAGTGTTACAGTCTTGGGCACAAAGCTATTTCGGTACTTATGGTGGATACGCTCAACAGTACCTGTTTCACGGCAGGCGACTGCAAAAATAGAGTTCACCACATACCCTATTTAGCGCAATTCAAAATCAGAACATGACATCAGAAATCATTTATGGTTTCAATAGCAATTTTCCAAAAAAGTTCGTGCTCTCCATCTCTTCGTGAGCTAATCTAGCTTCTTCAAGTGGAAACACCTTATGAATTACCGGATTGATAACACCTTTATTTAGCATAGATACGATCTCTTTCATGTCCTGGTTAGTCCCCATAAAGCCACCGTATATTTCAATTTGCTTACTAAATAAGAGCCCTAGATGAAGTTCAGTTCTAAGGCCAGTAGTAGCGCCACAAATAGTGTACCTACCGCCTTGCTTTAGAGAACCGAACGCCGCCTTGAAAAAATCTGCACCAACATGATCTACCAATAGATCAACACCCTGACCGTTAGTTAGAGATTTCACGGATTCAGTAATGTCCGTCTCATTATAATTAATTACTTCATCCGCTCCTAATAAAAGGGCTTGTTTAACTTTTTCCGGCGTACTAGTCGTGGCTATGACTCGGGCTCCTACTACTTGTTTGGCCACTTGGACCGCAGCTGACCCAACACCGGCTGAAGCTGAAAGCACTAACACAGTTTCCCAAGGTTTAAGTTGAGCACGCCGAACCATCATGTTCCATACAGGTAAGTAAGTTGTTGGAACTGCTGCTGCTTGTTCGTAAGTGACATTATCGGTCAACACATGAACATTGACAGCAGGTACGGACACATATTCAGCATAACTACCATCTATAGCTGTGCCCATGAATTGTGGTGCAGATGGAGCACTTGGAGATGTTCCACCTAATAAATTCCCGTCTATTAGAGGATTTACTACTACCCGATCACCTACCCTAACTCCAGTAACATTTTGCCCCAATTCAACGACATCACCAGCACAATCACCTCCTAGTATCAAAGGTGGGGGAAATTCTCTGCTAAGACCTCTACCACCTTCTCGAGTGTACAGATCTAATCTATTTAAAGCTGCCGCTCGCACCTTGATTTTGACTTCTGTTGGAAGAACGTCAGGTTCAGGTCTATCGCCGTAAATCAATACATCTCGATCACCGTGGGCCTCTATATATACAGCTTTCATATTATTTCTCCAAATTGATTATTGTATTTACTCACTAAGTTACGCATTGGTTACAATCGGTTTTCAATACAGTCATTGCACAAAAACACTATCGCTAATGCATCGTTATGGCTTGCAAATTGACCGCAAGTCGATGCGTTACTATCTGAACTCCATGGGTAGTGAAATTTGCCTCCACACATCTGACATGAAGTCTCATTAATACCATCCAATCTAGCTACACATATAACACAAATCTCAAAGCCCGACTCACTAGCTTCATTCTTCACAAGATCTCCCTTGATTCATCCATAACTCAACCAAGGCGCGCTCATCATGAACGGATACAATTTCTTGATCCAGTCTCTGTAACAACAATCTCCTCAGCAGATACCCAATGTCTGGGCCATTCTCTACTCCCATTTCTAGCAAATCTGTCCCTTTTAATATAGTATGTGTGTCCTTAATCTGAGATATATAACGTATTAGTGTCGATCTCAGGGTATCTGATCCAGTGATCTCCAAATAACCTAAGATTGCGTCATCTCCAATATTCTCTAGCATGATATATATTTCTGAATTAGATATGTCCGGTCTAGTCAAATCACCACTACACGACTCAAGCAACCCAATATCATTTACCACACTAGCCCAATCTCGTGGCATATTGAGCCTCTTTATAAATGATGCCCGCTCATTCTCCGAGAGGCCACAAGAAACAGAGACTAAAGGACCAAAAGTAGTTCCCTGATTCAAGATACTAGTGAGGCGAGTTCTCTGTTCCTCGTCAAACCGATTACTGAACTTGAGACATTCCAGAACTGATTCAAGCAGACCTATCTCAGATAATCTCTGTATTATCAGGTATTTATTGCTTTCAGAGAATATTCTCTCAAATTCATGGCGCACTCGATCACTACTTAGCAAATCAATACAATTAGACTGTATTGCAGAGCTAAACAGTTCCGCCGTCCATGGGTTCATAGTGAATCCAAATCTCCGTTCGTAGCGGACAGCCCTAAACAATCTAGTCGGATCATCAATGAAACTATCTTTATGAAGAATATTGATTGTGCCGTTGTATAAATCCTCTAAGCCATTGCAAATGTCCAAGATAGGCGGATTATCCTGCCACAGGGGAAGTGCCAAAGCGTTGATAGTAAAATCACGCCGCTGCAGGTCTTCCAACATCGGGCTCAATCCCACAACCGGTAATTCTCCTGGATTCGGATACTTCTCGGTTCTTGATGATGCTATGTCAACCTTCACATCACCAACGACCAATGTAGCTGTACGAAAACGGTTATGAGTAACAACTTCGACTCCCATCTCATTAGCGAGATGTTTAGCCAACTCAATCGCATCACCTTCTACTGAAAAATCTAGATCAATAACAGGATACCCAAGCAACGAGTCTCGAATAGCCCCTCCGACCAAATACAATGGGAGTTTTTGATCCCTGGACCGGCGACGCAATTCTTGAAACAACCATAAGTATGGGCCTGTAAGACTTCTCTCTACAGCGTTGGTTGGCTCTAAGATGTTATGAGGTTCTCGCGTGATGGCCTCCTGAAGACCAATATTATAGCATGCAGGCTCAGTATCATTACCAAATATAAGGACTGTCAAAACAATCTTGGACATGCTTACTTTGTTGATGCTAAAATTCGAATGACTGGAAGCCATAATTGATACAGGAGGCTACATATGTCAGATTTCGAATTTACCACATTTTTTGACTTTCGTTGACCATTTGTATACAACGCAGCCGTGTGGCTGTCTAAAGTGGAAGCATCAACAGGCAAAAAGGTATCTATAGATTGGCAACCTTTCTCACTAGTTCAAGCCAACAGTGATAAGGGAGACGACTTTAAGTACTGGGAGCAACCAGAGGCTCTCGATGGTTCTGATACAACATTATTAGCCCATCGAGCCGGACTAGCTGCGAAACGGCAAGGAGAAGAATCCTTTGACGCTTTCTTCATGGCATTGCTTAAACTCAGACACGAAGAGAAACAAGACTTGATGGATCCGGAAGTCATAAACAGAGCAGCCGAAATAGCAGGGATAGACGAGGGCCAATTTAAGGAGGACTTGCTAGACCCCACCCTGCTTCAACAGATAGGAGCTAGCCACACCCGGGCAGTAGAAGAGTACGGGGTATTTGGGGTCCCGACTTATGTGTCACCATCGGGCAATGCGGCCTTTGTAAAAATGTTCATACCACCAGAAGAAGAATCAGCGGGAATATACGAAACCATCAAAACTATGGTATCGGAACATAAGCACGTAGGAGAAATTAAAAGACCTCAGCCGCCATGGCCACATGGAGTTATTTAGGATGACCTGTTGGACGCTAATAAATTAGAAGAAATACTTCTGGTTAAGTTCAAGAACAAGAAGCTGTTATCGCAGGCATTAATACACAGATCGGCTCTTAATGAAACTGACGATTTAACCTTGGCATCATACGAACGGTTAGAGTTCTTGGGGGACGCGGTGTTGGACTTAGTCATTTCTGAGGAATTATATGCCAGATGCCAACATCTAGATGAAGGAGGCTTGTCTAAAGGCCGGTCTAACTTGGTTAGAGGATCAACCCTCGCCATAATTGCCCAAGAATTAAACTTGGGAGATTTCCTGTTACTAGGAAAAGGTTACCGTGAAAGCGGAGGTAGCACCACTGAATCCAACTTAGCAGCCGCTTATGAAGCTGTAGTAGCAGCAATCTATCTAGACCAAGGATTAGATTGCGCTAGAGATTTCATAATACGCACTTACGGTATTCGACTAACTGATCTAACATCAATAGACACAGAGACAAATAACTATAAATCGCTGCTCCAAGAACACTATCAAGGAATTGGGAAAGCATCTCCAACGTACCGGGTTGTATCCATGGAAGGCCCAGATCATGAACCCGTATTCACTATCCAGGTCTCGGTAGAAGAAAACACTATTGGCACAGGATCTGGCACTAGGAAGTCCGAAGCAGAACAAAATGCCGCGGCTGATGCACTTAATAAACTAATAATCGAGTCAAGGATCTAGTTTTATGCTAGGGATATTCAAGCGTGACCCAAATAAAAACCGAAAACAAACTGTAAACGGAGTAAAAAGAACCAAAGATAGTTGGTTCGGACAAATATTTGGCATGTTACGTAACAGTAACCTTGACGATAGCACCTGGGATGATCTTGAAGAGATATTGATATCTGCTGACGTTGGAGTCTCTACCTCGGCAGATATACTAGCATCTCTCAAATCAGGAATCAGAAATACTCGTTCTGATGATCCAGACTCAACAATCAATCTGCTAAAGAATATTCTCAATGACATGCTTCAATCATCATCAGCTCCAGAATTTTGGGCAAATGAACAAACAACTAAACCTTATGTAATCCTAATGGTAGGCGTTAATGGCGTTGGGAAAACCACAAGCATCGCAAAATTAGCACACTTCTTTGCAATTAATAATAAGAAGGTGGTCTTAGGAGCTGGCGATACATTTCGTGCAGCAGCAGCAGAGCAACTCACCGTGTTGGGAGAAAGACTTAAGTTAGACGTAATAAGCCAGAATCAAGGATCCGATCCGGGAGCCGTCGCCTACGATGCATATCAGGCCGCAAAAGCAAGATCAGCTGACGTTCTCATAATAGATACAGCAGGAAGATTACACAATAAATCTAACCTCATGGAAGAACTAAAAAAGATTAGTAGGGTTATATCTCGACTAGACGAAACCGCCCCTCATCAGACAATCCTAACTATAGACGCAACCACGGGACACAATGGGTTAGAACAAGCTCGGGCGTTCAATGAAGCAGTAGGCTGTACTGGCATATTTCTATCTAAACTCGACGGAACCGCAAGAGGTGGAATTGTCCTAGCAATCCACGATGAACTTAAAATACCAATATTATTTATTGGAACAGGTGAATCCGTAGAGGATTTAGCTCCCTTTGAACCAACAGAGTTCGTAGAAGAGTTGCTTTCGGCACCTGCTTAAATCTGACCGGCCCTAGAAATACCAATTAGAAGTTACAGGACCACGTCTAGTCATTAGACGATAAATCAAAATATCCGATAGTATCACCGCACTATAATATGCTCGAACCGATAATATGGATCATTGCAATTGAACTTACTGGACTAGCAGGAATACCCATTTCATTCAAGCTATTTTCTAATCTGCCGGACAAAGGCTATACACTAAACAAAGCCCTTACACTTGTTCTGATTGGATACCTGTTCTGGATCGTAAGCATAACTGGTTTCACGACTTCTTCTTATATCGCTATATTGTGTGTGTGCGTAATCAGCATTATCTCAGCTATTCTATTAGCAAACAATTTTCAAGCAGTAAAGAATTACCTTAGATCAGAATTCAGAATAATCGTAATAACCGAGATAATATTCTTAATTCTAATATGCGCATGGCTAGCAATCATATCAGGTAGCCCTAGCATAAATCACACCGAAAAACCCATGGATTTCGCAATCCTAAACGCGCTTGTATCAGCCACTCAGTTCCCTCCAGAAGACCCTTGGTTTTCAGGACATTCCCTTAGCTATTATTATTTTGGTTACCTGTTAATGGCCATATTGACCAAACTTACCGCAATTCCTAGTGAAATATCCTATAATCTCGCAGTTGCAACCATACCAGCTTTAGCAGGAATATCTATTTTTGGTTTATCCACCAATCTATTAAGACTATCCGGAGCACGGCTAAGCATTGCAATAGTCATCGGGATCTTATCCATATTAGTACTGACAATGATCAGCAATCTAGTAGGAGCGATCGAGTTTCTTCACCAGCGAGGATGGCTAAATCAAGCAATAATTCAGTGGCTTAATATAAAAGGTATAGACTGGAGCGTCTCAACAAGCAGCGGATACTTCCCGAACTCTCAATGGTGGTGGTGGCGGTCCACAAGGATTATAGACACCTTAATACACGGGATAAGTATGGACTACACCATTACAGAGTTCCCTTTCTTTTCTTTTATATTAGGTGATCTCCACCCTCACATGATGGCTATACCATTTTTTATCCTATCCATAAGTATTGGGCTGAATCTGTATTTTCATAAAAAGCCTCTTAATATGTCATGGCTTAAAACTTATCCTATTCACATAGTCCTCATATCTGTGATTATCGGATCTCAAGGCTTCTTAAATTCATGGGATCTTCCCGTAATATTGTTCATATTTTCCCTAATCATATTACTCCACAACCGGCACATGTCCTTGGCAACTCGACCTTCAAAACTCATAATCATAGACTCTCTAGTGTTCTTTTCCCCAATCATTCTTGGATCAGTATTTTTTTATATGCCATTTTATTTGGACTTGAACACTCAAATCATGGGAATTCAACCAGTTATTGAGTACAGGTCCCGTCCTGTGCTATTCCTATTGGCCACCGGTGTTCCATTGTTACTCGTTCTATCCTTCGTGACTATGTATATCTATAAACACCTAAGACATATCGGCAAAACCTGGAAATTACACGCAATGATATGCAGTTCATTTTCTGCTCTACCATTAATAGTGCATTACGTCATGACAGTGTTTTTATACGACAACTCGACGGCTCTTAAGTTAATATCTAGTTCTTCAATACTATGTCTTTTTCTCTTAACCTTATCCGGAACCGCATTATTTATATGCTTTAGGTCTCAGCGAGGAACCGCTACAATATTCAATTTGCTGATCGTTACAACAGCACTATATTTATTGGCTGGTGCTGAGTTGTTCTATGTTTCTGATTTGTTCGGGAATCGCATGAATACAGTTTTTAAATTACATTACCAATCATGGATACTCCTATCAATATCCGGTAGTTATGGCATCTTCTATGTTTCTAAAACACTCATTGGCAGATATAAGCGTAAAAATATAATTTTATATTCTTGGTTAACCTCAATTGGTTTGCTAATAATATTTAGTTGTTACATTCCTATGGGAACAATACTAGAACGCTCTGTAACAAACGATATAAAAGCATCCCGTACTATAGATGGCACTATATTTCTACAAAAAGAGCATTTACCTGAATACAATGCTATAAAGTGGTTGAAGCTTCATGGTACCGACGCAAGAATAGTTGAAGCAGCGGGCAGTGATTACTCTGATAGCAATAGAGTTTCCTCATTCACTGGAATGCCGACTATACTTGGATGGGTGGGCCATGAACAACAGTGGGGTAGGAATGAATCAGAGATTACGAAGCGTTCAGAAGACATCAGTAAGATCTACAACAGCAGTGACCCCAATAGTATCAAGGCCATTCTTAGATCCTATGGTATTAAATATATTATCAGTGGACCAAGGGAACGAAACCTGTACGGAAGCAATAACTTATCATCTTTTCCAAATTTCCTTAATGAAGCATTTTCAGATAATGGATTTATTATTTACGAATTTGATCCACCGTTTCCCAACGGCACTGATTAATTATCAACAAAAATGTAAACGCAACTCAGTATTATGAATAAAACTAAAATCCTATCCAGTCACCTAAGCAAGCTATTGTTCAACATTTGCTTTGTATCGTTATTGTGCCTTGCACTGGCATTACGGCTCTGGGACTTAGATATTAGAGTTATGCATTATGACGAGGCAATACATCTTTATTACGCATGGAAGCTATTTTCAGAAGGCGCATACATACACTCACCATGGATGCACGGCCCGTTTCAAATAGAAATGTCAGCCGCGGTATTTAAATTGATGGGAGATACTGATTTCACTGCTCGACTTGGATACGTGTTTTTCGGAACTGCGCTAGTAGCTCTCCCGTATTTTCTAAGATCTTACTGGGGAAATTTGCCTTCATTTATGGTCTCTATATTCTTAACCATATCTCCAAGTCTTTTATATTTTAGTAGATTCGGTAGAAACGACATTATCATTGCATTTTGGGCAACATCCTTATTCGTAATATTTTGGAACTACAGCAATAATAATCGAGCTAAATACCTCTACCTGGCCTCAGCAATAATGGCATTATTATTTTCCACAAAGGAGACATCCTTTTTTATAACCTTAATTTTCCTCGGTTTTGGTTGCATTTTAGGTATCAATCAATTAGCGCCACTTATATTTCGTAGATCTAGACTACGCGACATCACCGGCCCTGCTGGCTTTTTTATATTGTTATTTACATTAACTTTACCCCAATGGGCTGCTTTATCAGGACTCTTCCAATCCCACTTTGGACTCTACATGATAAATCCCGACGGGGTGGTATCTGGATTGGTCGGAGCTCCACTATGGGCCCCGCCATTGGTCAATTTTCCTATATACAATGCAAGCATATGGGCACATCTTGCATTAGCCTTATGTATGATAAGTACTCTTTCTTTAAGTAGCATAACAAGGCCTATCAGGCGTCGACATGTTCTAAATACCATAATCGTGTGTGCTTCTTCTACATTTTCCGGATATCTCCTAGCGCAGGCTATGAGTAGATTTATTTACAACAATTCATCTGTCATAACGTCAATAATATTTATATGTTTCTTATTTTTTACAGTAGCCTACTGTAGATTTAGTATTGGTTTGTCTCGCAAACATGCATTGTTACTGATACTGATTCCAATAACCTTCATGGTGCTGATTGCATCATTATTTACGGACGGGTTAAACCCTGAGATATTTGCAACCCACTTGTTACCCTCCGGAGTTAAGATTGGTGACGGGTCATTAGGAATACCCATTAACTTCCTAGTGGCGGCATCCATAGGTCTATGCCTTCTACTTTCGTCGATGATAGTCGGCATAATTTGGAAGGGTGTGGAGTGGATATATTGCGGATTAATTTTTTATTCTATCTGGGGGTTAACTCATACTACCCTACTAACTAATCCAACTGGAATATTTACTGGAGGCTGGCAAGGGCTTGGGTACTGGATAGCCCAACAAGAAGTAGCTAGGGGAAATCAACCTTGGTACTACTACGTGGTGGGATTATCTGTGTATGAGTTTATGTTGTTAGCACTAGGTATTATTGGATGTAGTTATTTCCTGAAAAGAGGTCACGTACTTGGAATAACTTTAAGTGCGTGGGCTGTCCTATCGTTCGCAGCCTATACCATCGCCAGCGAAAAAATGCCCTGGCTACTCGTAAATCTTGCTCTCCCGCTAGCATTCGTCAGCGGATATTACATTTCACTCATAATCACAGATATTCAATGGAAAAAGATAAGGCTGGGATCGTTAACTTGTCTTTGCCTAACCCCTCTGATCATATTATTACCAGGTTTTATATTATTTGTTTCACGATCATTGTTTTCTGCGATCACTGCGGCCGCTCTAACAACAATCTGCCTATTAATATTTGCTCTCTGTGCTCGGTATTCAAGCGCGTTTAGCATTCGGAACTCAGTTTCAATTGGACTCTTTATTTGTCTGTTCATAGCCACTATATTTACTAGTGTCAGGACAGTGTATGAGGTGAACGATCACTACCCAGAATTCTTAGTTTATGCACAAGGTAGCACAGATCTTAAACATTCCTTACACGAAATCTCAAATTCCGTCGATAAAAGCTTAGTCGAAGATAATTCCATGTCAGTAGATTACGATATGTGGTTTCCTATTCAATGGTATCTTCGACACATATCCGACACCAATGCATTAACTTTTCAATGCTTTAAGAGCGAGAACGACAAAGGATGGAATGATTCCTGCATAGATGCGGATCAAAAAGAAATAAGCAACTTAACCCTCATAACTGATTCCAACAGGATCACTAATAAGAACAATTTGGATCATATACATGAGAGCGAACTGTCCCGTAACTTGCTATGGTTTCCTGAGATTTACAGGCGTCCAGGTGAAAATCGCCAGAATGCCTCCATAGTCGAGGAGATTACTAAAGACTTTTCATTCTTTCTGGATTCAGCCAAGAACGTGGACACTTGGCGGGCCGTAGGAGATTATTTTATATACCGGAAAGTGAATTCTGATTGGTATTATTCGGGATACTATGAATATTCCCCTGAATAACATTTAATTGCGCTAGAATTGTTCTCATAATTCTGTAATAGAGGTATCGTTGTTCGACTTCAAACGCTTGCGATTTTGGATAGGCATATTAATCAGCCTTTTGTTCTTGGTCATACTCGTATGGTCGATAGACATTCGATATACCATCTCGGAACTAAAATCAGCTGATTATGCCTATATTATCCCTGCAGTAGCTCTGTATTTTATATCTGTATACTTTAGATCCATCCGCTGGAAGATCTTACTATCGCCTATGAAAGACATCCCTGTGAAGCGACTATATCCCGTTGTGGTTATAGGGTACATGGCGAATAATCTTTTACCCGTAAGGCTGGGAGAACTAGTAAGAGCCTATTACCTAGCTCGTAGAGAGTCAGTCGCTGGAGGATCGAGCTTGGCATCGATAGCCGTAGAACGAGTATATGACGGACTCACTCTTTTATCATTCTGCCTAATATCTGTCCCATTCCTAATAAGTTTTGGTGCCTTCAAATCGATAACTGCAAGTAGTAACACCAGCGCCATTATATTTGCCTCTATAGCAATTGCAATGTTTGGGAGTGCACTACTCACATTGACCTTTATGTCGTCCTCCAGATTCATACGTTTCAGAGTCGCGTTAATAAAACTATTCCCGCCTGCTATAGAATCTAAAATCAATGCAATACTGGAGCAATTTCTAGACGGGCTCGCCAGTTTAAAAACACTTAGAAGCCAAGCAACCATCCTAATATTCTCAATACCAGTCTGGTTGTCAGAATGTGGCGTTTACCTTTTAGTTGCCTACAGTTTCGGAATTCACACCTATTTCCCGTCAGTAACAGTTTTTCTCTTAGCCATAATATTGGTAACAGCCACCTCTAATCTGATAACCGCCATACCATCTAGTGTCGGGGGTATTGGCCCATTTGAAGTAGCCGCACAACAAACATTAGTAGTACTCGGGCTAAACTCATCATTGGCAGCGGCTTATTCTGGTTTCGTACATATCATAGCCCTTTGGCTACCGGTAAATTTACTGGGAATCTTATTCCTCTGGAAACACAACATGTCAATGAAAACTCTAGTGGATCTAACTACCCCACAAAGCGAACCCTCAGATACATACAACGATACATCTGTCCATAGCGAAATGAGAGACAATACATGAAAATAGGCATAATAGGAGCAGGTATAGCGGGATTAACGTGCGCTTATGAACTCTGCAAAAAGGGGCATAGCGTAGATATCTATGAGACTGCCCCGTTTATGGGAGGACAAGCTTCGACGTTTCCTATACAAGGAGGTCAGTTAGAGCGCGGATATCACCATTTATTTGTTAGTGACACACACATAGCCGACCTCATGGAAGAGCTCGGGTTATCAGACCAATTAAAGTGGTTCGAATCATCAGTCGGTCTATATTACGGCGGTCACATTTGGAAATTCTCCACACCAATGGACCTACTGAAATTTAAACCACTCCCATTTATTGACAGAATACGACTAGGTATCTGGACCCTTATCCTTCAAAGAACTAAAACTTGGAATAAATTTGAAAGTATTACCGCGCAAGACTGGATAATAAAGCATATGGGCATCCGATCCTACCGAGTAATTTGGGAGCCTTTACTACGGGGTAAATTTGGAGATTATTTCAACAAAATAAGCATGACATGGGTGTGGGGAAAAATCTATTTGAGGGTAGCTTCTAGAAAAAAGAACGGGCAAAAAGAACTTTTAGGGTATCCAATCAATAGTTTTGAAGAAATAATCAGTACCTTATCAGATCGAATAACATCTTCAGGAGGAACCATACACACCAGTACAACAGTAGAAAAAATCATCTCAAATGATAATAGCGTCACGGGATTACGAATTAGGGACACCAATGGAGAATCATCAACTAGAGACTACGATAAAGTAGTCAGTACAGCCCCCTCCTATATCTTGCCCTTTCTTACGGACGAATTGCCTCAGGACTATATAAATATATTGAATACTACAAACTACCTATCCGCGGTGTTACTAATTCTGGTACTTGAGAAACCTCTTTCCAATATATATTGGCTTAACATAGCCGATAGAACAATTCCATTCGTGGGAATCATAGAACACACTAACATGATAGACAATTCTCTCTACGGAAATAAACACATAGTGTATATAACTAATTATGTTACTAGAGACAGTGAAATATATTTATCGGAAGGCGCAGAGCTGTTAAAAACTTTCATACCACATCTTAAAACAATAAATCCGGACTTCGAAGATTCATGGATAGTCGAATACTACCACCATAAAGTCGACGCAGCTCAGCCTATAGTGGAGACCAACTATAGTAGCCAAATACCAGACCACCTAACTCCGATAAACGGATTATACTTAGCAAATACGTCTCAAATATACCCGGAAGACAGAGGCACCAATTACTCAGTAAGACTAGGAAACCACTTATCAGCCATCATTAACGACTGACAAGTGAATAATTATTAAATCAGCAAGTGTTTTCAAATGACAATTTAACTAGTAAACTTGTAGTATCACTGAGATCATTTAAAGGCTAGCGCAATTGGGGAGTGGCACGTGGAGATAAACAGAGCATCATCTAAAGGTAAACGACAAACGAGACGGAGTTTTCTCGGTCAACTAGGCATAGGAGTCGTAGGTATTGCAACGTTATCTTCAGGCCTACTCGGTTTTGCAAAACACAAGCAGGAAATGCCGTCCAACGAATTTCCTGGGCCTGACTCTATGTTTCACCCAGCCTCAGACCCTAGACAAGATCCCAGACGCTCATAAGCTTACTGGCGTCGCCCAAACTCTCTTTCAATATTGTAATCCGCATACCTTATAATTGTGGGCCTACCATGTGGACACGTATGGGGGTTACTCGTACCGTGCAGTTGACTCAGTAAGCTCTGCATCTCTGGCAGAGACAGAGCTAGCCCTGCCCTAACGGAGCTATGACAAGCCACAGACGCCGCGACTACATCTTCATGTTGTCTTAGTAAGCCCTCTACAGAAATCATATCCAGTATATCTATCAAAGATTTCTCAGTATCTGCTATCGACATTACAGCCGGCACCGATCTCACAATATAAGTATTATCGCCAAATTGTTCTATATCAAATCCATATATTTGCAATGTCTCTTTATTTGTATCTAAAAGATCTGAATGCAATGGACTCAACTCAACAGTAGTTGGACTCAATAATCTCTGGGACGCAGATTGGCTTTGACCGCGACTAGAGACAATCTTATCAAACAATATCCTCTCATGAGCAGCATGTTGGTCTATTAAATAAACCCCATCCGGGCCATCTGCGACTAAGTACGTCAACCTGACCTGTCCTATCAGAGATAGTGATGGCAGGACTTCTCTATTCGGTTTATGAGCATTGAATGTATAAGAGTTGTCTACACTAAAAGCGGTCTGACTATAGCCCGTTGTCTGATAAGGCTTGGCATTTCTATACGGATAAACTGCTTGCGAAGAGCGATTGGTAAAAGTCGTGTGACCTACTTGAGACACCGGTATCTGATTAACCAGATGAGATCTGATTGCTTTCTGCAGGGTAGCATATATACGGTTTTCATTCTGAAATCTGACTTCGAGTTTCCCAGGATGAGCATTTACATCAACATCAGAATATGGAACGGATAAATTCAGAACGCTAATTGGGTAGCGCCTCTCAGGCAATAGCCCATGATACGATTCCTCAACTGCATGATTTAACATCCGGCTATTAACCAAGCGATTATTAACAAATAAGCTCATGTAGGATCTGTTGGCCCTATTGAGAGCAGGAACACTCACAAATCCTTCAACTGCATACCCTGTATCATCTTGTTCACTAGTGACAGTTATCATTTCAGAAGCGGATTTTGACCCATATACGGCTACTATAGGATCTATTGGATTACCACTACCTTGTGTATCAAAAGTCACCTTGCCTTCTATGCGCAATTGGAATTTCACGGAAGGATACGCCATCGCAAATAGATGCACTAGGTCCTTAATTTTTGTTAATTCAGATGCCGGAGACCTAAGAAATTTCAAGCGAGCCGGTACATTAGAAAAAAGATCAGTCACTGATACTGACGTGCCTACAGCCGAAGCATACACAGTCTCGTTTACTTTCAACCCACAATCGTACTCTACCGAATACGCTGAATCGCTTCCAAAACATCGAGATACAATCAATACTCTGGAAACTGAAGCGATACTCGGAAGAGCTTCACCTCTAAAGCCAAGAGTCCTTATATTATCTAACTGATCCAGGGTATAGAGCTTGCTAGTAGCATGATGTGTTAATGCGAGATCTACTTCATTAGACGATATTCCGTCGCCATCATCGACAACCTTAATTTGCGAACATGGGTCTTTTCCAACATCGATAATTACAGACGCAGCATGGGCATCTATAGAATTTTCAATAAGTTCCTTTACAACTGACACAGGCCGTTCTACAACTTCACCTGCTGCGATTTGAGCGGCTAAACTTGGGGTAAGAACTTCTATTGGCATATAGCAACCCGCTAATATTTATATAGCTTTTATATCTAGAAGAGTGGCAATATCGTTCCTTTGGAGCGATATTGTTTATCTTCGGAGGTCCCTGTCTCCGCAAATTCTTTGATAACGTTATAAATACGTTCCATCTGATTATCGACACTACGACTGAAGAAATATGGAGGAACCCACACTCCGCCATAGTGAGCAACTATCTCAGGATAATCATCTATTACAAAATCTGGGGCAACAGGTACCTTTAGTTCCACAAACCGTTCATCGAATTTGTCAGTAGGTTTCTCGTAAACCCCACTAATATATTCCTTTAGTTCATGCTTCTCTATAACTTCCCATCTTTCTCCCATACCTGACCAGATATGTATTTCGTGACCGTCGTCCAAGATCTTTTGGAAAGTCTCTTTTGTGCCATGACGCAACGTATCGTCGAGACCTAGAATAGTGTAATCCACATCAAAAAATATTCTCATATACTAAAAAATAATTCTCCCGATTCGATTATTATATTGAAACCTTATAGCTGTCGTAATATATCCAAATATTATTACACAGCTTCTTCAATAGCCTTTAAACTACCGCCAATAATTAATTGCTCTCCTATCCTAACAATTGGACGTTTGAGAAGTCTTGGTTCTTCCAATATTAAGGACGCCATTTGCTCATCTGTGACATCGGCAGGTATTAACTCTAGTTTTTTAAAACTGGGACTTCTCCAAGCAAAAATCTCAGTCATACCAACATCTTTAGCCAGACTGCTTATTTCCTGGGCGGTTAATCTATCCTTGAAATAATCGCGTTCGTTTAACGAGATTCCTTTTTGCAAGAGCAACTCTCTCACTTTTCGACAAGTAGATCAACGTGGCCACCAAAAAAAGTCTGCATTCATAATACAGCTAATCTCCTATAATTTAAGGTTCTTGTTGGCTATGGGTAGCTTTCTGCTGAAGTTCATACAACCTAGTTATCGCGTCCATGGGTGTCAAATTGGTCACATCAATATCTTTGAGTTCTGCTATCAATTCTTCATTTAATCCGTTGAACAGAGACAATTGTGATACGCCTTTATCAAATGTGCCAGCGAAATTTCTTGATACAGAACTAATATCCGTTTGTTCAAGATGCTCTAAAATTTCCCAAGCTCGCTTAACTACAGATGGCGGCATACCTGCCAATTGCGCGACATGGATACCATAACTGCGATCAGCTCCACCTGGAATTATTTTATGCAAAAATACCACCTCAGAACCTTGTTCCACTACCGCAACATTGAAGTTCCGAACATTGGGTAGAGTTTCCGCTAATTCCGTCAGTTCATGGTAATGAGTGGCGAACATAGTTTTACATTTTAATCTTGGGGCATTATGAATGTACTCAATTACAGATTTAGCGATAGACAATCCGTCGTATGTACTAGTTCCGCGACCAATCTCATCTAATATTAGTAGTGATCTTTTAGTAGCCTGATTGAGTATAGATGCTGTCTCAATCATTTCAACCATAAAAGTAGACTTGCCAGTAGCAAGATCGTCCTGCAACCCTACTCTAGTAAATATTCGATCAACTATCCCGATGCGAGCATAATCAGCAGGAACAAAACTTCCAATTTGAGCCATAAGCGTTATAAGAGCGACTTGGCGTATAAAGGTAGATTTACCGGCCATATTAGGTCCAGTCAGTACTATTATCTGTGAGTCACCCTCCTCGAAATGGACATCATTAGATACATACTCACCAGAATTTAACACGTTTTCCACTACCGGATGCCTGCCGGATCTGATAGTAATATTGGAATCATCGTCTATTATGGGCCTCACATAAGAGTTTTGCGCCGCTATTTGAGCAAATGAGCAAACCACATCTATCTGCGCTAGCGTTTTAGCCACTTTGCGGACCCGATCTACTTCTTCACTGATTTGCCCGCACACTCTACGATATAATTCTTGTTCAAGCTGATTTATTTTGTCCTTTGCCGTTAGAACCAAATCCTCATATTCTTTAAGTTCAGGAATAATATATCTTTCTGCATTCGCTAGAGTTTGTCGGCGAATATAAGTGTCGGGAATTTCAGATATGTTGGATTTACTGACCTCCAGATAATATCCGAACACATGGTTATACCCTACTTTCAAATTCTTAATTCCGGTTTCAGAACGCTGTTTTGCTTCTAAATCAGCGATGAATTGCCGAGCTCCTGCAGAATCCTGTTTCAATCTATCTAGCTCATCAGATAATCCAGATTTAATTATGCCTCCGTCACCAACATTACCATTTGGATCATCATTTATTGCTGTGGAGATCAGAGATACTACGTCGGATAATTCAGTTATGTTCATAGCTATGCGGCGTATATCAACACTTTCTTGAAAAGTCAGAATGTTCCTAATATCCTGCGCAGCTTCAATCGTTCGGCGCAGAACTATCAATTCCCTTGGCAAGACCTGGCCTGACAATACCCTACTCATTATCCGTTCCAGATCACCCATTTTATTTAACAAACCTTGGCAATTTGACCGAACTAAAAGATTCACATAGAAAAATTCCACAATATCAAGCCTGTTCGAAATACTATCAACATCTAGTAACGGCTGTCCTAACCAAGATCGTAGCAATCTAGAACCCATAGCGGTTTCGGTCTGATTAATCTGCCCAAGGACGCTCAAGTTTTTGTCTTCTGCATTAGCTGATTCGAAAATCTCAAGATTTTTCAAGGTCTGCGAATCTAATGTCATATAGTCGTTTACACTGTACAGTGTAGGTATATCCAGATCCGGTATGTCTCTTTTGTATGTGGCTTTTACATATTCAATGACAAGGGCTGCAGCTTGCAAACCCAGCGGCATATTCTGAATCCCAAAAGATTCCAAAGAAAACACTTGATAAAAATCTAGCAACGTTTTTTTGTAGGATTCTACGAAACCCCTGTGGGTTGTGAGACTTGTCAGATGAAAGCGATTGTCCAGTATATGTTCCTCTAACCAAGATTCACTAGCTGCGTCAACTATTATTTCAGCGGGGGACAACCTATCAAGTTCATACACCAATTTTTCACTTGACAGTTCAGTAACTGAAAATTCCCCAGTGGTAATGTCGACGTAGGCAAACCCTATAGACTCTTTGTCTTCTGAAAGTGCCAGCAAGTAGTTATTACGATTTTGTTCTAAAAGATTGGGTTCTATTACAGTACCTGGCGTAACAACTCGAACAACATCTCGATCCACCAGTCCCTTAGACGTAGCTGGATCACTTAGCTGCTCACAGATTGCAACCTTATGGCCTTTTTGTATGAGTCTACCAAGATAATTATCTAGAGAGTGCGCAGGCACTCCAGCCATAGGCACTTTGACATTCTTTCCCATACTACGCGAGGTTAAAGTGATCTCTAGATCGTTCGAAACCAGTTCTGCATCATCATCAAAGGTTTCGTAAAAATCACCTAATCTGAATAGAACTATAGCGTCAGGATAAGATTGTTTAACTGACAAATATTGATTGCGAATCGGAGTCACATCAACACCACTACACCGAAGTATTAGCGTATTCTACAGCACTCAATGATCTTGCGGAACCTAGGCCCAAGGCTATCAGAGAAATCCTAATATTTAGGCGGTTCCGGTCACTCTTTCCAAAATCTTTCTTCCGTAAACTGCCATCCCGCGGGAACAGCTTTAGCTCTTACATCTTCAATCATACCTGGATGACCACACGTGTATATTAGGGTGTCATTCTTCGGTAGATCCAATCCATCCAAATACGGTTCATATATAGTATTTACTCTGCCGGTAGCACCATTCCAATTCGTATTGCGATCTTCTGAAGGTCTACTGACCGTTGGTATAAAAGAAATCATATCAGGATACTCATTAGCCATATCCTGTAACTCTTTATCATATGTCAGTTCATCTTCGTAACTAGCACCCAGAAATACATAGAATTTATGGCCTTCGTCACCTTTATACAAATGAGAGCGTAGTATGCTCACATAAGGGACGATCCCAGTTACAGTCCCAAGCATTACATGGTGATGGACTTTGGTACTCATTGTAAATATACCCTTGGCTCTTGGCCTGAGAGTCATAGAATCTCCGATCTTGAGAGACCACATCTTAGGAGTGAGTGCCCCATCTGGAACCAACTCCACGAACAGTTCTAGAACTCCTTCGTGAGGAGCCGAGCCAATTGAATAGGCTCTTTCAATACCATCCAGCCCAAGCGTGCAATACTGGCCTGGCTTAAAACTGAAGTTCCCTTCGGACGGTCGCATCTTTATAACCATTAGATCATCAGTTATATCTGAGCGTTCAACCAAAGTTGCTTGTGATAAATTTCTTGAAGAAGTAGTCATAAATTATCCGAAATAATGTCAGTTTTTTACTAGGCGTGCAGGCAAAATATTCAATCCTACAACCTTGGACATCGGGTCAATATCCTCGCTCTCTTGAAGTTCAACGGCCAACTGTCCAAACAATGTAGTTATCGAAATAGACCCCACCGGTACAGAATCGTCAATGTCTACTATTGCTGTTAAATTCCCTTGTGCTGTTTCGACAATAATTTTATCCCCCTGAGAGACGTCAGCTTCTTTTGCCAGCGACGGATGAATCTGTGCCAATTCATCCCTCTCCAGATGATTCAACCTGCCTGGTACTAGTTTTGTATCCCTATCAGATTGCAACAGAACACGACCTGGTACCAACCAACTTGAGTACTCAGACCCTTCCGTTGATTTACCTTCTAGAGTAAATTCAGGAGTTATCCACGCAGCTTTACCTGTTTTGAAAGATTCTTGATAAAGGATTGCGACACCCACACTATCTTGATCCGCCACAGGCCATTGTAATCCTCTATGTTCTTTGCTCGAATATAACAGTTGAGTCGGTTTTGGATTATCCATACCACTGCTAAATACCGTAAAACTCTGTTGGGCCAACTTAGAGTATGAAACTCCCGAGTATATAGGGCTCACAGAAGCTATTTCATCCATTATGTCAGATACATTCTGGTAAGAGAAGTTTCCATATCCCATTTTCTCGGCTATCGAGCAGAGAGCGTTCAATTCTGTATCAGAATCCGTAAAATCTGTATCCCTCTTACCTAATCGTTGTATTCGTCTTTCTAGATTGGTATACGTACCATCTTTATTACTAAACAAAGCTCTAGGAAGAACTACATCAGCTACCGCCGTAGCTGGACTCATAAATGAATCTTGGACTACTAAAAATTCTAATTGCTCCAGATGATCGTACCCCATCGCGAAACAGCCATTGGTAAAATTAGGACTATCTCCTATAAGGAACATCGATTTAACGCCCGCCAAATCGTAAGCAGATAGGATATCCGTTGCTTGCTTACCGCGATTTGTCGGCAATTCACAATTCCATGCGCTTTCAATTTCGTTTTTGGCAACCTCGTCGGTCCAAGATCTACCCCCTGGCAATCTGTAGGGGACAGATCCTACATCCCAAGCTCCTTGTTCATTAGAGCCTGTTCTCATAGGATACAAACCACTATTTGGCTTCCCCAAATTAGAGGTCAGCAAGGCAATATTCACCAGGGACACCACGCAACCTCTATGAACGTCTGCATTCAGGTTATCAAGACCATAGACTATTGATCCACTATCAGCAGCAGCAAACAGTCCTGCTGCTTTACTTATATCGTCAACTGATACCTGGGTTTCCAAAGATACTGCAGCTAGATCAATAGAGTCTAGGACGTAATATAGCGTATCTGGGTCTTCGCAATTTTCGTTTATCCATTCAACATCATGAAAAGACGACTGTACCAGCACTTTTAGAATTCCACCAAGAAGAAGAAGTTCAGTACCTGGAGATGGTCTTAGCCATGAATCTGCCTGGCGGGTTAATTCAACTTCTCGAGTATCTATAACGATTAATTTCGCACCTTGTCTCACTGCTTTCTTTATTGGGACTGCGACAACGTTTTGATTTTCTGTAACGTTAGTGTTGAATACCAAAATACACTTTGAGTTCTCTAGTTCCCAGATAGAGTTAGTAGCAGCTCCATAACCGAGTGCACGTTCTAGGCCTACCGTTAACTCTGGCGTGACGTTACTAGTCTGATCAATATTATTGGTCTTCATAACCAGTCTTGAGAATTTTTGAGCAACATACAATTCTTCATTAGTGCTGTTAGGAGATGTGAGAATTGAGAACTCATCTCCTATATAATCTCCCAACTTAGAAGATATGAATTCAATAGCTTCTTCCCAGCTTGTCTCTTCCAATAACCCATCGCGGCGTATCAATGGCTGCTTTATAGCCGTCGTCTTATTGAGAAACTCCAATCCAAATTTACCTTTATAACAGGCCTGACCTTTATTAGCCGGAGAGTTTATGTCTGCTACCGCACGAATAAATTTTCCGTCAGCATTAAATTCTAGATTCAACTGACATCCAACTGGGCAATGAGGGCATATTGAATTTTGTATTGTCCTAGGTTTCTCCCACTTGTGGTTCTTTTCTACAAGTGCACCAACTGGACATACATCTATGCATGCCCCACAAAATTCGCATCCTGACTCCAACAGGGAAGTACCTTGCGAAGTCCCCACTAAAGCTCTCCCAGATCTTTCGATAAATCCTATCGCCGCATCTCCCCGTACTTCATCACATACCCTGACACACCTTCCACAGGTAATGCACAAATTCATATCCCGATCGTAAAACGGATCACTAACTTCCAGTGGGATGTCTCGGTAGTTATATTCCAACGGTGACTCTAACTCCATACCGAGATATCTGACCGTATCCTTAAATTCACATCTCTCATTTTTGGGACAGGTAATACACCGATCATTTACAGACACGTGCCTTAGACATACGTCAGAGGGCCCACATATATCTATCCGGTGGCATGTGAGACACCCATTAGGGTGATCAGCGATTAACATTTGCATAACACCGCGACGTGTCTCAGTGATTTCATCAGTTTCGCTTCTAACCTGCATACCATCCTGTACTGGCAGAGTACAAGCCGCGGGGAGTCCACGACCTCCTTCTACCGAAACAACACACATCCTGCACGCAGCAAAGGGCTTCATACCAGAGTGATAACACAAATAAGGTATATATACCCCTGCCTCTATAGCGGCTTCCAAAACCATTTTCCCGGGTTCAGTTTTTATTTCAACGCCATCTATAGAGATTGTAATTTCGTCTGCCATAAACGTCCTTAGCTTTATCGCCTAGTAAGATTAGGTGAATATTTTGGTCTGAGACAGGTACCAGTCCCACATTCGTGCGATACCATATGAGCATCAAATTCTTCGCCAAAATATTTTATGGCTGATGATACTGGATTAAATCCTAACTGGCCATGCCCGCACAAAGAACCGGCTTGCATATTACCGCCTATATTCCTCATCAAGTCCAGATCCCCTGGTTCACTCTCCAATTTGCATATCCGTTCTAGAACTTCCAGGAGATGGCTCATACCCATCCTGCAAGGAAAACATTTTCCACATGATTCATATTGACAGAATGCGATAAGAGCTCTAGTTAAGTCCACTATACATACATCTTCATCAGCCGCGATGATGCCACCCGACCCTAGGATAGCTCCAGCTTCTCTAAAAACTTCAAAATCCAGAACTAGATCAATATTATCTGCGCCCAAAACCCCTCCCAGAGGACCACCTGTTTGGACAAATTTAAGGGATTTATCATTTGGAATACCGCCAGCAATATCATATATGACTTGCCTCAACGTTAATCCCATTGGCACTTCTACCATGCCCGTATATTTCAAATTCCCTGACAGACATAAAATAGCAGTACCGGTGCTACGATCATGGCCAATTCCTGAGAACCATTCTCCACCCTTAGAAACTATCTCAGGTACGTAAGCCATAGTCTTAACGTTATTTATATTCGTTGGCTTACCAAATACACCTACTTGAGCAGGGAATGGAGGTCGATATCGAGGCATTGCTCGGCTACCTTCTATAGCTTCCATTAAGGCGGTTTCCTCACCAGATACATAAGAATCACCGGTAAGGGCTATTTCAAGATTAAAACTAAAGTCTGTCCCCAGAATATTATCTCCTAGGAGACCTAATCTGTACGCGTCAGATACTGCCGCCCTAGCTCGGTCAATAGGGCCATCGTGACCATGTCGTATAAAGATATAGCCATTACTAGCTCCTGTTGCATAAGCAGCGATCAATATACCCTCTACAACGGTACTTGGATCACTTTCTAATATTCCCTTATCATTAAAAGCGCCTGGGTCACCCTCTTCACAGTTACAGAGTATGTACTTTACAGGAGCACCAGATCCTGCCAGGAAGCCCCATTTGGTACCTGTAGAGAATGCAGCTCCTCCTCGTCCGCGCAAGCCTGATCCTGTAACTTCATCAAGTACTTCCTGTGGAGTCATTTCTGTTAATACTTTGTTTAGACCCTGATAGCCTCCATTAGCTATATACTGATTGATATCATATGGATCAATAACACCAGCATTCCGTAAAGCGATACGCTCAGTCATCACACGCATTGGATGGTCATCCAGATTAGGTATGCCGTCGACCGCAACTTCACCAAGATAACCCAAAGCCTTCTCAGTCACAGGAATACCTGATACAAGATGGCTATTCAATATAGAATCTACGTCCTCTGATCTCACATTCCCGTAAAAAACCCGGGATCCACCAGGCATTTGGATATCTAACAATGGTTCAGCAAAACAAAGGCCTAGGCATCCTACTTCGCTTACTAATGCATCTATCCCGCGAGTATTCAGCGACTCCTGAACAGACGCTAGAATAGCGTCACCTCCGGCGGCTTTACCACATAAAGCGGTACCAATCCGAATCCAAGCTCTAGTCCCTGATGTTATATCTTTCCAATGATCAGTAGCATTTTTCGAGATCTCGGAGAAGTTGGTGTTAACGGTGGGTATAGTCATGAACCATCCGTATCATGAGCCCGCTCAGTCTCCATGGTTTCCACTGCCCGGGCTTTGGCGTCCTTGGGAGATAATCCCCCTATTAGGTTGTGATCAATCGAGATTACCGGAGCCTGTGCACAAGCCCCTAGACAAGTGTTATATCTCACAGTAACTTTTCCGTCAGGTGTATCACCTTCATCAGCCATATCCACCGCGTCTAGCACAGCCTCTATCAATCCCATGGCACCTTTTATATGACAAGATGGCCCCCAACAGACTTCGATCTGATGATCACACGGAGGGACAAAACGAAAATTAGGATAAAAAGAGGCAACTGCCCAAACATCGTTAACAGTTGCACTCATCAGGTCAGATACTTGTTCAATTGCTTCTTTGGGTATATACCCTAACTCGTCTTCCACTGCTAGCAGCGAAGACAATATGGTAACGGTAGGTTGAGGCTGGTTGTGGACAGCACTTGATATACGTTCTTTTAGCCCATCAATCACAGGGGCACTAACTCACTCAAAAGAAGATATTTACTTTGTGAATTCTGTAACAATCTTAAGTCCAATCTTAGCATAGGGTCGTATAAGCGTTCAACAGATCTATCTTGCTATACCTCACTGATAACACTAGTAAGATTCCTTTTATACATTGTCATGAATCGGATTCATCGCTACTCAATATACGAGTCATAGCAGATTCAAATATTTCATAAGGATGGGCTCCAGTAAACAACAGGTTCCCTACTAAAAATGTAGGTATGCCTCTGATACCCGCATTCAAAGCTTGTTCGTATTGTTCTGTTACGGTACTCGTCAATTTATTGTTTTCCAAGTGTTTAATCAATTCAGTTGAATCCAAGTCTACCGATTCAGCTACCGAAGCGATGACTTCAAGGTCTCCAAGATCTTTTCGATCTGTCCAGTATGCCTCGTATGCAGCATGATGAAACTCAAGAAATTTACCGTTCTGTTGGGCGAATTCAGTAGCCTCCAGGGCATACATAGTGTTCGGAGTTACTCTCGGTGGTTTCATAATGAGATTGGCTTCTTTTGCCTGTCCGCGAATCGGATCGCTCAATTCATCTTCTGTTTCACCGGGTCGCGATTGTCGGATTATTCCTTCCTTAGGAGTATCCGGGCGTAGAAAATATGCTCGCCCTTCGATCTTGACATTGTAGTCCTGGGATAATTTGTCGACTCTTTCCAGTCCGACATAGCACCAAGGTCAAATATAGTCGTACCAGACAAGCACCCTGACCGGTTCATTAAGAATAATTTCAGAGGTATTAGAATCAGACATCGCTTCTCCAATAATCCGCAGGTTATTTAGGAACTCTATATAGACATTCCTAACTTAGAAAGCTTTACCTTCCAACAGCAAAGGCCGTATATCCGCCAAAGATTGAACTACGGGACAGTCATCGACATCCACACTATACCCTTCACGGTCCAATAATATAGCATGCATCCCGGCACTTTTAGCTCCAAGAACATCTGATTTATGCTGGTCCCCAACATGAATAGCTTGATCAGCAGATACTTTTGCAGAATCAAGAGCAGCCTTAAATATTGCGGGGTTAGGTTTTTCCACCCCTACATCTGCTGATGTGATGCAGATATCGATCAAAGATGAAAGACCTAGCTTTTCAGTCAAATTCGCCATATCTCGTCTAAGATTAGATATTAAGCCAAGCTTAAAACCCTCAGAACGCAAGTCAGACAGAGCCTCTATAGTGTCGTCAAACGGCATAAAGTCCTTGGGTATTGAACTAGCCATATTCCAGATCTTGGTAGCTAAATCTAACGAAACGGACAGTCCAGCATTTTCAAGTATCATTTGCTCGTAAACGCTGAAGAACTCCAACCGTTCCTCATCTGACCGAAGCGCTAGAGGCTTTCTGGCATTTTCACTGTTGAAATAGACATCCGCTATGGCATAACCTCTACGTATCCCCTCTTCGGAGACGCCCAGACCGAATTCGCTACATGCCGCTTCTTGAATTTGGTCAAGAGGAGGCCAGAACTTGACTAAAGTGTTGTAAAAATCAAAAAATACGGTGTTTATCATTTAACTTACTTACTAAGCCTAAAGTAAAGACATTATGCTATGAAACCTATAACATGTTCAAAGCGTTGAAATTCTAGCATACCCAACACTAGTTGTGAATGATGGCATACCGATTTATTAGCCGTTAAATATAGCAGTAGAGGTCCAACAATGAGTTATGTTAACTCAAAGTCAATCAGGTTATTTGAAACCTTCAGAATTGTATTTTATACCCCAATATACGTTTCCCTCAGTGGAGGATTTTGGGACAAACAAGGTTTAGACATTTCTTTCGCAACCTGCCCTCCGGAATATCCTCACCCGTTGAGCGCCCTCAGGCATCAAGTAGCGGATGTAGTTCAATCAGGGATAATGCGAAGCATTATTAGCTTGGACTGGGGAGCCTCCACAGTTCCTCTTCACTTTGCCAAGATAAACTCGGGCGACGGATTTTTCGTATTGCGCCGTCAATCCGATACACCATTTCAATGGCAGGATATGAATGGGGCAAAAGTTATCCCAGTCGGGTTCTCACCCATGCCGTGGGCTTCTTTCCAATATGCCTTGCGGTCGCACAATATTGACCCAACTAATCTAGACATACTACATAGAGGATCCCTACAAGAAGCTTTAGATACATTCATAGCAGGAGAAGCAGAATTCGTTCATGTTCCGGAACCCACAGCAGATTATCTAATTACAGAACATGGCGCCGAAATAGCTATACCACTAGGTTCTGAAAACGGGCATATAGCATACAGTTCCTTCGCCTCAAACCCAGATTATCTAGATAAAAACCCTGAGAATATCCAAAAGTTTTATGATGGGTTTAGTGAAGGTCTCAAATGGCTATCTGAAAATCCACCTGAGGTTGTTGCTGAAAGTATAAAAGAGTTTTTCCCAGATGCTTCTCCAGAGGCACTCTCCCGATCCATATCAAGATACAAAGATCAGAACACCTGGCCCACAGATCCAAAATTGGACGAGCCAGAGTATCAAGGATTACAGACTATTTTGATGGATGCCGGATTGGTAAAAGAACGCCAAGCATATGATCGGGTAGTTATTACACTTAGTTGAAATACAACTACGTAGCAAATTATTAACCCAGCATTATAACAATTAGCTAGAAAGCAGATGGCGTAACTTCCATCGATAAACCAATAGAAATTACGCCACTACTATACCAAAGAGATTATTCTCTACACTAGAATTCGCCTAACTAACTTTTCCGTGAGTATTTATCAATACCAACGCCGTCTGGGACGCCAACGTATATGTCACCGTTAGGTGCAATCCAACTACCGTGACCACCACGTATTATCCATCGTGCCAAGAGTTCACCCTTATTATTCATAAGGCTAATCCTGGAATCGGTATCTTCTGTATGTCCCTGACGGGCATCGTTCCCGCCTTCACTAATACAGAACACTCCGTCTTTATCCTGTGATATATCCATAGGACGGAGTAGGTCAGTCCACATATTCAGATATTCTCCGTCAGCATCGAATATCTGAACCCTGTTATTTTCCCTATCACAAACGTACAGTAGGCCGTCGGCGCCAACCATCATGCTGTGAACCAAGTGGAATTCATTCGGCCCACCCTTACCAGGCTGTCCCCATGATGATTTGAGTTGACCGTCAGCTGAGAACCTGTGGACTCTGGCATTTCTGTATCCGTCAGATACATATATATCACCCGATGGTGATGGAACCATTTCTGTTGGGTAATTGAATGGTCCTGCTGCTCTAGGCACCAAGGTACCAGGTACTTCACAACCAGTATCTGAATGGACACCACGATCACCCAATATCTGTAGGGGCTTGCCGTCCAATGTATATTTCAGACAGACCGAGTCTTCCCTATCAGTTATGTAAACTATGTCATCTTCTATAAATATGCCGTGTGGGTTTTCGATAGCGCTCAAACCCCATGATCCAATGTAATTGCCTTCTGGATCAAAGATTACTATTGGCGGCTCTTTTCTTTGGAAACCATATACATTTCCTTTTGAATCTGTTGCTACAGCACTAACCATCCCAAAGGTTTCCCCATCTGGAAGTTTGGCCCAACTCTCTACAAGTTCGTAACTATATTTTCCACTTCCTACAGTAGTCATGTATAACCCCTTTCGTGTTTATTATTTGTCTAGAGATCGGTCAGGACACTAAACCCTGTACCGTTCTTACTACCCTTCCAGCATTAGGCACATAATTATTTTCTAGAGGCCTACTATATGGCACTGGTGTATGAGGAGCAGTTACCCTCGAAGGAGGTGCGTCCAAATAATCAAAAGCCTCTTCAGCTACCCTAGCACAGATATCCGACGCCAGACTACACACAGGAGTGTCTTCGTCTACTACAACCAAACGATGAGTGCGTCGCACTGAATCAATAATATGGTCATAATCTATTGGTGACACACTAAGTAAATCAATGACCTCCGCATCTACACCCTGTTTCTGGAGTTCCTCTGCAGCTTCGGTACAAACCCATGTCATCCGTGATATACCAACCAGCGTAATATCCTTACCAGGTTTTACTGTCCGAGCCTTACCCAAAGGTATAACATAGGACTCTTCTGGCACTGCACCCTTATTAAGATAAAGCCCTTTATGCTCAAAATAAACTACCGGATCATCATCTCGTATTGCTGCGGTAAGCAGACCTTTTGCTGTATATGGATCTGATGGCACGACTCCTTTTAAGCCCGGGATATGACTGAATATTGAGTAAAATGACTCCGAATGTTGCGCTGCGCTCCCAAATCCGGCTCCAATTCGAGTCAATAAAACAAAAGGCACTTTGACCTGGCCACCAAACATATACCGCATCTTGGCAGCATTGTTTAGCAACTGATCCATACACACACCAACAAAATCCACAAACATGAGTTCAGCAACGGCTCGCATACCAGTAGAGGCTGCTCCTATCGCTGTCCCTACAAAGGCTGCTTCAGATAAAGGGGTGTCCAATATTCGCTCTCTTCCAAACTGTTGAATTAGTCCGACAGTTGTACGGAAAGGTCCACCCCAAGCATCAACAATACCGAGATGTTCTAGTCCTGCTCCACCAGCTATCTCTTCACCCATGATAATAACGGTTTCATCTAGCTCCATCTCTTGCCGAAGAGCTTCATTAATAGCTTCACGATACAAAATTTCTCTATCTACTGTGGTGCTCATAATATCTGTAGTCATACCAAACTCCTATCTGGAAAATAACAGATCAAATCATGATCGGATTTATATATCCATATTTGCGCCGCGACGCATCATATCGACAGGGTAATCAACATAGACATCGTCGTAGAGTTCCAATGGCTCGGGCATCGGACTATCGTCGGCGAATTTAATAGCTTCTTCCATCAAGGCTTCAGCTTCATTATCCATTTGGTCCAGTTCTTCCTCAGTAACCAATCCCTCTGGTAGAACCATCTCCCTGAATAACTTCAGAGGATCGCGGCTTCGCCAGTAGTCCTGTTCTTCCTTAGTTCTATAACTTAGAGGATCATCGAAAACTGTATGGCCGTAAAACCTGTAGGTGCGGCATTCCAGCAATGAAGGTCCCTCTCCTGCCCGCGCCCTAGCTACCGCTTCTCCTGCGGCCTCATATACGGCGAACACATCCATTCCATCAACATGAATCCCAGGCATGTCATATCCAGCAGCTCGATCAGCTACATTAGCGACAGACAATCCATATGAAACAGGAGTTGATTCCGCATACCCGTTGTTTTCACAACAAAATATGACTGGTAACTTCCAGACAGAAGCTAAGTTCATGCATTCATGTAAAACACCCTGATTAGCTCCCCCATCTCCGAAAAACGCTACTGCCACTCGGCCATATTTCCTTAATTTTGAGGTTAATGCTGCCCCAACTGCTAGCGGCACGCTGGCCGCTACTACTCCGTTCGTTCCCAGCATTCCCTTACTCATATCGGCTATGTGCATCGATCCACCTTTACCCTTGTTATTACCTGTGGAACGACCAAACAGTTCAGCCATCATAGTTTTAGGATCAACTCCTTTAGCTATACAATGTCCATGGCCTCTGTGAGTGCTACCAATATAATCCTCGTCCGTTAAATGAGCACAAATACCAGTAGGAACTGCTTCCTGGCCTGCAGAAGAATGAACTGATGCCGACATCTGTCGTTGACCCGTCTCTGGAATGCCTCTTTCCTCAAAATGACGAATTGTTGTCATAGTCTTGTATAGACTAATCAAGGTATCGCGATTTAAATCCATAACATTTCTCTCCCACGATATCTTATTCCGGGTGCAAGCCCGATTGGATCTCATGGTAGCATCAGGTCATTCTATGTCAATAGGAAATTGTTCTAGGTTGATTTATGGAGAATTACTTCCGAACCTGAAGAGAGAGACAAAAAGCTCGCCGCACTTCCATTAGGGAAAGCAATTTCCAAATACCCATTGCTACCTAAGAGTGCGATTGGTACGTCAGATGCCACTGTATACGAATCATTAAATGTTCTCTGGATAGACCCTATATAACACCCTGACGTTTCTACTGCCACATTTACATATTCGTCTACGAGGATATTCGGTATGTTTGTGATCAAGTTACCGAAATGATCCACGTAAATTACTTCGCCAACTATTTTATCCGTGGTGATAGTTAACTCCGGACATGTCTCACCAACTATGGATTCTACTGGCTCGCCTAGCTCGGATGGGGGTACACCTAAACTTAAGTGGGCACCTACAGGGGCAAATATATCTCTTCCGTGAAAAGTGTCGCTAGTCGGTGTCAAAAATACTTGCGAGTTAGTTATCCTGAAGGCCTTACATTCTGAAGGGATATCAATATTAGGAGTTTGGCTTTGAGATTTTTCCAAATATTTACTGACTATTCCGGAAAACAATCCGTTATCAGGGCCGACCAGATAGGCACGAGGAGTCATAATTATAAGGGCAGAGCGTTCTGTCCCTACCCCAGGATCTACCACTGCGACATGTATAGCTTGATCAGGGAAATAACTATAACTCGTAGATAGCAACATTGCCGCATGAGCAATGTTTTGAGGTTCCACATAATGAGAATGATCAATTATCAGGGCTTCAGAGTTGATACGGTAGATTACTCCTTTCATCACACCGACGTAAGGATCTTCCAAACCAAAATCGGTCGTTAGAACAATTGGAACTCTACTCATTACCATCTATTGATATTGCTGCGAAATATAGTCCTTAAGCTAACCGGACACTTATAACGGAGATTATTAAAAATAAGGCTATCAGAATTATGGTGAACTGGTACAACGTTCGCTCCAAACCCCGACGTGTACGGACCCCATTCTGCGCACTCCCGAAGAGCCCTGACCCACCTTCTCTAACTTGAGATAATATCACTAGAACCAAGACTACAGAGACCAGTATTTGTGCTATGTTTAAAAACGACATTACGGCACTACCTTATTTTGCTACACATGCTCTAATTTTTCTATTATTAATGACTGTACTAAATCCGGTTTAGCTTGGCCTTTAGTTAACTTCATGACTTGGCCTACCAAAAACTTAGCGGCGCTTTCCTTACCGTTATGATAATCTTCCACCGCTTTAGGATTGCCATTGATCACATCGACTACTGCTGTCTCTACAACACTAGAATCGTTGATCTGAGCCAACCCTTTATCAGAAACTATTTTACTAGGGTTTACCCCACTACCGAAAGCTTCCTCAAGAACTGTTTTAGCCATTGTTACACTTAGTGTATCAGAATCCACCAGTCTTATCAGATCATTCAAATGATTGGGTATGAATTTACACTCTTCTATAGATTGCTCTGTGGAGTTCAGCAATCTAGTCAAATCACCAAGAATCCAATTGCTTGCCTGTTTTGCAAACTGTGGTAATTGACCAGCACTCACGTCATAAAACTCGATAACTGATTCATAGTAATCAGCTACAGATTTGGACGATGTCAGTTGAGCGGCATCATATTCAGAAAGTTTATGATCGTTTATAAACCTATCATGCTTGTTCTGTGCCAGCTCTGGCAAACTATCCTTGATTTCTTTAACCCAGTCAGGACGAATGACTAGCGGAGGCAAATCTGGCTCTGGGAAGTATCTATAATCGTGAGCCTGTTCCTTACTACGCTGTGAAACAGTAACTTCCCTGTCATCAACCCACCCACGAGTTTCTTGAGTTATATTCCCACCTTCTTCTAGTATTTTAGTTTGTCGCTCAATCTCATAATTGATAGCTAGGTAAACCGACCTGAAACTATTCATGTTTTTCACTTCGGTTTTTGTTCCGTAAGTATCACTTCCTTTTGGCCTGAGACTTACATTCGCGTCGCAGCGAAAATTACCCTCTTGCATGCTAGCTGCAGACACTCCAAGATATTGCACTATGCCATGTAGGGTAGTCAGGTATGACCGTGCCTCATCAGCTGATCGCATATCAGGGTCACTAACGATTTCCATTAACGGCACACCAGCGCGATTAACATCAACCAAACTATAGGAATCATCTGAAGACCCTGTATGATGCTGCAGTTTTGCAGCGTCTTCTTCCAAGTGCACACGATCTATTCCTATGGAACGTTTCGTACCTTCAACATCAATTTCCAATATCCCGTGCACTGCTAAAGGCATATCAAATTGGGATATTTGATAACCCTTCATAAGATCAGGATAAGGATAATTCTTCCGATCAAATTTCGAATGTTCAGGTATGTCACAACTTAAGGCTAGCCCTGTCATAACAGTAAATTCGACAGCCTTTCCATTAATAACAGGCAAGGCTCCAGGGAGTCCTAAACAAACAGGGCACACCGCACTATTAGCCACACTATCTTGGTATCCTGCCGGACATCCACAAAACATTTTACTTTTGGTCTTTAATTGAACGTGTACTTCCAGCCCTATGACTGATTCGTATTCCATCTCATCCTAATCATTACTCATATGTAGAGACTAATTATATCAAGACTCAGTAGTCTATCGCTCCCACCAGAATTAATCCTCGTCCCCATATTGCTCTTTCAAAGATTCGACGACCGCGGGATCTGCCAGGGTAGTAGTATCACCAAGAGCACGCCCTTCTGCCACATCTCTGAGCAGTCTCCGCATTATCTTGCCACTTCTAGTCTTAGGCAATTCAGCTGCAAAATGTATATCATCTGGTCTACAAATTGGACCTATCTTAGTGGCAACATGCTGTTTTAACTCAGTTATCAGGGCGTCCGAAGTATCTATGTTCTCCTTAACTGTGACAAACGCAACAATGGCCTGCCCTTTTATTTCATCAGATCTACCTATGCAGGCCGCCTCAGCGACTTTGGGATTATCTACCAGAGCGCTTTCGACCTCCATTGTGCTCACCCTATGCGCAGCTACGTTGATAACATCATCAACTCGTCCTAAAAGCCAAAAATAACTATCTTCATCTAACTTGGCTCCATCACCAGTGAAGTAAGTGTTTTCATACTTGGACCAATACTGCTCCTGAAATCTTTCCGGATCACCGTATATATTTCGCAACATAGACGGCCAAGGCTTGTTGATAACTAAATATCCCCCGCCGCCCGGACCAACTGAATTTCCAGCCTCATCTAATATCTCCGCATCAATCCCTGGAAAAGCTTGTGTTGCAGAACCAGGTTTCAGAGTTGTTATCCCAGGCAGTGGTGCTATTAATATAGATCCTGTTTCGGTCTGCCACCACGTATCAACGACTGGACATCGGCCTCCGCCTATGTTTTTCCAATACCAGACCCACGCTTCAGGGTTTATAGGTTCTCCCACAGACCCCAATAACCTCAGGCTAGACATATCGTGAGATTCGGGTAAATCCTCTCCCCATCTCATAAAAGTTCTAATAGCGGTAGGAGCTGTGTATAGAATGGTACAAGCATATTTTTCAACTATAGACCAGAACCTATCTCTACCTGGATAGTCTGGAGATCCCTCATACATGACAGTAGTCGCACCATTAGCCAGGGGGCCATACACTATGTAGCTATGGCCGGTGACCCATCCGATATCAGCTGTACACCAATAAACATCATCTTCTTTTAAATCAAAGACCCATTTGGTAGTGGCATACGTACCGGTGAGATAACCCCCGGTAGTATGAACTATGCCTTTAGGCTTTCCAGTTGTGCCACTGGTGTACAACATGTAAAGCATGTCCTCGCTATCCATCGGCTCGGGATCACAATTAAGGGGCTGGTCTGCTACCAGTTCATGCCACCAAACATCTCGACCGTCAACCATCTGGTCATCAGATGTCCCAGTCCGGCGAACTACTACCACTTGCTCCACCGGAGTATCCCCAATGATAGCTTCGTCTGCATTTTGTTTGAGAGGTACAACGTTGCCACGTCTGTAGCCGCCGTCCGCTGTTATCATTAATTTTGACTGGGAGTCTTCGATACGATCTCTGATCGAGTCAGCGCTAAACCCACCAAATATTACGCTGTGCACTGCACCAATGCGAGCGCAGGCTAACATTGCTATAGGCAATTCGGGAACCATAGGTAAATATATTGTTACACGATCGCCTTTTTTCACTCCAAGACTTTTAAGTCCATTGGCAAATTTGCATACTTCCCTATAAAGGTCCCTATATGTGTAGACCGCCCAATCTCCCGGTTCGCCTTCCCATATTATTGCCGCCTTATTTTTTC
Source organism: uncultured Dehalococcoidia bacterium (assembly GCA_964629875.1). Classification (GTDB taxonomy): domain Bacteria; phylum Chloroflexota; class Dehalococcoidia; order Lucifugimonadales; family UBA3495; genus UBA3495. Next base: position 2,189 of record CAZVRK010000011.1, on the reverse strand, counting down.
TAGCAGACTTCAAATGCCGGTCTATACAGTTGTAGGAAACGTTCAACTGACCACCAACAAACCACTTCGCGAACGGAGGCTTCCATTCTAAGACAGTGTCCCATTTCTTAAACCAATCCAGCTCTCCCGCAAACCGTTCCCAAAATGCCTCCGGGTCCTTTTGCGCTTCTTCATACACAGCCGGATCGCTGATATTAGCTTGCTTCTTAAACTCCTCACTTGGCGGAAAGGTCCTATCTTCTTGTAGTAGAGCCTCTATACTCCCGATGTTCTCCGCCATAAGGCACCTCCAAAAACGTATTAAGCTTAGGGTACGAATAAAGTAATATTAAACCCTACAATCGCCAACGAATTTGTAACACGATCAACCCATCTATGCAAACTTGAAAAGACCCTAACTTAACTAATTAGTTTGGAGATTTATCACGTTCTGTGCATTAGAATTATCGGATGGATCAGCACAACATCCAAAGTCATCAACCTCGACACTTGGCATCTAAGACAGCATATGTCTCTATGATAGCTGCGGGATTAGGAATGTTTCTAGCTGCTCTCGATATATCCGTAAATGTCGCCCTGCCAGCGATGAGAAATGGATTGAATGCTGATCTTCACTCGATTCAATGGGTCATAGTAGTTTTCGTTGCGACCCGAGCTGGGCTAGTAATCGGAATAGGTAATCTAGCAGACCGCTTCGGGCTACGAACAATATTCATGATAGGAACCGCGATCTATCTAGCCTCAATGATATGCATTTCTTTGTCAGATACGCTTGGATGGGTAGTAGTATTCAGGATAACTCAGGCGATAGGCACCGGATCTCTTTACGCTGTTTCGCCAGCCATCGCATCCCTGAGCTTCCCGGAAAAACGCCAAGGCCTAGCAATGGGATTTACCACCGGAAGCCAAGCATTAGGAATGTTATGTGGAACAATCGGTGCAGGATGGTTGATGCTGTGGTTCTCTTGGGAATCAGTATTCTTGTTCAGAATCCCTTTCGCGATAATAGCATTGCTAATTGCTATTTTCTTGATGAAACAAACGTACTCTAATAGCGATAGCCACCGTTTAGATCTGCTAGGCAGTATTACATTGATGATCGGCCTCTGCAGTCTAGTCATTGGTCTGCGTTTAGGCAGAGCAATAGGATGGGACGATCCAACAGTAATAATATTACTCATCCTAGCACCAATCTCACTGTCTATATTCTGGAGAACTACTAAACTGTCCAGCCATCCGGTTATACCCAGGCAACTACTGAAGTCACAGTTCTTTAGTGGAGCTCTAGCCTCTATGTTTCTTGCCCACATGGGTGTCTTCGTCATTTGGTTCGTATTCCCATTCTACATCGTCGACATACTAGAGAGAGGAGCGCTATTCTTAGGAATAATGCTAGCCTCAATGGCATCTGTAAACACATGTAGTTCTCTAGCCGCTGGTTTTTTCATAGATAAAGTCGGCCATAAAATCATTGGACTTATAGGGCTTTCCTCCCTGGGAACTGGTCTATTTTCTATGGCTTATTTGGGGCAATACAGCGCACCGTTTCAGATAGGCTTTTGCATAGCATTAGTAGGGATGGGACTAGGATTATTTCAATCCGCCGCTTATTACCAAGTAGTCTCTAACATTGGAAAAGATCGCCTTGGAACTGCATCAGGAGCATTGTCTATGGCTCAATCATTCGGAACAGTGTTTTCAGTCGCAACCGTTGGTGCTTTATTTGCCATAACAAAAGGATTCCATATGGCAACATTGGCTAGTAGCAATATCAGCGTACCGCTCTTAGAGGTATTGGCTTTCATGGGAGCATTTCAAAATGTTTTCCATGCGGGATCCATAATCATCCTGATAGGTGCACTAGTATTTGCTTTCAGCAAATCCCGCAGTTAGCCAGACCACCCCTTAGAAGTCTATGCAACGTAGTGGGATGTCATGTAATATGGGTTAGCTGTAAAGCATAGAGGGCGGTTAGCTCAGTTGGTTAGAGTACTTGCTCGACACGCAAGAGGTCACTGGTTCGAGTCCAGTACCGCCCACCACTTCATTTCGTGCTTAATATCCTCTGTTTTGTTAATTTAGAAGCTTCGTTCTAAATCTCTCATTCTTCTTCGCCGACTGGGCATACCTATGTTGGCATCGCAACACTTACATCAACGTCCATCTTAGAGTGTTATTTCATCAATTCA
>CAZVRK010000010.1:49052-78740 GCA_964629875.1 uncultured Dehalococcoidia bacterium | reverse complement strand
TTTTAAACTTGACCCTCTAACAAAAGCTTAACCACTCTGGGAGCCAAATCTCTTGCGCGTTCCTCAAGCTCAGGACCTTTTATATTAGTTATAGGATGAGGACAAGCTAAATAAGGGAAATCAGGCACACCCATCAGCCTTGTATAAGCATGAGCTGTATTTACGAACACATCAGTTATTATAGTAGCGGTCGGCAAACCTTGAGATTCAAGAGTAATTCCATCGTGCAAACTGCCCGACGAGCATCCCCCTCAATCACCAACCCCAGCTATGACAACATCACAATTACGATGTAAATCCGCAAGAATTTCAGGCACTGGCGGGAGGCAAGCAGAATGTTTCTGAACATAAAATATGTCTGCGAATTCATACTGCTGGTTGAGAACTTCAGCGATCGCATTTAATATGATGTCCGAATTAGCCTTGGAATTATCCAACAACCCTAGCCGTTTCCCTTTTAAATCTACCGGCCTCGGTGACAAATTGAGAGAAGTCATTCCCGGATCAGCACCTGTTGGATCCACTAGACTTATTGATTGCAAACTCATGAACGCCTCCTAAGATTTAGGATTTACTATCGGAACTGTTGTTGCTTCCACGCCATAGTAATTCATAATCAGGTTACTATATATACCACTGTTGCCACCGGCTTTAACAATCAGTATATCCTCTGCGGCTTGAGCAGCATACACCCTTTCCGTCTCATCTTGAACCACTACTTCACCCTTAATATAACCTAGCCCTTTCAACTGAGCCCTAGTCCTGTAACTTCTTTCTTGGATATATTCTTGCATCAATGGGCGCGTCCAACCCAGACGATTCAACATTTCTGCATGCCAATGCCCCACAACCCAAAACCATTTAATGCCTCTGCCAAAATATATCGCCAAGCCATGAGAAGCCATTCCTTCCACTATTGAGTCCATCAGGCTTTCCCCTGTCGTACCATATCTATTCCCGAACATTTCCACATCTTGTATCGCGGCTACTGTTACAGTTGATTGATCAGCCACGAATCCCTGAGTCACGTGGTATGGTTCCCACGGACTATCTTCTTCATCCTCCCCAAAACAGACACTGTACTTGGTCAGAGACCCCATGCACCCTCTATCTAATACCCCAGGACGCTGTTCAAATACATTTATGAAAATTAGCCGAATGGCCCTGCCAATTGTCGAGTTAGCCCTATATCCGGGGCTAAATAGATTGTCGGTGCAATTCAGATCAATATTTTTTCTTATTGGACCATTCACCAGTAGCATTATTCCTGTAGAATTTGTAACAGCTGAAATTTCATGAATACAGTTTGGATCATGCTCAAAAAGAGCTTTCATAGCTGCCAAAACTATCGGGAAATATTCAGGCAAACATCCCGCCATAACGCAGTTAGCCGCTGCCTGTTCAGCTGTTAATACTCTCCGCCTCACGGGAACTTCTCCCAACACGTCTCCAGGTGACAACCCTACGTAATCTAGCATTTGATTTACTTTTTCGACGGTTGGCGGAGCTACAGGCATACCGTCAGTCCAACCTCTGCGGTAACACTCTTCTACGGGATCCTGTGAATAGTCTAGATCGTGGATAAGAGCTCGTGCGTCAGATGCCATAAATACCCCTTTCGCCACCGTTTATGTATCATATAGTACAAATTTAAACTAGATTTAATACCACATGATTAGGCGACTAGTATAAGCATGAAAATCCTGTCACACAAATACGCAGGTAATTACAACTAATCACTAGATTCACTACGCTAAAATCTAGTCGCTTTCAAATCATCAAATTACATTAAGGCGATCATTTACTAGTGAAACATAAAATAACCTTGTACACATAACTATATATGTAATACCATCAACTTTTATTTCTACCATGAGGAATCAGAATGGCTAGCACCAATATAAATCAATTGTGCATAGACACAATAAGAACACTAAGTATAGATGCAGTAGAAACCGCTAAGTCAGGCCACCCAGGGGCACCAATGGGATGCGCTCCTATGGCCTATATCCTATGGAGCAAGTTCCTGAGTCACAATCCTGCCGATCCCACGTGGATAAATCGTGACCGATTTATATTATCCAACGGGCACGCCTCCGCTTTGTTATACAGCATATTACATCTAGCAGGATATGATATCTCATTAGAGGATATTAAGAATTTCAGACAATGGGGAAGTAAAACTCCTGGCCATCCTGAATACAATGTATCTAGCGGTATAGAAATGACTACGGGACCCCTGGGACAAGGCTTCGCACATGGCATAGGAATGGCTATAGCTGAAAGGTGGATGGCAGAACGATACAATCAACCCAATTTTAATATCATAGATCACAACACGTATGCGATAGTTTCTGATGGTGATTTACAGGAAGGAGTTGCGTCCGAAGCAGCTTCAATAGCAGGCACATTGCAACTAGGCAAAGTAATCTACCTCTATGATGACAACGACATATCGATCGAAGGAAATACCGACATCACTTTCGTTGAAGATGTGAAAAAAAGATTCGAATCCTATGGATGGCAAGTCGTAGGTCCAATTGACGGTATGGATACAGAAGATTTATCTACCGCTGTAGACATAGCCAAACAGAATGAAACAAAGCCTAGTCTAATAATATGCCGAACAACGATAGGATACGGTAGTCCCAACAGAGCCAATACTAGCGGAGTACACGGAGAGCCTTTAGGGCCAGAAGAAACTAAACTAACTAAAGCACAACTCGGATGGGAGTATGACGATCCATTTACAATACCACCCGAAGTAAAATCCCATTTCGGGCTTTTACGTGAGGAAAGGGCAAAATTACAGATTAGCTGGGATAAACTCTTTGCTGAATACGAAACCAATTATCCACTTCAAGCCAAAAATTTGAAATCCGAGATATCAGGAGACTTACCCATAGGATGGGATCAGGGCCTAGACGATTTATTCAGGGATTCTAGTGGTACTATGTCTACGAGAGATGCGGGAGGCAAAGTGATGAACGCTATCTCTCAGCTAGTCCCAATGCTACTCGGGGGGTCCGCCGATCTAGCACCTTCTACAAAAACCATACTCAACGACAAATCTGACTTTAGTGCCGAGAATTACGGCGGGAACAATTTCCATTTCGGCGTACGTGAACACGCAATGGGTGCGCTAGCCAATGGTATGGCTTTACACGGAGGTACAATACCTTACACAGCCACTTTCCTACTATTTTCTGACTACATGCGTCCGCCAATGAGATTGGCTGCTATGATGGGGTTAAGAGTAATTTATATATTCACTCACGACTCAATCGGATTAGGTCAAGACGGACCAACCCATCAACCAATAGAACAACTCCTGTCACTACGTGCAATACCCAATATGGTAGTTCTGAGACCTGCAGATGCCACTGAGACTACTGAAGCATGGAAGATAGCCGTTTCTAGAACAAATGGCCCGACGGTTATTGTTCTGAGCCGCCAAAATTTACCTATACTGGACAGGGAGAGGTTTACATCCTCAACAGGGGTCCAAAAAGGCGGATACATCTTACACGACAGTTCGGAGCCAGCCAAAGCCATAATACTATCCACAGGTTCAGAAATAGAAATAGCGATTGAAGCGGTCGAACTCCTTGAATCAGAAAATATACCGGTAAGAATCGTATCTATGGCTTCATGGGAACTATTTGACCAACAACCCTCAACATACCAGCAGGAAGTTTTGCCTCCGCGCATTACAGCTCGTGTGTCAGTTGAAGCTGCGACTCATTTGGGATGGGAGCGCTATACAACATCCAATGGGACGAATATGGGAATCTCAAGATTCGGAGCATCAGCTCCCTCAGATGTTATTTACTCAAACCTAGGGCTGACTGCCGAACAAATAGCAAACGAGGTAAAAAAACTAATAAAATAGTGCTTACTTTGAACGATATAGACGACCCAGATGATAATATACTAAGCGATATATCTTCTTCAGAGTCAATTAGGAGGCGAATATGCCTAATACAATCCAGTCGATTTATACTTTAGGTCAATCCGTGTGGTACGACAATATAAGCCGTGGCATGTTAAATTCAGGTGGATTAAAAGATCTAATAGACATCGGAGTCACCGGATTGACTGCAAACCCGACTATTTTTGAAAAGGCTATCTCAAATAGCAATGACTATGATGATCAACTTTTCAGAATGGCTCTCGATGGGAAAGATAGAAATGAGATCTACGACGGACTAGTAATAAGAGACATACAGGAAGCTGCTGACCTTCTCAGACCAGTTTATGATAAGACCTACGGCATTGATGGCTATGCCTCCCTGGAAGTCAGCCCCCGCCTGGCATATGACACCAATGGAACGATATCTGAAGCCGTTGATTATTTTGCCTCGCTAAACAGACCAAATGTAATGATCAAAGTCCCAGCCACACCTGAGGGTATACCCGCCATCCGCGCACTAATAGGCCAAGGAATAAACGTTAATGTAACTCTAATATTTTCTGTTGAAGTTTATAAAAAAGTCCAACAGGCATATCTGCTGGGGCTTGAAGATTTGGCTCAGACAACTGAAGACCTATCAAGAGTAGCTTCTGTAGCATCATTCTTCGTTAGTAGAGTTGACACTGCCGTGGACGACTTGTTATCAGCACAAATTGCCACTGGAAATGGAATAACGCAAGACTTGCTTGGAAAAGCCGCTGTATCAAACGCTAAGATTGCTTATCATGAATTCCAAAAAACTTTCGCTTCCTCACAATTTAAAAGTCTCGAAGAAAAAGGTGCAATGGTACAAAGACCACTTTGGGCTAGCACCGGAACTAAAAATCCTGGATACAGTGATGTGCTGTACGTTGATTCACTGATAGGGAAACATACGGTGAACACAATGCCTGACGCAACACTAGAAGCGTTCCTGGACCATGGTAACGCTACAACTGCAGTTAACACCGACCTAGACCAGGCTGAACAAGCTATTGAAGCTATTATTAACGCAGGTATCTCACTCACCTCAATAACAGACAAATTGTTATCAGATGGTGTAAAAGCATTTGCAGATTCATTCGAACTTCTTTTAGACAATATAGAAGGTAAACGAGCCCAACTACTGAAATCGCAACCTGGTGTCGCTAATACCGGGTAATAGCGAAAAATAAATCCAAATTACAAGGAGTTTGATAATGGAGATCGGCATGATAGGTCTGGGCCGAATGGGTAGTAATATGGCTCAGAGACTGTCCTCTGGAGGGCACAGAGTAGTTGCCTATGACAAAGACACAGATGCTAGACTCCATATCAGTTCCATGGATATCCCCACAGTTTCATCGATCTCAGAATTAATCGCACAGGTGTCCCCGCCTAGATACATATTTTGCATGTTGCCCTCTGGTGAACCCACAGAAAGTATCATCTTGTCCCTAAAAGATGAGCTTACAAGTGGGGATACTGTGTTGGATGGCGGGAACGCGAATTATAAAGAGAGTATCAGAAGATATGAGTTGTTAGCTAAAGACGGCATACATTTTCTGGATGTTGGTATAAGCGGCGGAATATGGGGACTAGATCATGGTTATTCATTGATGGTTGGAGGCGATAAATCTAGTTTTACCCATATAGAACCTATATTTCAAACACTGTCCCCTACACCAGATACAGGCTACAGCTACGTAGGGAAACGCGGATCTGGCCATTTTGTCAAAATGATTCATAACGCGGTTGAATATGGAATGATGCAGGCCTACGCCGAAGGATTCGAATTATTAGAAGCAAAAACTGAATTTGAGCTAGATTTGCAAACCATTGCGGAAACCTGGAGGTTTGGCAGCGTAGTTCGATCATGGCTATTAGATTTAACCAGTGAAGCACTATCCGAAGACGCTAAGCTAAGTGGGCTAGAAGGATACGTTGAAGACACAGGGGAAGGTCGTTGGGCAGTCCAAGAGTCAGTAGACCTGGCGATTCCAGCACCTATAATCACGCTATCTCTGCTAGAACGCTTTAGATCAAGACAAGACAATCCACTGGGACGAAGACTATTAGCAGCACTAAGAAAACAATTTGGTGGACACTCAATCAAACCTTCAGAATAAGAAGTCAACCGATAAATTTGAACCAGGAACTAAGTAAGAGCCGAACATGAACTCAATAATCATTATTGTATTTGATGGACTCCAACCCTCACAGATCAACCCAGATCTAACACCCAACTTATATGCTTTTAAAAATGAGGGAGTATTTTTTAAAAACCATCACCCAATCTTCCCAAGTGTCACCAGAGCAAATGCGGCAAGTTTGGTAACAGGAAGATATCCAGGTGGGCACGGTTTAACCGGAAATACTCTGGTTGTGCCTGAATTTATGCCATCCACTGTCATACCAGCATTAGAATCTCAACTAGAAGCTATAAATCAAAAAACCGGACAAGTTTTACTTGCACCTACCATCGCAGATATCCTCGGAAGGGAAAATAAGAAATACATAGCTATAGGAACAGGCACCAGTGGAAACGCATATATCCATAATCCCAGAGCTTCACAATGTGGAGGCGCTACCATTCATCCTGACTTTACATTACCTAGAGATTTGAATGAATCAATCATAAATAAATTTGGTGAATGGCCAATAGAAGAAGTGCCAAACATCCCACGCTTGCGTCATTCAATTAGGGTGATGCAAGACTATATTCTAGAAGACATTCGACCAGAGGTTGCCCTGTTATGGTCCTCTGAACCCGACAAATCTCAACATGCGTTTGGAGTAGGTTCAGAGATTTCCAACAGAGTATTACACGAAGCAGATAAAGAATTCGGCATGTTTTTAGATTGGTTAAGCAAGTCTAATTCAAACTCTGACATCATAATAACTTCCGACCACGGTTATTCAACTATACGAGAGGTTATAGACGTCACAAACTTATTAGGTCAGTCACACATTTTAGATAAACACGACCTCAAGGATGTCGCAATAGCAGCTAACGGCGGATCGGTGCTTTTCTATATCCAAGACCACGATCCAGGCGTAACAAAATCGATAGCCCATTGGTTAATGTCCCAATATTGGTGTGGATCTCTAACAGCCTCTAAGAAGGTCGGTGATATATCGGGAACATTGCCAAACACCATAATAGGATTGGAAGGGGATCGAGAACCAGATCTCACGCTGTCTTTCCGTTGGGATAGCGAAAGAAACGTACATGGTTACCCGGGCTTAGTATATTCTACCAGCGGAAATCCGGGACTCGGGCAACATGGATCCTTGAGCAGGCACGAAATGTCCAATGTTTTATTAGCAAACGGGCCTAGTTTCAAGAAGGATACCATCATATCTAACCCCACCGGCAATATCGACATTGCTCCTACCATACTAAACATATTGGGCATAGATACCAAAACAAAGTTTGACGGCAGGATATTAGATGAAGCTTTGCTGAATGGTGTTAGCCCAGAAAATATAGCTAGTGAGATTATAGTACACTCTGCAGAACACAAGTTTGATAAAACCGTTTACCGACAGATTATTAAGCTGGATAAAGTAGGAACTTCAATTTACCCATTCCACGGAAACGGTTATCTAGGACCAAGATAAACTCAGGTACCAAAAGGACGGTGGCCCTTATGACCAATATCCATTCACATGATGATCAAAAAGCTCCAGATCCTACTTTGGAACAGCTAAGTTCAAACGTATATGCTTATGTCCAATTGGACGGAAGTTGGGGATTGAACAATACAGGATTTATTGTAGGAAAAAACGGTATAACAGTTATAGACACATGCTTCACCGAAAAGCGTACCAAGGCATTTATTGAATCTATAACTAAAGTTTCGAACCTCCCCATCCGAACTCTCGTAAATACACATCAACACGGCGACCACACTAATGGGAACTATCAGCTCCCAAATGCCACCATAATAGGGCACGAACTATGTCGAAAGGAAATGTTAGAGGTTAATGTACCGACAGTGAACCCCAATCCCATGTACTCAGGTGTAGAATGGGGCGATCTTACTCTGTCACCACCGTTTGTAACATTCGAAAAAGACTTAACGTTATATTCAGACAACACAAAAATAGAATTGCATTACATGGGACCAGCACACACTACAAACGATGTCATAGCGTGGATACCTGAACAAAGCATTTTATTTTCAGGAGATTTATTGTTCAATGGCGGGACCCCTTTTGTTATGATGGGATCAGTAGAAGGGTCATTGAGATCTCTCACTCAACTTAAAAAATTCCCATCGCAAACGATTGTTCCAGGTCATGGACGCATCTGTGATTCTCAGGTCATTCAAGACATGGAAAACTATTTAAAGTTTATACAACATATCGCAAAAGACGGCTTTTCTAAGGGACTTAGCCCTCTAGAAACAGCTCTATCTACGGATCTCGATACATTCTCTGAATGGCATGACAAAGAGAGAATAGTCGGAAACCTCCATAGAGCCTACTCAGAGCTAAAAGGAGAAGAGCTCGGTTCAAAAATAGATATCAAATCGGCAGTCTCTGATATGCTGACCTATAACGGGGGTAAGACCGTAAGGTGCATCGCTTAATATCATAGGTACAACCATTATTTGAGGAGTTACCTAATGCCAACATCAAGAATAGGAGTTGCCGTTTCAGCTCCTGACGCTAATGCTATTATGGCTAATATAGATACCGCCTCCAAGGCTGGGGTCGAATCAGTGTGGCTGACTACTGGTGGCGCCGGATTGGATGGATTGACCATATTTGCTGCAGCGACTCAACGTTTCGAAAACATGGTGTTTGGGACATCTATAGTACCTACATTTCCCAGGCACCCGATAGTAATCGCTCAACAAGTTCAAGTTATTGCTCAGTTAGCACCAGGAAGATTCAGGCTAGGCATTGGTCCTAGCCATAGACCCACAATGGAAAACATGTTTGGAACAAACTTTCACCACCCTCTTGGACATCTAAAAGAATACGTTCAGATATTAAAAACTTTATTCAGCACAGGGTCAGTCGATTTTACAGGGGACTACTACCGTGCAAATGCACAAATACCAGCCCCCATAGATGTACCGGTTATGGCATCTGCTTTGCGACAAAAATCTTTTGAAATGTGTGGAGAACAGGCTGACGGTGCTATCAGCTGGGTATGCCCTAGATCTTATCTTGAAAACATTGCATTGCCCTCCATAAAGAAAGGGGCAGAAACCAAGGGAAAAAATATCCCAGGTTTAATCGCTCATGCCCCAGTATGCGTTCATGAAAATTTCACCGAGATCAGGGATAGCGTCCAAAAACAGCTAGCAAATTACCCAAAACTTCCGTTTTATCAACAAATGTTTGCCGATGCAGGTTATCCTGAGGCCTTTGAAAACACCTGGAGTGACCGTATGATTGAAGGTACCGCAATATTTGGCACTGAAGAACAGGTATCCAAACAAATAGAAGACCTGTTTGCTATGGGTGCAAGTGACATACTTGTCTCAATAGTTGATGCAGGAGACAATTCTCGAAAATCTTATGAACGTACAATGAATCTACTTGGAGATCTCTCTAAGAAGTTCTAATTATTCCCAAGAAACATACGCGTGAGTAGACCATATACGAATTCCCACCCAGGCAACTATCTTATTGGCCCTAACAATATATTCATCAATCGGTCCAAATTTTGTAGAGACTCAATATCTTTCAATAACCTCAGAGCTTCTGAGGACCGGTTCTCGTCCAGTACAAATCCAGAACAATCTAGGAATTTCCGATCTACATCAATCGCGGCCACACCTCGTAATGCTCCCGAGGTCTGCCTAAAAGCTTTTGACGATACCGTCGTTCCATCGTTAAAGTTTACTGTCAATTCATTGTATCCTTCCATCCAACTGGGGAGTCCTTCATTTCCAGATATCCGTTTCATCGAAATCTTGGGGATCAAGTCCTGGACTTCTCTACGCAGAACCTTCTGATCTGTAAAAGAATCAAAAACTATTGATTTATCGAGTAACGCAGCACTTAAACAGTATTCCATACTAAATTTGCCTTCTAGGGCATTTTTAGGCCTGGAGTGAACCAATGATCTAGGTGGATCAAAATCTACAAGAACTTCTATATTATTGATTTGGTCCACATCAATAATATTTTCTTCCAGAAGATTAAATGCCGCATCAAGGGCTATATGTGCACTGCCACAACAGGGGTATTTCTTAATTTCTAGTCCAGATTCGAGCAAATAACATTTGTTACCAAGATTGTCTAATACAGCGCCGGGATTAAAATCTTTTCCGCCGGAAAATGCCTTAGAAAACCCGAAGCTCCCCTCAATGGCATCATGAGCGGCGGTGAAACCTTGCGACACTAGTTTGGCAGAAACCACTCCACTTCTAGCGGCTGATCCAGCGTGGAAAGGTTTTGTCATACTGCCAAAATTCTGTCGCAATCCGGATCCCTGGGATGCTGCCAAAGACATAGTCATCTCGATTTCGTCTTTATTTAAACCCATTAATTTGGCTGCTGCTGCTCCAGCTCCAATCGAGCCAATAGGCCCTGTCGGATGCCAGCCCAAATTATCGTAGTATGCAGGACTTAAGGTCTCGGATACGCTGCAGGCCACCTCAAATCCAGTGATATAACTTAATAGCAAATCTATCCCAGATGCGTTATTTTCTTCACATAGAGCCGTAACCGTAGGGAGCAATACCGCTGTCGGATGCGTTTTACTAACATGGGTAATATCGTCGTAATCTAAGGCATGAGCAATAGCTCCATTCACTAATGCGGCATTAGATGATGTTGTCTTTGCACCCATACCCACAGCAGTAGCAACAGAATTTCCTCCTTCTGAAGACACGTATCCAATTAGCACCTGTGCCAATTTTTCTTGAGATCCCGCAAGCATGCAAGCGAAGCAATCTATGATTGCTACTTTGGCTGCCTGGACAGCCTCTTCAGGGTAGTCCTCTAATTTAGAATTCCGTATAAACGCAGATATTCGCTCTGTAGCATTCATTTACAATATGCCTCTCAACAGATTTAATAAGCTTCCACTAAAATAGTTGCTACCCCATCAAGTATAATTAAGTTTAAGACTTTAATACTATTAATATAGGTCGGACCTTTTTTGGCAATCTCCAACTATGACTCTAAACTATCCATACAAAGAAGATGGATAGCCATTCTCGTAATCTTCGGCCACCTAGCCGTAGGGCTAAATATCTTCTCCGTATCTCCAATTCTACTAAAAATCATCAATGATTTAGACATCAGCCACGGCAGTGCAGGGTTGTTGATCTCTCTCCCGCCCTTGGTTGCAGCACTGTTCGGCATACCCGGAGGATTAGTCGCAGTTAAGCTAGGACAATTCCGAGGCTTCGCATTAGGCTTAATACTGATGGGGGCAGCATCCTTATCTTTTATTCTGCCAGATTTTATCCCCTTATTGATATTACGGCTTCTTTATGGAGTCGGGGCTGCTCTTATCCTAACAGTCGTAGGACCCATACTAATTCAATGGTTTAATTCCAAACAGTTATTAATAATAAATTCCTTAAACGCCGCTATGATGACAATCGGCATCGGTATTTCCGTATCATTAGGGGCAAAGATTTCCGAATATATCAGCTGGCCAGTATCACTAAGCATACTAGGAGTAGTCCCCCTACTCACATTGTTAATTTGGATATGGAAAGGAAATTCTCAAGGCGTCTCAGATCCAGATCAACGTTTACCAAGACCATCTGAAATAATAAGTTTAATCTGGAGAAAGTCCGTATTACTATTACTAGCCGCCGACGCCGGAGTAATGTTCCAATACACTGCTCTCAGCGGATGGCTCCCAACGGTCTATACACAGGACCATGGTATGAACGTGCAGACTGCAGGATTGTCAGCGAGTTTCCTGCCACTAGCTGGAATAATCGGCGTTTTCTTGGGAGGTTTTCTACCGCTAAGAATCGGCTCCGCTAGGATTTACCTCATCATTGCCGGAATATTGGTCACAATAGGCGGACCTGCCACATACCTGTTCGAGAGTCATTGGCTAATTTGGATTTCGCTAACCATAGTAGGAATAGGATCATGGTTGTATTTACCTACTCTACTATCAGAAACAATGAGAGCTGCATTGTTCATTAAGAAAGATGTGGCTATAGTATGGGGTGCTTTGTTAACGTTTACAGGTGCTGGAATGTTCATATCACCTGTTCTTGTTGGCTACGTTCATGATATTTCTGGCAGTTTTGTTACCGGCCTGATTATCTGCTCAATACCCGCATCATTATTATTAATCGCAGGATTATTCACTACTGACCACAAGGACGAATATAAAACACGCTAGAATGGTGGGCCGTGTGGGGATCGAACCCACGACACCCGGATTAAAAGTCCGGTGCTCTACCAACTGAGCTAACGGCCCGAAGACAACCACGATATTCTAGCACAGTGAATATTATATCAACATGCCTAAGGAAAATAACATGTCATGCCAATATGCCGAAATCCAAGGAGCCCTTGCCATATATACCCAAATCATGGATAATAACTCCTGATATTTCCTGGTGGTTCTAGCGAGGTGGACCAACCCGTTCCCATCCCGAACACGGAAGTTAAACGCCTCAGCGCCTACGATACTGCTCTGGTGACGGAGTGGGAAAATAGGTCACCGCCAGGGATTTCTCATTTATGCCCCTCCACAAATTCCCCGGCTGCCGTTTAACAATTTACTTAATATCGCACTAACCTAACGCATTCTATTCGTGATCAACATCTTTACACTAACTAAACCGTAATCTATAATTTAGCTCATTCAGAATACTAGAATTCATTTATTCTGGAATCTGAATCGGTGAATACTGAGAAACAAGCTGGTCAGAGATACACCATGTTAGTCTATATGCTCTCAGGCCAGGATCTTAACCTACCAGGAGCGCAATTATGGGAAGTAGATTTGAAAAGTTCTCTGAGCGTGCCCGCAGAGTATTATCTCTAGCCCAAGAAGAAGCTCAAAGATTTAACCACAATTACATAGGCACAGAGCATATATTGCTTGGCCTAGTTCGTGAGACCGAAGGCGTAGCGGCCAGAGTACTGTCAGGACTGACGATAGACCTGAGCAAAGTTAGATCCGCAGTAGAATTCATCATTGGCAGAGGCGAGAAACCAGCTGAGGGTGAAATAGGACTGACTCCTCGTGCTAAAAAAGTCGTTGAACTGGCAGTTGACGAAGCTCGACGAATGAATCACACATACATCGGTACCGAGCACCTATTAATAGGCCTCCTACGAGAAGGCGAAGGCGTTGCAGCAGGTGTTTTAGAAAGCCTAGGGGTAACATTAGAGAAAGTACGTGCTGAGACTCACCGTATACTCAGCAACAGCTCCACAACGAGCAGCCAAGGATCCAGAAGTACAACCCGAACTCCCACGCTGGATCAGCTGGGTGTTGATCTGACCATGGCAGCCAAGTCCGAAAAATTGGACCCAGTAGTAGGAAGAAGCTCCGAACTCGAGAGAGTCGAGCAAATCTTAAGCCGACGTACTAAAAACAATCCTGTTCTCGTAGGAGAACCAGGTGTCGGTAAAACTGCAATCGTTGAAGCTATGGCCCAAAAAATCAGCAATGGTGACTGCCCAGACACTCTTCAAGGTAAGCGGTTAGTCACACTAGATATGGGAGCACTGGTCGCCGGCACTAAGTACAGGGGCGAATTTGAAGAGCGACTTAAGAAAGTTATAGAAGAAATCAAAGTGGCCGGTAACTGTGTATTATTTATCGACGAAATCCACACGATAGTCGGAGCCGGAGCTGCTGAAGGGGCCGTGGACGCATCGAATATCTTGAAGCCTTCTTTAGCTCGAGGTGAAATACAATGTATAGGTGCCACAACTCTGGATGACTACCGAAAATATGTAGAGAGAGATCCAGCTCTAGAACGCCGTTTGCAACCAGTTAGAGTAGAGGAACCCACCCAAGATGAAACGGTAGAGATATTGCGTGGCGTTAAAGGCGCCTATGAAGATCATCATAACGTGGAGATCACAGAAGACGCTCTTAAAGCAGCTACAAACCTAGCGACTAGGTTCATTCCAGACAGATTCTTACCAGATAAGGCAATTGACCTGTTAGATGAAGCTGGATCCAGAGTACGACTCAGGGGCAGCGCAACACCTACTGCAGTAAAAGAAGCGATACAAGTCCTTGACCAGGTAAGGCAGGAAAAGGACGAGGCCATAGCGTCACAGCAGTACGAGGTAGCAGCAGAACTTAGGGATCGAGAATTAACCCTAAACCAGAATTTAGATACCCTTGAAAAAGAATGGCAAGAGGATAAATCTAAGGAGAGAGTTCAAGTAACAGAAGAGGACATAGCAGAAGTCGTAGCTATGTGGACTGGCATTCCAGTGACACGTCTGGCCAAAGAGGAAACAGAGCGACTTCTTCAAATGGAAGGAGAGCTCCACAAGCGCATTATTGGTCAGGACGAGGCTATAGTTAATATATCCAAAGCAGTGAGAAGAGCAAGGGCAGGGCTTAAAGATCCGCGCCACCCAATCGGAGTGTTCTTGTTGCTCGGCCCGACTGGTGTTGGTAAAACCGAATTAGTAAGGGCACTAGCTGAGTTTATGTTTGGCGATGAAGACAACATGGTTAGACTCGAT
Source organism: uncultured Dehalococcoidia bacterium (assembly GCA_964629875.1). Lineage (GTDB taxonomy): Bacteria > Chloroflexota > Dehalococcoidia > Lucifugimonadales > UBA3495 > UBA3495. The sequence goes on along the minus strand of CAZVRK010000010.1, from coordinate 64,144 downwards.
ATGTCTGAGTTTCAAGAACGTCATACAGTTGCCAGACTCATCGGCGCACCTCCAGGCTACGTCGGATATGACGAAGGCGGTCAACTAACTGAAACTGTCCGACGAAAGAATTACTGCGCCATATTAATGGATGAAATCGAAAAGGCCCATCCTGATATATTCAATATCTTGCTTCAAATATTTGACGCAGGTCAGCTAACAGACGCTCGAGGCAGGAAAGTCGATTTTAGAAACTCCATAATAGTTATGACGAGCAATCTGGGATCAGATTTAATCAAACGTGATACTTCCCTTGGATTCGCTTCGAAAACTGAGGATGGGCAGACCCAACAGCAGTCCTACGAACGAATGAAAGAAAAAGTTATGGATGAAGTAAAAAGGTTCTTCCGACCTGAATTTCTCAATCGGTTAGACTCTACAATAGTATTCCATCAGCTAGAAAAGACAGAAATTCTATCCATTGTAGATCTAATGATGGACCTTGTCAGAAAGGAATTGGAAGAGAAACAAATCGCCATTGAAATCACAGAAGCAGCTAAAGATTATCTAGGCGAAAATGGATTTGATCCTGTCTTGGGAGCACGACCACTACGAAGATTAATCCAAAACGAAGTTGAAGATCGGCTATCAGACGAGTTGCTTGCTGGGAGAATAGAAGAAGGGGACGTTGCCCTAGTTGATCTCGACGAAGAGGGTGCTATAACCATCAAATGTAAGAAAGGCGAAACTGTAACCACGTAGCGATAAGTTTACATGTATCGGATCATTAAAGAAGACCCCATTTTAAAATGGGGTCTTCTCGTATAAAAATACCCTAATATATAGAGGTATATATTGCCAAGACCAAGGACTCAACAAAAAACCGTTTATCTATGTGACGAATGTGGATACGAAAGCCCAAGGTGGATGGGGTTTTGCCCATCTCCTGCCTGTGCTTCTCCAGCGCCATTATCTGAAATAACGCAAACTCCGGATTCCTCATCTTCCAACTCATGGCTAACGGAAACACCTGAAGCACCTACTGAGCTATCTCTTATAGACTTAAATGATCAAAAGCGTCTCCACTTATTTTCTTCAGAATTAAACAGAGTACTAGGAGGCGGAATAGTTAACGGCTCATTGAATTTAATATCAGGAGAACCTGGTATTGGTAAATCCACGCTACTTCTACATATATGCGAATCACTTTCATCTGAAGACAAACGTGTAGCGTATATAACAGGAGAGGAATCACCACATCAGATAAAAATACGATCTGAACGAATAGGCTTCTCTGGACAAAATACCTTCCTGTTGTCGGAAACCAATATAGATTTCGCGATAAATAGAATAGACGAAATTAAGCCTTCCCTAGCAATAGTAGATTCAATACAAACAATGTACACCGATCAAGTCCCATCAGGACCCGGTAGCACAACGCAAGTTAGGGAATGCGGTCTCCGTCTCATGCGATGGGCAAAGGGGCGAAATATTCCGGTTCTCATGGTAGGTCACGTAACAAAAGACGGAAACGTAGCCGGACCCCGAATACTAGAACATATGGTTGACACAGTGCTCCATCTGGAGGGCCAATCAGTTAGCCCTTATAGAATACTTCGGAGCAGCAAAAATCGCTTTGGGTCCGCAACAGAAATCGCAGTATATGATATGACTGAATATGGTCTAGAAGAGGTTCAGGATCCCTCTCAGGCCATGTTATCCCAAATTCACAATCAAGCAGTAGGAACAGCACTGACAGTTATCATGGAGGGAACTACTCCGTTACTAATAGAAGTGCAGGCTCTCACCTCACCTTCTTATGCTCCGATACCTAGGAGGGTAGCTAATGGCGTTGATCATAACCGTTTACTTATGCTAACAGCCGTTTCAAGTAAACGCGCGGGTTTGTCCCTGCACAACCAAGACGTCATAGTCAACATCACAGGAGGGTTCAAAATATCTGAACCCGCAGCCGATATAGCAATCGTCATGGCGATTGCTTCAAGCCTATACAACCAACCACTTGGAGCCAATGTTGCTTTTGTTGGTGAAGTTGGTCTTAGCGGAGAGCTACGCCAAATACATCAAGTCGATAGGCGAATATCGGAAGTGACTCGACTAGGCTTATCAAAATGCGTATTGCCAGAATTACTCAACGACTCCAAAAAACCTAATTTAAATAACAGTCTACTTTACTGCCGTACAGTTAATGAGGTCATAGACCAAACGAATATAAGCAGATAAATTCGCTAACCACTAAAATTCGAGACCTTTAAAGGAAATAATTTACACTCTTGTTGTAGATTATTACATAACAGCATTCTTATGTTGACTTTTAGACCCGCTAGTTGTTAAATGCAGTGAAAATATAATGTGGTTTGGAGGTAGTGGGTAATGGCAAGACGCCTACTAAAGGAACTAGAAAGGTCCTATGGTTTCGACGAAGTAGCTATAGTACCAGGTGATATTACCATTAACCCCGAAATGGCCTCTACTAAAATGAATATCGGTAACTTCACATTTGAAGCTCCGATATTGGCATCAGCAATGGATGGAGCAGTATCTCCCAAATTCGCGGGATTAATGCACGAAATGGGCGGATTAGGGGTACTGAACGCTGAAGGTCTATACACTAGGTACGAAGATCCTTACTCAGTGTTGGAAGAAATCACGTCCATGCCTCAATCAGAGGTCACAAAATATCTCCAACAAGTGTATACACAGCCGATTCAGGACCACTTGATCGGCGAACGGGTACAAGAAGTAAAATCTAGCGGCGCAGTTTGCGCCGTTTCTTTTACCCCACAGAATACGAAACGAATGAGTCCCATGGCAGTAGAAGCAGGCGCAGACATTATCTTCGTACAATCTACAGTAACTACAGCTAGGCATATGTCCAGAAGCTATAAAGGGCTAATCTTCTCAGAGCTCATTGAATCACTTAAAGTACCTATAGTGGTAGGAAACTGCGTTAGTTACAACGTTGCCCAAGAATTAATGGAGACTGGTATAGACGGCATTCTAGTCGGAGTAGGACCAGGCGCCGCTTGTACAACTCGGGAAGTAACAGGCGTAGGAGTTCCACAGGTCACTGCTACACTTGAATGCGCCGCTGCCCGAGAAGATTATTACCAGCGCACAGGTAAATATATAACAGTAATAACCGATGGAGGCTTTAGAACTGGAGGGGATGTTTGTAAAGCTTTAGCCAGTGGAGCTGATGGAGTTATGTTAGGGACACCATTCGCACAAACTGAGGAAGCTCCTGGCCGAGGTTATAACTGGGGTATGGCCAACGCAAACCCCGAACTCCCACGAGGAACTCGAATAAAAGTTGGGACCAAAGCCTCGGTCCGCCAAATCATGTATGGACCAACCTCAGTAACTGATGGAACACAGAATCTCGTGGGGGCTTTGAAAGTCTCTATGGGAATGTGCGGAGCTTACACGATCCGAGATTTTCACAAGTCCGAAATGATTGTAGCCCCTGCTATTAAGACGGAGGGTAAATACTTCCAACTGTCTGATTAACTATATTCTTCCCAGCATAGTACTAGACTTTTAGTAGAAATATGTTTAGTTTAGTAGCTACATATCGGCATTGAAATAGGAGTATACATTATGGTCTCAAAGAATGGATTTATCCAAATATTAGACCCTCGCCCCGAAGAAATACCTGAACAGAAACCTCTCAGTGGCGAATTGCCTAGCCTAAAAGGTAAAACTATTGGCCTTCTAGAAAACCGTAAGTTTCACGCTGATAACTTTCTAAAGGAATTGCAAACAGTCCTTGAAAATGACTACGGTGCAGAAAAAGTCATATACGCGACTAAATTCACGTTCAGTCGCCCATGCGCAGAGGAAACTATTGATTCTCTGATTGCAGATTGCGACGCGATCGTACATGGTGTTGCTGATTGAGGATCCTGCACGGCGTGGGGTCTCCACGACACGGTTTTGACAGAATCCCAAGGTATCCCATCAGTAAGCGTCATAACCAGTTCTTTCACTAAAGCTGCCCATATCAGAGCAAACGCTCTTGGAATGCCCGATACTAGAATAGTGGTCTTACCTAGCCCTCTCCCATCGCGTAGCGTTTCTGAAGTACAGCAGTTGGCACATGATTACGCAGATGAAATAGTAGGTTTACTAACACAATAATTATGCTCAGGGCAAAACAAAAGCCCACGAAGATAGAAGTTTATAATGGCTAACAGCAACGCATTGGGATCACGAAAAATAGAAATCCCTGATCAATTTACTGCGATACAAGATTATTACGAAGAACAAGGCTGGACAGACGGACTGCCCGTGGTCCCAGCTACAGAAGATTCAGTTCGAGAAATGCTCGGGCCATTTGGAGAAGACCCTTCGCTGTCCCTAGGTATTATACAACCTCGGAACGCCAATGCCACACTGGAGAAAATAGCTATAAACGCTGTAATGGCAGGATGCCGTCCTGAACATTTTCCAGTACTAGTGGCAGCAGTCAAAGCAATAATGCAACCAGATTTCAATCTAGCAGGCTGTCAAGCAACCACTGGGGGAGCCGCGCCAGTGGTTATCGTTAATGGTCCGATTGCCGACCAGCTTGGCATTAATGGCGATGCTGGCTGTTTCGGTCCAGGGCACCGAGCTAATGCAACCATCGGTAGAGCATTAAGGCTAGTTATCAGAAACGTAGCTGGCCTAGTACCTGGTGAAATGGACAAAGCAACACTTGCCCTGCCAGGCAGATACTCATTTTGCTTTTCAGAAAACGAAGCAAGAAGTCCCTGGGAGCCACGTCATGTAGAGATGGGGCTTCCTGAAACGGCAAATATGGTAACAATAACCGCTATTAGAGCTGTGTACCCCATAATGGAAACCACCGTGTCAAAAGGCAAGTCAGTACTAAACACTCTGGTAGAAGCCACTAAAGGTGCTGGATTTGCAAACTATTATCAGATAGGCACAGGTGCACAAATGACCTTAATAGTATGCCCAGAACATGCCGAAGAAATGCATGCCGACGGCTTGTCTAAGAACGACGTGAGGCAGTTCATATTCCAGAACGCCAGAATGAGCATTCGAGACCTCACAGGGATGGCACATTACGGTAACCGTAACTGGCCTTCCTGGATAAACGAGGATAACCCAGACACTTTAGTACCGATGACGTTATCACCCGAAGATGTAGAAGTGTTTGTAGCTGGTGGAGATGGTAGGCATTCCGCTTGGTTAGCGGGCTGGGGAGTCACTAGAGTCGTAACAGAAGAAATTACTAACCATCTATAATAATTAATGTCCACTGATACAAAATGCGGTAAATCCGCTGGTATCCCACGGGAACTTTTCGCCAACTCCTAGTATATTAAATCATAAGGTTTATGACTGGGAGCATATCGTATGACACAAACTAGCCCGATTAAACAGTTGCAAACAGAGTCAGTTGCCCAAGCATGCCAACACATATGGATAATCCAACCAGCAACAGGTCCTCTCAGCGAAGGCGTGTGTGAATCTTGTGGAGAATCAAAAGAATTTCAAAATTACATTGAAGCTTCTACATGGAGAGACGACAAGATCGCCATGGGAGAAGAACCCGAAGAATCCTCTCGGGATTACTAAGAACCGCAGATTATCGCGAGGCTTACAAACCGGAAAAGCACTTGTGAGATACCCTTTTACACTAAATTGCCTCGTCATTGTTCCATTCTGAAGCAATCACTGACTACACTTGTACTAAATCTTAATTAGTAACACTAAAACTTGCTATTGCTAATCTCCTGTAATATCCTCTAGATGGCTTGGTTGTTAGGCGGTGAGAGGAGCGGGAGTGGCCATGTTTACCCATCTACACACACATACAGAATATAGCATGCTCGACGGGATAAGCCGCATCCCGGAACTAGTGCAGCAAACAAAAGAGCTCGGAATGTCCAGTATAGCCATTACTGACCATGGGTCGTTATATGGAGCGGTAGACTTCTATTCCGAATGCAAAGAGCAAAACATAAAGCCTATTATTGGTTGCGAGATGTATGTCGCACATAATAATCGTTTTGATAAAAGCCCATCAGAGCGAAGCCCATTTCACATGGTCCTACTCGCTAAAAATAACACCGGATATAAGAACCTAATCAAACTAGTAACAAAATCCCATTTGGAAGGGTTTCACTACCGACCTAGAATTGATAAGGATTTACTCTATGAATATAGAGAAGGTCTAATATGTTTATCAGGGTGCCCTTCAGCCGAAATCCCAAAACTAATAACGGAATCATCCATAGAAGATGCTATAAAATCTGCGGCCTGGTATAAAGAGTCTTTTGGAGAAAATTATTTCCTGGAAATACAACGTCATGCCGATGTTCCGATGCTACCAGAAATCAATGCTGGGCTCTTGGAAATAAAAAAGGCTTTGGATATACCCTTAGTAGTAACAAATGATGCACATTATGTACACCAACATGATGCCCCGTTCCAAGACGTGTATATATGTATTCAAACCAGCACAACAATACAAGATGAGAAACGTTTACGTATGGAGGACCCATCGTATTACATAAAGTCACCCGAGGAAATGAACCTACTATTCTCAGATATGCCTGAAGGGCTACAAAACACGCAATTGATAGCAGACATGTGCAACGTAGAACTCGGCTTTGGACAAACTCATCTCCCCAAATACAGTACTCCGAATAATGTAGCGGCAGACGCATATTTATCGGAACTCTGTTGGAATGGTTTTAAATCGCGGTACCCACATCCAACTGCAGACACTACAGCTCGTCTCGAATATGAACTAGAAGTAATAAAGTCTACTCAGTTCGAAAATTACTTTCTAGTAGTCTGGGACATCATAGATTTTGTCCGGAAAAATAACATTTTATTCGGAGTTCGTGGTAGTGCAGCTGCCAGTGTTGCCTTGTACTGCCTAGGTATCACAGATATTGATCCGATGGAATACCGCCTTGTATTCGAGCGCTTCCTTAATTATGAACGCAAAGAAATGCCAGATATAGACATGGATTTTCAAGATGATCGCCGAGATGAGGTTCTTCATTACGTCATCGATAAATACGGGAGCGACAAAGTAGCTCAGATAATAACTTTCGGTACTATGGGAGCTAAAGCAGCCTTAAGAGACGTAGGGCGTGGCCTTGGAATGACATACGGAGACGTTGACCGAATAGCCAAGATGGTTCCCCTCAAATCACGTACTCTTAACGATGCCATGATTGCCAATTCTGAACTACAATCAGAATACGATTCGGACGTGTCAATACAAACTCTCGTTGATAATGCAAAGGGACTAGAAGGGATTGTCCATCACGTAAGCACACACGCAGCAGCAGTAGTCATTGCCGACGAGCCTCTAACTGACACACTCCCTCTCCAGAGGCCAGCTCGCGGAGACGAAAATAGCCCCGTAATGGTGACCCAGTATTCTATGGATCCAGTAGCCAAGTTAGGCTTACTAAAAATGGATTTCCTCGGTCTGACTAGTTTATCTGCTTTAGACAGAACAATTAAAATGATAAAAAAATATCAGGATATTGAGATAGACATCAATAAGATACCACTAGATGACACATCAACGTTTGACCTACTGTCATCGGGGAAAACCACAGAGTGCTTCCAACTAGAAAGCGCAGGTATGCAACGATATATATCAGAGCTTAAGCCTACTAACTTGGGTGACATTGCAGCTATGATCGCACTCTACAGGCCTGGACCCATGGAACACATTGATACCTTTATCAGTGGCAAGCATGGAAAAACTCCTATTTCTTATCCTCATGAAAGTCTAAAGGATCTATTAGACGAAACTTACGGCGTAATAGTCTATCAAGATCAAGTTCTATTAATATTGCAGAATTTTGCTGGGTATTCATTAGGTGAAGCTGACATTGTCCGAAAAGCCATGGGCAAGAAAATTGCATCACTCATGGCTGAGGAGAAAGAACGTTTCGTAGCAGGTGCTGTAGGAAAAGGATTCGACGAAACTATCGCGAGCCAGATATTTAGTCTGATCGAGCCATTTGCTGGGTATGCATTTAACAAGGCCCACAGCGTGAGTTACGCCTTAATATCGTACTGGACAGCCTATTTCAAAACACACTACCCAGTCGAGTATATGGCCTCTGTATTGAACTCTAGACTAGATAACCCAGACAAAATACTTAGTGCTATTAACGAAGCTATAAAGCTGGATATACCAATTCTTTTGCCCGACATCAACAGGTCAGAAGAATTTTTCTCTATTGATGAAATACCCAACGCTGATAGATCAATCAGGTTTGGCCTAGCCGCAATAAAAACTATCGGCGAAGGTGCCATTAAACCGATTGTTAGCGAGCGTAAAGATAATGGGCCATATTTATCTCTTGAGGATTTCTGTCGAAGAGCCAACCTAAGCAGTCTGAACAAACGTACTTTACAAAGCCTTATTAAAGCAGGATCTTTGGATTCTTTCGGTGACCGCGCCGCTATATTAGAAACCTCGGACCAGATCATATCAACTGCTCAAATGCATGAAACAATGCGCAGCACAGGGCAAACCAACATGTTTGACAACATGAATGGAGATACGGGGTCTAACCATAACCTCATTAACATAGTTGTGGGTTCTGAGGTTACCAATAAAAAAGAGAAATCCGAATGGGAACGAGAATTTCTTGGTTCGAGCATCTCGTACAATCCTATAATAGACCTTATAAAAATCAACGAACCCAATATACAAACTTTTACAGCACAATTATCGGAGAAAGCGAACGAAACTCAAGTGACAGTAGTCGGACACGTCACAGAAATCAGTGAAAGATACACTAGAGAGCAAAAAAAATTCCTTGTTGTATCATTGGATCTCGTTGATGGGGGTATAGAAGTACTAGTTTGGCCAGATGTACTTAATAGAACAACGGATTTTTGGAAACCTGGAATCCTTGCAAGAGTGTACGGGAAGATTCGCTCACGAGGAGACCAAATATCTTTATCATTAGAACAAGTCGATGAATATATTCCGGATTATTCGGACGATATTGACCATGCCAACAAAACAATACAGAACGACAACGTTGTGCAGTCGGAAAATACCGGATCTAGTTTGGCAAGCAGACATTTAACCGAACCATCTGAGCCTGCATCAGATTCTCAAATTGATAAGCAATCCCTGATAATAGACATTCATGAGTCGGGCAATCCGCTTGATGATACTCACCAACTACGAGAATTAGTTCAATTATTGCTCGAATACCATGGAGTTGACTCAGTGAAACTCAATATTCACACAAATGGAAAACAAGTACTAATGGACCTACCTGAGGTGCACGTTAAATTCTGCTCAGCATTACAGTCGCGGCTTCAGAGTGTCCTCGGTAGCGAAGCTATACATATCACACGAATAAGTTAGTTAGCAGCCCTGTCATTAGTATTCAAAGAGATCGTTCTAAATAGTGATATAGAACCTAAATCTACAGGATATCATTCAGCAATTTCAAATAGTTAACAACCATCATATGTTATAATAATGGTCTCACGGTGGAGGCTGGAAGTTGACATCGGGACGACAAAGCGCATTCAAACCAACCACACTAATATCGAGTACTGAATAGCGGTTCTATGAGTGTAACCGACGACATTAAAAACCGTCTTGATATTGTGGATATAATATCGAGTTATACCGCGCTGCAAAAGTCCGGTAATTCCTACAAATCTACATGTCCATTCCACGATGAAAAGACAGCTTCGTTTTTCGTGTTTCCTGAGCGTCAGAGTTGGAGATGCTTTGGAGCATGCGCAACAGGCGGCGATATATACTCTTTCGTTATGAAAAGTCGCAACATCGGATTTGGAGAGGCTCTAAGGTTATTATCGGATCAGACAGGCATCCCCCTCCCCAGTAAAGATGACAATTCACAATACCAGATAGTAAAGGATATAAACGACTCAGCAAACGCATTTTTCCAAGAATATCTCATATCTATTCGAGGAGCTAGAACACGTGAGTATCTTGAGAAACGCAATATAAACCCAGATACTTTGGAAAGATTTGAATTAGGGCTAAGCCCATCATCAGGAGACTCTCTTAAGAACCACTTAACCAATATAGGATATAGTACCGAACAATTAATGAGTGCAGGTCTGATTAGAAATCTTGAGGATAATTCACTAAAAGATATATTTATCAATAGACTAACTATACCAATCAGAAATATGAATCACGAACTAGTCGGATTCGGAGCACGGACCCTATCAGAGTCTGTGCCAAAGTACATCAACTCTCCTAAAACTATCTTATTCGATAAAAGTCGAATACTATACGGTCTACATTTAGCCAAGCAGGTCGCCGACTCAGATGGCTTGGTTATTGTAGAAGGTTATATGGACACTATTACAGCTCACCAAAATGGGTTTACGAACGTAGTCGCTTCGATGGGAACTGCACTAACTAATTCCCAGGTAAGTCAAATAACCAATCTAACAAACAAAGTTACTATGGCATTAGACGCAGATAATGCCGGCCAACAAGCGACTCTGAGAAGTCTAGAATCATCCTGGAATGTCTTACAAAACAACACCAAAGGGAATGGAACAAGAGCACTCCAGAGCCTCGACTTACAAATATCCATAATGCCAGAAGGTAAAGACCCAGATGATGTTATCAGGGAATCACCTGAAGATTGGCGTCATTTTACAAATAACAGCACTAATGCGTTTGATTACATCCTAGATGCATTCTCTCGCCAAGTCGATATAAAAACCCCCCACGGAAAAGCTACTCTCGTTCAAAAATTATCAGGGTTCATTACAAATATTGCTGAGCCAATGCAACAAGATCACTACCTCCAGATATTGGCTAATTTTCTATCAGTAAATGAAGATACAATACGAGCAAGTCTGAATAGGAATCGACGACAATCTATTCCATCGAAATTGGAGCCGAATACCAATTACCAAGAAACTGTTTCGGAATCTGTATTTTCGAAAACAAACTCCGATCCAGTTGAGGAATATTGCCTAGCGAGCGTATTACAAGACACTACGTTGATATTTGATTGTGCTATGATTGCCCCAGATTATTTCTTCAGACCTGAAAACAAAGAGATAATCACACAAATAACCAATCAAATCAGTACAGGGATAGAGTCGATCGATTTAATTTCACTAGATCAATCTTTGCCTGAAGATTTATCTATTAAAGTACAATCGTTGCTAATCAAGAAGTTACCCTCTGTAGATCGTAAGACAAGAATCCTAGCTCTCAACAACAGCATCTTACGCTTGGAAGAGCGATACTTGAAAAGCTTAAAAACCGAAGAATCCAATACATTCAACGAAGACGATAGTGGAACATTATCCAAAATAGTTAGTGATTCTACGTTGGATACAAACTATAAAATACGAATGAATGAGATCAGCAGGAACTCATTAGGCAACATGATATCTAGGGAAAGGTGACACAAATGCTAAGACACGAAGACAATACAAACTCTCAGGAGTTCATAGACCCCAATGACGAAGACAATAGCGATGGTGCAGCTAAATTATTAGGATTGATTAATCAAATCAGGAAAAGCTCTGAAGACGATGATATATCTGATGGAGACGTAATGGTCGCTGCACCCAGCCGCCAAGGAAATTCAAATTCCGAAGACAATTGGAATGGTGCTACCGCTTCAGAGGAAGACAGCGAAGATAAGGCAGAAGACGGCACTCCGACAGACAATGACATAGAAGAAGAAGAGGAAGTGGAATGGGAAGCTGAAACTGAAACGTTAGAAGTGCTCGATGACCCAGTTCGTATGTACTTACGCGAGATCGGTAGAGTTAGGCTACTCACATCAGCTGATGAGCGATCCTTAGCCAGAAAACTAGAAGGACAAAAACAATTAAATAACTTAAATAAAAAACTGTCCGAAAACGAGAATACCTCACCAGAAAACTGGGAAATATCCAAGGACCTATTGAAAAATCTCGTAGAAGCTTCTCCGTTAATAGTGGCGTTGGCCAACTATTTAGATATACGAGAAGAATTAACCTTGTCTGAAGTAGTTAACAATGAAACTTTAAGAACTGCCATAGACGCCGAAGTAAATCCTGATATGATCGCTTTTATTGCTGACTCTATGAACATGGAGGAAGAAACCATCTATCGGCAAATAGTTAATCTGTCGCTCGATAGCTGGATTATGCCGTACGAGGTAGTAAGCATATTAAACGACCCTAAACTATCAGACCTAAGCAACAAAATAAATGATCCATCTGTGTTCTCAGATACTCACAAACTGAATATATTATTCACAAGATCTTTAGATGAAGTTCAAGCACAAGGTAATTATGCACAATCACATCTCACAGAAGCTAACCTCAGACTAGTTGTTAGCGTAGCCAAGAAATACATCGGTAGAGGTATGGCTCTCCTAGACATGATCCAGGAAGGTAATATTGGTCTTATCAGAGCAGTCGAAAAATTCGACTATAGAAAAGGTTATAAATTCAGCACATATGCCACTTGGTGGATACGCCAGGCCATCACAAGGGCTATTGCTGATCAGGCAAGAACTATAAGAATACCAGTACATATGGTAGAAACTATAAATAAATTGATGCGTCAACACAGGCGACTGCTTCAGGAATACGGTAGAGAGCCTACTCCAGAAGAGATAGGTCTGGCAATGGAAATAGGCCCCGAGAAAGTAGAAGAGATATTGAAAATATCGCAAGAGCCCGTCTCTCTCGAAACTCCGATAGGAGAAGAAGAAGACTCTCATTTGGGCGATTTTATTGAAGATCCAAACGCGCCTGCACCAGCTGATGCAGCTTCGTTTCAACTTCTAAAAGAGCAAGTTGAGGACGTACTTCATACTCTGACCGAACGCGAGAGTAGAGTTTTACAGCTACGATTCGGATTAGAAGACGGTCGTAGTCGTACTTTGGAAGAAGTCGGACGAGAATTCGGGGTTACCAGAGAGAGAATTAGACAGATTGAAGCTAAAGCCTTGAGAAAACTCCGACATCCTACACGTTCACGTAAATTACGGGACTTTTTAGAATAACAGAGTCCCGAGCCCATATATCGGATTAATCTTTCTTAAAACTCCTCGATACGTGCATCGAAAAGTCCTGTTTATAGTTGTCGCCCCAATGTTATACTCCCCTCGGATAGAAGAGGGGAGGAAGTCCAGTGGAAGAGTGGACTATGCCAAAATGCCAAAAATGTGAATCCGGGCAGTTAGTGCCGTTATCGGATTACGGGGGACAAGGGGCTGCGGTACACTACAAGGCATGGGTGTGTATTAACCCAAACTGCGGATTCAACATTAAAATCCGAAACGGGGATATATACCTAAACGAGCCAATATCTCCCGGGAACATGAACACACCCAGAGTTCGTTAATAGCGCTATCTCATAATAGTAGCTACCAAACAGGGTGAGTCAGTAGGATTTAAATAGACCTACTCCTTATGGACGCGGATTGGGCTCCTAAACTTTCGAAAAATTATAGCGTAGTGGTGCAGATACGAAGGGGTTGTATGGAAGCGGGGTATGACTATCTACTGCTTAGGCGAAATCCTATCAGACAATGGCTGTTGCCATTATTATTAGTAACAATGGGGATTACGGCGCTTGCTGGAGCAGGGTCATATTATACCTACGCGCACTTCGCCACAGAATCCCTGCCCGAAATGGCAACATTCGTTAGCGAATCAAAACCGCGTATCAATCCAATAATTAATGAAAAATCATTTACCCCACCACAAACCACCGACAACAATGACCCCAAAAGTATTATCACTCACATAACTTCGAACGACGTTTCAGATCACAGCGTTAATGTTGGAGATGCACTGAACATCTCATCTTGGTTAGACCCACGAAAATATCAACCATTAGATGTTGTAACATCTGAGGCCATATCAGGATTCACACCAGTTGGCCCTTTAACTAAGTTTCCACTAGGAAGTCAACTGCCGGTTAAGAGAATGTTAATTCCTAATCTCGGTATCGATTCCAGCGTAGCTCCCGTATTTTTATCTAATACAGCGATCAATCTAGAATATAAAGTTCCGGATAAGAGTATTGGACACTTATCTAACACAGCTAATGCAGGGGAACATGGTAGTGCCTGGTACTTTGGTCATCTAGAAAGTCCCTTATTGAACAAAGGTTCAGTATTCTCTAACTTACCTAAAATAGCGGATATGATACGAAATGGTGAAGACGTATTTGTCATTACTGACAACGGTCAATCAGAATTCTTATACAGAATAACTTCCACTAAAGTAGTCAAAGCTGACGAGTTAGTAATTCATGATAGTGGAATGGCTAGCGTACACCTAGTTACATGTATACCCAGACTAGTATACGATCATCGGCTAATAGCGTCCGGAGAGTTAGTAGGGTATAAGTAATCTAAGCTCTAAGCACCAGACACACTGTTGGGCACCACTCGATCGATTCTAAGCTTCCGTAGTCTATGGCCTATTACAGAAACTACTTGGATATCGAAATCCTTACCGCTAACCAAATCTCCGATATAAGGCATTCTGCCTAACTCTCGGTAGACGTATCCCCCTAAAGTATCTACGTCAGGACCACTCCCTATATTTATACCAAGAATTTCTTCAAAATCATCTAATGAAATCCCCGCATCTACAACAGCTGATCCATTAGCAAGCAGGAGCACAGGATCTTCTCGGGAGGAAGATTCATCTTCAATTTCACCCACTATTTCTTCCAGCATATCTTCCATAGTAACTATTCCCTCGGTCCCACCGTACTCATCAATTACTATAGCCATTTGAACTGCGTTCTCCTGAAGTTCCTGCAATAATTCATCTAGCTTTTTAGTCTCAGGAACAAAAACTGCAGGCCTTGAGATAGTCCTCAAATCATTGTCTAAGGAACCGTCGGCCAGCAAACGCAACAGATCTCGTGAATGGACTATACCCACTATACTATCCTTGGTATTTTCATAGACAGGAATTCTACTATGGCCATGCTCTGCCATCAATCGAGCAGTATCTTTTAACGACGCATTTACTTCTATAGAAATCATATCTGGGCTAGGAACCATAATCTCTCTCACAGTAGTGAAATCGAGCCTTAAAATAGATTTCATCAT
>CAZVRK010000010.1:43888-48952 GCA_964629875.1 uncultured Dehalococcoidia bacterium | reverse complement strand
GAGTTTTACGAATCACAGATTTTAAGAATCCAGAGGATAATATTTCCCCGTGATATCTAGATACAAGCCAACTCAAACTAGAACTGACTAGAAGCAATACACCGAGAGCAACAATATATCCGCCAACTACTACGCTACTGCTCATGATACTCAACGAGTCATATAACGCGAAGACCGCCAAGCCTAAGGTGAACGTCAGAACAATCACGATAAGAGAAAATATATAGTACTTCTTAGTTTTAAAAGCCTGAGGTTGGGGATACCATGTGTGCGGTTGAATATAATGAGCAAGAGTGGCGACCACAAAGCTGAGGAAGAGTACAACTATTATCCCAGCAATCCATAAATGACTACTATCAGTATCCAACTTGCCTACCTTTTAAAAGTCACTAGCTTCAGCTGACCAAAGCCGTAATCAGTTATTTATGTTTATCTTTCAGATACAATTTTAGCAGGAACACCAAATGCCAGTCTAGCGGTTGGTATATCCCTAGTTACCACTGACCCAGCACCAGTAGCTGACTTGGACCCTACTTCCACAGGGGCTATTAGCATGGTGTCACAGCCGATGAAAGCACCCTCACCGATTACAGTTTTTAACTTGTTTCTACCATCGAAATTACATGTCACAGTTCCGGCTCCGATATTTACGTGTGCAGATATGTCGGCATCACCTAAATAACTAAAATGTCCAGAAGCAGAAAATTCGCCGAATACAGTTTCTTTCATCTCAACGAAGTTGCCGATGTGTGCATTTGCACCTATAGTACAGCCTTCTCTGATATGGCTGTAAGGCCCGATCTCAACATTTTGTTTTACAACAGATCTCTCAATACAAGAATTGGTCACACTACAATCATTATCGATTACAGCTCCATTTATTGTAGTACCAGGTCCAATGACACAGCCATCCCCAATTTTCGTGCCACCCAGAATCATAGTATTCGGTAAGATCGTGGTATCCTTGCCAATATTAACGTCTACATCCACGTAGACCGTTTCAGGGTCACGAATCGTAACCCCGCTCATCATCAATCGTTCTAATATAATTTGGCGTTGCACGGACTCAACCTTTGAAAGCTGCACCCTGTTATTAACCCCTAAAGTTTCATTAGCGTCTTGAGCATGTACTGACCCAATGCACACGTTCTGGATACACCCAGTTTGAACTAAATCAGTCAAATATAATTCTCCATTTTGCCTGACGCTGATTTGACCCAAAGAAGCTTGCAAAAAATTCCTGTCGAAACAGTACGTACCCAAGTTAACTTCTCTACTGATGTCGTTTTCATCAACTATCTCTGATGCCTCAAGTATACTCAAAATGTCGCCCTGATCATTTCTTAGTACGCAGCCAAAATCGCCAGAACTAATTATTTCCGATGTCAGCAAAGTAATCTGCTCATCATTATTTGTGTGGGAAAGTACCAGTGACCGTAAAGATAGATCTGATATCAGAGGCATATCCGCACCATGCACTAATACATGTTCTATACTAGCTTCTAAGGAACTTAACACTGCCCGAACAGCTCCACCGGTCCCTTTAGGGTCACCTTGGATAACATACTCAACGCTTGCACCGACAACATTTTTAATGGATTCATAATTCAACTCGGAGACCACTACTATCACACGGTCTATTCCCAAATCCGATAATTTGTCGAGAGAATATAAGATCATTTCTTTTCCGCAAACAGTGTGTAATACCTTAGGAACATTTGATTGCATTCGAGATCCTTCACCGGCTGCCATTATTACCGCTGCCCAATGATCCATTTGGAACCTCCACATTTGACTAAAATAGGCGTTCTTAGTTCAAATCTCTGTTTCTTATTGCACCACAAATTATATCAGCGGAGTGTATATAGTGCGTCAGCACTCATTACATATAAGTTAGATTTCCTCTTTATGCTAGTGAATGGTCTCCCACAAGACGCCCATTGACAATGCTTATTAATAAAACAGACAATTGCTGCAATCTGATTGCATTAATCGTCAATATAGGAGGAGACTTACTATGAATGACTTAACTCATGACGAAATTAAGACACTCGCAAAAGCTGTAGATATTGATATACCGGATGAACTAATACCAGAAATAGCTTTTAGCCTGAATGGATTACTGGAAGCTTTAAACCAAACTGGGGTTGAGAACTTAGAAGCTATCGAACCGCTGCCTATAGTCATACCCACAATATCATAGACAGGGAGGCCGAGCATGGAATTATCGCATATTCCATTTTTATCAACTACAGATCTATCTAAGCTAATACAAAACAAGGACATTTCGCCTGTAGAAGCAACACAAGCTTATCTTGATCGAATATCCAATGTAGATTCCGATCTTAATTCCTACGTCACTGTATGTGGTGAACAAGCTTTGTCCCAGGCTAAACAAGCTGAGTCAGACATAGCATCTGGTAAATATATAGGCCCGATGCACGGTATACCAGTTGCAGTTAAAGACCAATTTTGGACTAAGGGAATACAAACAACAAACGGCTCTACAATACATAAAGGCTGGATACCAGATGAAGACGCCACTGTTATTACTAATTTGAAATCTAACGGCGCAATTCTCCTAGGAAAGCTAAATATGAGCGAATACGCTAGCGGAGATGCTTTCCATCACCCTTATGGCAGGCCCAAAAATCCTTGGGATCTAAGCAGAAATCCTGGTACTTCAAGTAGCGGGTCCGGTGCTGCTACAGCAGCATGTTTATGCTCAACATCACTTGGAGAAGATACCGGAGGTTCAATAAGAGGTCCCGCCTCGTTTTGCGGATTAGTAGGGATAAGACCCAGCTGGGGTAGGGTTAGTCGGTACGGCGTATTCCCTGCATCATGGTCTATGGATACAGTCGGACCTATATCAAGAACAACTGAAGACTGTGCTATGACTCTTAAAGCTATAGCAGGATACGATCCCAAAGACCCTTATACTTGGAATCAACCAGTTCCTGATTATGGGTCGGAGCTGACTGGAGATATAAGAGGAGTAAAAATCGGTGTAATTACGGAAAGAGTAGACACTGAAGCAAATGACCCCGAGGTTAGAGAGCTAGTCAAAACAGCAATTTCTGAACTCGGAAATGCAGGGGCAGTCATTAACGAAATATCTATTCCATTGATAGTGCATTCAGCGGCCATCTCTTCGACGATAATTAGCTGCGACGCTGCAGCGTTGACTAGAAAAGACTTAGAACAAAACTTGGAGCAACTAGACCATAACAATCAAGTTAGATTGCTGATGGGAAGTATCATGCCAGCAGATGCCTACTTAAAAGCTATCAAACTTAGAGAGCTACTAAGACGACAAATTCTAGATGCCTTAACCAAAGTAGACGTCCTGGTTATGCCGACATCTTCTATACCCGCTCCCAAAATACCTGAAAAAGCAGGAGTAGAGAGTAAAGAAGAGGTGCTTCAAGGTTTCAAGGGAAGAAGAAGCTTCACATCACCTTTCAATTTGGCTAATACACCTGCGTTATCTATATGTTGTGGATTCACTTCTGCAATCCTACCTGTCGGTCTACAGATAGTAGGTAAACCATTCGCGGAAAGCACAGTTTTCAAAGTAGCGTACGGGTATCAGAGTATTACAGATTGGCATACGCAAAGACCCAAGATTTAAGTATACGTATCAGTAATAGGAAGTTTTGCAATTATGACACTAAAAGTCGGTTTCGTTGGACTCGGTAGAATGGGTTTACCTATGTGTTACCGATTATTGAATGCTGGATACGATATAACAGTTAATAACCGAAGCCAGGGAAAGGTAGACGAAATTTGCTCGCATGGTGCCAACAGATCCGCATCTCTCATGGAATTGAGTGCAGAATCTGATGTGATACTTGCTTGTTTGCCAGATATAGCAACCGTTGAAAAAGTTTTTCTCGGTGAAAATGGCTTAATTAAAAATGCCAAACCCGGTCAGATTCTTGTAGATCACAGCACAGTCGGTGTGAAAACATCGAAGGCTTGTGCAGAAGGTACTACCAATAAAGGCGCAATCTTCCTTGACGCACCTATCAGTGGGGGAACAGAAAGAGCACAATCAGGAGAGCTTACTATCATGGCCGGAGGCCCGAGCGAAGCTTATAACACGGTACTACCAGTATTTAAAACAATGGGGACTACGGTTCGTCATATAGGGCCTACAGGGACAGGAACAACAGTAAAACTGATTAATCAACTACTTGTAGGAATGCACTCTTTAGCAGCTGCAGAAGCTATGCTGATGGGAGCTAAAGCAGGTGCGGATCCCAAATTAGTATATGAGGTAGTAAATTCAGGATGGGGGCAAAGCTTTATGCTCAGCCGAAATGCTCCTGTCATGATCGATCGGGATTTTATCGGCGAAAGAACACAGATACGAGTATTCCTCAAAGATCTTGTGCTAGTCAATGAGTTAGCGGAAGAACTAGGCCTATCTTCACCAGGGGCCAAACTAGCACACGATATGTTACACCGTGCGAATGAGGAAGGATACGGGGATTTAGATGGGGCGGCTATTGTATTGCCGCTAGAATCCGATGGAGATTTTCAGATCAAGGCATTGGAATGACACATAACATACATACCTTAACAGCATGCTTTATAACTCTTCTCTGATTCTACAATTACATATATCAGACTGATATTACTTTCATAAGTAGGATTAAAACTTTATATGTCCAAAAATACTGTACAGTACGACGCTATAGTAGCCGGCGTGGGAGGGATGGGAAGTGCAGCGCTTTACAATTTAGCAGCCAGAGGATGGAAAGTACTCGGCCTAGACAAACATGACATTCCAAACAACATGGGATCATCCCACGGTAATAGCAGGATGATCAGATTGTCCTACCATGAAGATCCCTCGTATGTAACTTTGATGCGCAAATCCTACGAATTGTGGGATAAGTTACAAGCCGACACAAATCAAGAGTTATTAATCACCACTGGATCCATAAGAGCCGGGTATGAACATAGTTCTATGTTCACAGGCTCTAAAACCGCGTGTGATATCCACAGCATTCCTTATGAAATATTAGAAGGTCACGAAGTCAACAAACGCTTTCC